>JBIIUM010000226.1:0-5093 GCA_044339985.1 Burkholderiales bacterium | reverse complement strand
ATCCACGCGGCTGAGGAGCTCGGCGGGGTTTTCCACGGCCTCGTGCCGTGGCCTCATTGAAGCTCATGCCGGGGGGCTTTACAAGGCGTCCAGCATAGTCGTTTTCCACGGCCTCGTGCCGTGGCCTCATTGAAGCGAATCCCCGACTGCGGTGCAAGCCGCTTAGCTAGTGTTTTCCACGGCCTCGTGCCGTGGCCTCATTGAAGCCTTATAGAACGATTCTTTTCTACCGGAGGACTTCCCCGTTTTCCACGGCCTCGTGCCGTGGCCTCATTGAAGCGGCAGTACCGCGACGCGCTGGTGGCCGTGGCGCAGGCGTTTTCCACGGCCTCGTGCCGTGGCCTCATTGAAGCCGCTCCTCGTAGAGCCAGTAGCCCACCAGCCCCGCGGTTTTCCACGGCCTCGTGCCGTGGCCTCATTGAAGCCCAGCCAACCCGTTCGGACAGGTGGGCGACTTCTTTGGTTTTCCACGGCCTCGTGCCGTGGCCTCATTGAAGCTCGCAACCTGCTTGCTAACACGGTTTAGCAAGTTGTGTTTTCCACGGCCTCGTGCCGTGGCCTCATTGAAGCCGCGCCTCCCCCGGCTCAAGCCCGGCCGGTGAGTCAGTTTTCCACGGCCTCGTGCCGTGGCCTCATTGAAGCTGAGATGATCGAGGAATGGCCCGACCCATGGGGGATGCGTTTTCCACGGCCTCGTGCCGTGGCCTCATTGAAGCAAAGTGCCTCGCCCACGCGGAATCTTGCTTTTCGCGGTTTTCCACGGCCTCGTGCCGTGGCCTCATTGAAGCGATTCGGCCCAGGTCTGGCTGGACAGGCTGCGTTGGGGTTTTCCACGGCCTCGTGCCGTGGCCTCATTGAAGCTTCGGTTGCCACCACGGCGCGCACCGCCGTTTTTTGTTTTCCACGGCCTCGTGCCGTGGCCTCATTGAAGCCTCGGTCACCTCAGAACCTCGCTCAACGCGGCTGAGAGGTTTTCCACGGCCTCGTGCCGTGGCCTCATTGAAGCTACGAGTTGTCGCGAAGAATTGCTGACGCGCAAGCAAGTTTTCCACGGCCTCGTGCCGTGGCCTCATTGAAGCAGCTCCGACACGGGCGCCGAGGCCACGGTCACCGCGGTTTTCCACGGCCTCGTGCCGTGGCCTCATTGAAGCTCGACATATCGAGCGGAAGGCATAGAACCTTCCCATGTTTTCCACGGCCTCGTGCCGTGCCCTCACGGAAGCCCGGCCATGGCCGCGGGAATGCCTGGGTCGTTGTAGGCTGGCGCGAACTTCTGTAATGCCAGCTGTGGGGATGTGGCCCGCGGTGGCATCGATGACCGGGGCTGTTTAATGGCCCCGCACCAAAGCTGCCTTGTTTCTTCGATCTCGTGGTGGCGCTCGCCGTTCTCGAACGGGTGATCGACCGGCGACCACCTGGCAGCCGGTCCGGTCGACGACCGTGGCCTCTCGGCACTGAACCCGCACCAGCATTCGTCGCGACCTGGGCGCAGTTCTCCTGTATCGCGGTCGATGGCATTGCGGGCGGGGGGCGCCCCCCAGTCGCCGCGGCCTCAACCCGCGCTGCGCAACCCCTCCAACCCCTCCCAATCGAAACTGATGCCGTGCCCCGGCCGGTCGGGTGCGATGGCGAAGCCTTCCTCGATGCGCAGCGGTTCGGCGATGTAGCGGTCCAGGCCGAAGCCGTGGGCTTCGAGGTAGCTGCGGTTGGGGCAGGCAGCCAGGCAGTGGACGGTGATGTCGTGGGCGCCGTGAGAGGTGACGGGCAGGTTGGCCGCCTCGGCGATGCGCGCCACTTTCATGAAGCCGGTGACACCGCCCACCACGGTGACGTCGGGTTCGGGAAAGGTGACGGCGCCGGCGTGGATGAGGTTGTGGAACTCGTGCACGGTGTGCAGGTTCTCGCCCGTGGCCACGGGCAATCCGCCCTCGCGCACCACGCGGGCGTTGCCGGCGATGTCGTCGGGAATGGTGGGCTCTTCCAGCCACACGGGCTGGGCGGGTTGCAGGGCGCGGGCGGCGCGGATGGCCTCGTCGGGGCTCCAGCGCATGTTGGCGTCCACCATGAGGGGGAAGTCGGGGCCCAGGTGCTGGCGCATGGCGTTCACGCGCGCCACGTCCTCCGACAGTTTGGGGCGGCCCACTTTCATTTTGATGGCGCGAAAGCCCTTGGCCAGGTTGCCGTCGGTCTGGGCCAGCAGCGCGTCCAGGGTGAACCACAGGTCGATGCCGCCGGCGTAGCAGGGCACGCGCGCATCGAAGCCGCCCAGCAGCGTCCACAGCGGCTGGTTCAGGCGGCGCGCTTTGAGGTCCCACAGGGCAATGTCCACGGCGGCCATGGCCATGGTGGCGGCGCCGCCGCGGCCGCCGTAGTGCAGGTGCCACCACATGCGCTGCCACAGCGCTTCGATGCAGTCGGCCCGGGCGCCGGTGAGCAGGGGCGTCAGGTCGGTGGCGATGGTCGCGTGGATGGCCGAGCCGTTGGTGCCCACGGTGTAGGTGTAGCCCGTGCCCTCGGCGCCGTCGCTGTCGGTGATGCGCGCGGTGACCAGCTCGAAGTGGGTCATCTCGCCGTGGGTGCTGTCGGTGAGCGTGGTGGGCAGGGGAATGCGGTACAGGTCGCTGCGGACCTGGGCGATGGTGGTCAAGGGGGTTGTCCCGGTGTGGGGTGGTGCGGGGGGGGGGCGCGGGGCTTCAGCGCCCGCCCGAGACGTCCAGGATGGCGCCGTGGGTGAACGAGGCGCGGGCGCTGCACAACCACACCGCCGCCTCGCCGATTTCGTCGGCCTCGCCCAGGCGGCCCAGCGGGGTGGCGGCAGCCACGCGGGCTTCGAGGTCGGCGCCGCCGAGGGGCGCCAGGATGTCGGTGCGCGTGGTGCCCGGGCGCAGGCCGTTCACGCGCACGCCCTGGGGGCCGGCTTCCTTGGCCAGGGCGATGGTGAAGCTGTCCACGGCGCCCTTCGAGGCGGCGTAGGCCACCATGCCCGCCATGCCGCCGTAGCGAGAGGCGATGGAGCCCACGTTGACGATGGCGCCGCCCGCGCCGCCGTGGCGGGTGGACATGCGCCGCAGGGCTTCGCCGCAACACCAGAACAGGGCGTCCACGTTGCTGGCGAACACGCTTCGCAGCGCCGCGGGGTCGGTGTCCTCCACGGCGGCCAGCGGGCCGGTGATGCCGGCGTTGTTGATCAGCGCCGTGAGCGGGCCCAGTGCGCGGTCCACGGCGGCGAACAGGGCCTGCACCTGCTCGCGGTTGCCCACGTCGGCTTGCAGCGCCACAGCCTTGCCGCCGCTGGCGCGGATCTGCGCGGCCAGGGCCTCGGCGGGCTCGCGCTGGCGCACGTAGTTCACGGCCACGGCATAGCCCTCGCGGGCGGCAATGCGGGCGCAGGCCGCGCCAATGCCGCGCCCGGCGCCCGTTACCAGCATCACCCCGGTCATGGCGGCAGCCGGCTTACTTGGCGGGTGGTGCGGGGGGTGGTGCAGCGGGCGGCGTGCCGGCGGCCGGCGGCGAGGCGGGGGGCTGTGCGGCAGCGGGCGCCGTACTGCTTCCGGGTAACAGGGTGGGTTCCTGCACCAGGCGCACGTTGTCCACGAAGTACTGGCTGTCGCCGAAGCAGTTGGAGGGCACGCCCACATGCTGGCGATACTCCAGCGACACGCGCTGCCCCATGCTGTTGTTGATGCGCTCGGCCACTTCCTCGCGTCGCACGGTAAAGTTGAACTTCTCGGCCACCGTGCCGGGCATGGTGACCAGCGCCAGTTCGCCTTCCCAGGTCTTGCACAGCCAGCCGCGCTTGGAGAGCTTTTGCACATAGCCCGCCCGTTCGCCCTGGGAATAGCTCCAGGTGAGCGAGAACCAGGTGTAGGCGGCCAGCAGCACCAGCGGCAGTACCAGCAGGTAAAGAATCCACTTGCCGCGGCCCCGCGGCTTGGTTTGCGGTTGCATATCGTTCTCCCGTGCCGGCGCTCGTGCGCCAAAGGCCGGGATTCTAGAGGCTGGCGCGAGGCTGCGGCTTCGCCCTTACTCCGGCAGGCGCAGGCCCACTTCAGCGATCTTGCCTTCGCGCACGGCGCGCACCACCAGCTCCACCTCGCCCAGGCGCACGGCATCGCCGGGCACGGCGCGCGCGCCCACGTGGCGGGCGATGAAGGCGCCCACGGGCAGGTCGCGCTCGCCCGGGGCCACGGGCAGGCCGTACACGGCCTCCAGATCAGCCATCACCACGCCGGCATCCAGCGCAAAGGCGCCGAAGAAGCGATCGCGCCTGGGGCGCGCATCGCCGGTGGCGCCGCTGAAGGCCTGGGCCAGGCCGTCCAGACGGTCTTCCCGCGCCAGCAGCAGCGCCACGTCGCCGGCGGCGAGGCGCTCGCCGTGCACCGGCGCGCAGAAGCGTCCGTCGCGCAGCCAGCCGGCCAGCCGCACACCGTCGCCCAGTACGGTGGCGGGCGTGTCGGCATCCAGCACCGGGCTGTCCTCGGCGGCGCGAAAGCTCACGAAGGCCAGCGGCTCGGCGCGGCTGCCCTCCACCTCCACCCGCTGCAGGGGCGCAGGTTCGGGCGGCACTTCGAGCTTCAGGCGCCGCGCCGCGAAGGCAATGGTCCAGCCCTGCGCCACCAGCGACACCAGCACCACGAAGAAGGCCACGTCGAAGTACAGCGCCGCCCGGGGCAGCCCGGCCAGCAGCGGGAACAGCGCCAGGATGATGGGCACCGCGCCGCGCAGCCCCACCCAGGAGATGAACACCTGGTCGCGCCACGGAAAGCGAAAGGGCAACAGCGACACGGCCACCGCCAGCGGGCGCGCCACCAGCATGAGCACCGCGGCGATGGCCAGCCCGGCGGGGGCGTCGCCCAGAAGCTCCGAGGGCGTGACCAGCAGCCCCAGCACCAGGAACATGACGATCTGGGCAAGCCACGCCAGCCCGTCGTGCACCCGCAGGATGTTGGGTGCGCCGTGCATCTGGCGGTTGCCCGCCACCACGCCCGCCAGATAGATGGCCAGGAAGCCGCTGCCGCCCGCGGCGTTGGTGACGGAAAACACGCTCAGCCCGGCCGACAGCACCAGCAGCGGGTACAGCCCCTCGGCCAGTT
>JBIIUM010000225.1:0-5094 GCA_044339985.1 Burkholderiales bacterium | reverse complement strand
TTGTCAGGGATCATGGTCCAGATGGCCATGCCGATGAAGGACACGCCCAGCGCCCAGCGAAGAATCTCCGGACTGACGATGTGGGTGATCCACGCACCCAGGGCGCCCGCGAGGCCGTGGTTCACGAGGGTGGCAACCAGGATGCCCACGATGATGGGAGCCGGTTTCTTGAAGCGAGCGGCAAGGATGAATGCCAGCAGCTGGGTCTTGTCGCCGATTTCCGCAAGCGCGACAACCCCGGTGGAGATGAGCAGAGTTTCCATCAGGGTTCCCAAGGCGGACATAAACGATTGAACGCGGGTTTTCCGAGGGACGAGGGCCAAAGGCACGCACCCCCTTCGCCCTGAATACGGGCCAGACTGCTCATGCGGGCTCTCCGGCCTCGCAGCCTGGCGGGAAGTCAACCCGGATGGCTGTTGCCATCGGTCTGGTGCGGAGCTTTGATCGGATGGGTCACAGGGCAGACGGTAGCGTAGATGCTGCCATGGGCGAGCGTGAAGGCGCTGCCCGCCATGTTGGATGCTCGACCGTCCACACCGCCTGGGAATGAGGCGTCATGTGCAAATGGTGGTTTCTCGCAAGGCCGGCGCTGGCCTCGGGAAGTGGCGGATCCCGGACCCCGCAGCGCTCGCGCGACGGCCTGCACCAATCGCCGGTCAACCAACTGCTGCGTTTGACGCTGCTGGAGCCTGCCATCCGCCAGGCGATCTTGGCCGCCGCCGGAGCCATGCTCAAATCCCTAGGTCCGGGCTATGGGCACGGCGCTGGCATCAAGCCGCCCATGATCCGGATACCGTTCATACACATGCTCGAACACTGCGGTGCACTTCTGGTCGTAGAGCTCCGGGGTGTAGGCTCGTGGGAGGCCATCATCCAGCGTGTCCTTGATGGCCAGCCTGACCTTCGATCGCGCCGCGGCCTTCTGTCGCCAGCTCAACACAAGCAGGTCCTTCAGTCGGCCCAAAAGCTGGCGAGCTACCTTTTTTACTTCTGTCCGCTCTTCCGAACTCAGCTCCGGCGAGGGACGGGTGAGAATGTCGAAGATCACCAGTTCCTCTTCGCTGAGTTCCTCTCGGACATGGCGTTTTGCCTCCTCGTCCAGGCTGCTGGAAAGCTTGACCAGCTCCAGGAACAGCTCTTCGATGCTGCGGCTGCCGGCGTTGTAGCTTTCGATCAGTGCCTCGAACTTCTCGGCGAAGTCGGCCCGCAGGCGGTTGGCCCCGATCATCTTCTCCAGCTGCGCGCGCACGGCCGCCTTCAGCACCTCGATGTCGGTCTTCTGGTGCTTGGACTGCTTGAACTTGCTGGCCAGCGCCTCGAAGTTGATCTTCGAGAGGTCGAGCGCAGGCAC
Organism: Burkholderiales bacterium; assembly: GCA_044339985.1. Taxonomy (GTDB): domain Bacteria; phylum Pseudomonadota; class Gammaproteobacteria; order Burkholderiales. Next base: position 3,743 of record JBIIUM010000225.1, on the reverse strand, counting down.
CGTGCTCTCGCGGATCTCGTGGCCCGTGATCGACGCATCGAGTAGCGCATTGATGCCCGCCATCACGCTTCCGATGTCGGGCGGATTGGGGTTGAGCTTGGCGCGGATCGCCTCCGCAAGCGTGGCCAGACAGGCCACGCGACCAGTGTGCGCCAGTGCCGAGAGGTCGGGCTTCACCGCGCGGTACAGCGTGCCCACCAGCCGCTCGTGGCCGAAGAAATCTCGGCGCAGCGTGTCAGGCGAGATCAGCTCATTCACGCCATCATCGATCTTCTTCAGCCGCTGGAAGTCGCCCACCGGCAGCGCTTCGATGCCGGCGAGGTCCACGCCCTTGCTCGCGCAGTAGGCGCTGGCGTCTTCCACCGCGCAGGCCAGGGCTTGCGACAACTCGGCCTTGTCACGAACCGGGTTGGCACTGCCGCCACCCTTGCCGTAGATGGCGAGCGCCTTCTCCAGCGACGCGAAGACGTTCGCATAGTCCACGATCACGCCGCTGTGCTTGCCGGGGAACACCCGGTTGGCCCGGGCGATGGTCTGCATCAGCGTGTGGTTGCGCATCGGCTTGTCGAGGTACACCGTGGAACAGCTCGGCGCGTCGAAACCGGTGAGCCACATGGCGCAGACGAAGACCAGCCGCAAGGTGTCTGTGGTGTCCTTGAACTTCTCGTCCAGCCCGGGCTGCGAGTCGTTCATGCGCTTGCGGTGCGGCTCGATGTCCAGGCCCAGCGCGGCCATCTGCGCGATCTCGTTCTGGCCCGGTGACACGATCACCGCCATGTCGGTGGTGTTCAGCGCATCGAGGCGGCGCAAGAGCTCGGCCTTGCGCGCATCGCGCTGCGCCTGCTCAGCGGATCGCTCATCCCCCAGCGGGCGCATCGCCAGCCTGCCCAGTTCGGTCTGCACACGCTTCGTCTCATCCGCCCAGTGCTGGCGCACCTTGTCGTGCATGCGCAGCGCGGTCGCCTTGTCGATGGACACCACCATCGCCTTGCCGAGGAAGCCGCGGTCGAGGAAGTGGCGCACGATGTCCTGGGCCACGGCTTCGAGCCGGTCGTCTCGGGTGATCAGGTGGTACTGCCGCCCCAGCTCGCGCTCGAGCCGGGCTTCCTGGTCGGGGTCCAGCGAGGCGTTCTCGATGAGCTCGTAGATCTCGTCGTTGAGGTCCGCGTTCACCAGCTGCAGCTCGGGCGTGCGATTCTCGTAGAACAGCGGCACCGTGGCGCCATCCTCGATGGACTGCTGGAAGTCGTAGACCGACACATAGTCGCCAAAGACCTCGCGGGTGCGCTCCTCGCCCGCGATCAGCGGCGTGCCGGTGAAGGCCAGGAAGGTGGCGCGCGGCAGGGCGGCGCGCATGTTCAGCGCCAGCGTGTCGTACTGGCTGCGGTGCGCCTCGTCGGTCAGCACGATCACGTCGCTGCGATCGCACAGCACCTCGGCGGTCTGGAACTTGTGGACCAGCGTGAAGACGTAGCGCTGGTTGCCCGCCAGCAGCTCACGCAGGTGCGCGCCGCTCACCGCATGGCTGTCGGCCGCCTCGCCCACCGCGCCCGTGGCCTTGAAGGTCTTGGCGATCTGCTCGTCGAGCTCCACCCGGTCGGTCACCACCACGAAGGTCCAGTTGCCCGGCAGCGTGCGCAGCACCTTCTGCGCGAAGAACACCATCGAGAAGCTCTTGCCGCTGCCCTGCGTCTGCCAGAACACGCCGCCACGACCATGGCCCATGGAGCGCGCCTGCAGCATCGAGGCGATGGCGTTGTTCACGCCCAGGAACTGGTGGTTCTGCGCCAGCACCTTCACCAGCGACGCCTTGTGCTCCGAGAACAGCGTGAAGTTCTCCACCAGATCGAGCAGCCGGGCAGGCTGGCAGGTGCCGCGCAGCATCACCTCCAGCGACACCCGGCGCGGCTCGTCCTCGCGCTCGATGCGCTTCCACTCCACCCAGCGCTCCCAGTCGGCGGTGAGCGATCCCACGCGGCTGTCGGTGCCGTTGCTCGCGATCATCAGCGCGTTGAAGACAAAGAGCGCCGGGATCTGCTCCTTGTAGTGGGTGAGGTTCTCGTCAAAGGCCGCGCGCGCCGGCACGCCAGGCTTCTTCAGCTCGATCACCACCCACGGCAAGCCGTTCACGAAGCCCACCAGGTCGGGCCGGCAGGTGTAGATCGCGCCCGTCACGCTGAACTGGCTGACCAGCAGGAAGTCGTTGCCCGCCGGGTTCGTCCAGTCGATCACGCGCACGCGCTCGGTCTTCTGCCCGCCGTGCACCGGGTCGGGCACCGAGATGGCTACGCCGTCCTTGAGCAGCGCGTAGACCTCACGGTTGGCAGCGGCCAGGCTCATCGCCGAACGATCGCGGCTGAGCTCGTCGACGGCCCGGGTGAGCGCCTCGGCCGCCAAACCCGGGTTCAGCCGTTCGAGCGCCGCGCGCAGCCGGCCTGTCAGCACCACCTCGCCCTTGGTCTCGCGGCCCAGCGTGGAGGCTGAGTTGCCGCCGGAGCCGAAGGTCTCCTCCAGCGCCGACACCGTCTGCCAACCGAGAACGCCGAAGAGCCCGATGGCGGGCTGTTCGACGAGCTGGTCTTCGGTGTAGGCGTGGGTGGTCATGACGACTGGTCGTCGGATTCGCTCGCCAGCGCCTGCTCGATGGCCTCGATGCTGGGCAGGCTGCTTTGCAGCTCGGTAGGCAGCTGGCGGGTCAGCTCGAAGCCGGCGATGCCGATGGGCTTGTCCATGCCGCGCAGCGCGTACTCAGCCAGCACCTGGTTGGGCTGCTGGCAGAGGATCAAGCCGATGGTGGGCTTGTCGCTCTCGTGGCGAAGCTGGTCATCGACGACATTGCAGTAGAAGTTGATCTTGCCTGCGTACTCGGGCTTGAAGCCGCCGCGCTTGAGGTCGATGACCACGAAGCACCGCAGCTTCAAGTGGTAGAAGAGCAGGTCGACATAGAAGTCCTGATCGCCCAGATCGAGCCGGACCTGCCGCCCGACGAAGGCGAATCCCTGGCCCAACTCCAGCAGGAACTTCTCGAGATGGCGGATGAGGCCGGTCTCGAGCTCCCGCTCGTGGAAGCCGGCCTCCAGCGTCAGGAAGTCGAAGATGTAGGGGTCCTTGAGCGTCTGCTGGACGAGATCGGATTCCGCGGGCGGCAGCCGAACCGCAAAGTTGCTGACCGCCTTGCCTTGCCGGCGGTGGGCGGCGGATTCGATCTGCATCAGCAGCACATTGCGGCTCCAGCCGTGCTGCACCGTGGCCTGCATGTACCAGTGGCGCGTGGCCGGGTCCTTCACCTTGGTCATCAGTTCGGCGTGGTGCCCCCACGGCACAGCCAGGAGCAGGTCCGACGGAAAAAGTGCCACAGGCTGTGGCCCTTTCTCACCTGCGGGCATTTGTGCCACAGGCTGTGGCACAAATTCGAGCTGCGGATATTCCCGGTAGAAGGCCAGCATCCGCTTGATGTTCCGCTCAGAGAAGCCCTTCTCCTCCGGCAGTTCGTTGTGCAGGTCCCGCGCAAGACGCGGGATGACGCCCGCGCCCCAGCCTTCACGGGATTGGCGTTCGTGGATCAGGGCACCGATGTCCCAGTACAGCCGGATGAGCTCGGCGTTGACCGCGAGCACCGCGCGGGCCTGCGCATTGCGGACACGCAGCCGGATGTCCTTGAGCAGGCTGGCGTAGTCGGCGGGCAGGGGCTCGATGTCCGTCACGGCAACCCCTTCACCACCGGCCGCAGCACCTGGTCCATC
>JBIIUM010000224.1:0-5098 GCA_044339985.1 Burkholderiales bacterium | reverse complement strand
GCAGACCGCTCTCGAGGCGCTGTACGGACACTACGAGAAGACCTTCCAGCGATGGCAGGAGACGCCCGGGGTGGACGTGCCCCCCTGCTTCATCGTCGTCTGCAACAACACGGCCGCCTCCAAGCTCGTCTTCGACTTCATCAGCGGCTTCGAGCGACGGCTGCCGGATGGGCAGGTCCAGCACATTCCCGGGAAGTTCAACCTCTTCCAGAACCACGACGGCGAGGGCAAGGCACTCTCACGCCCTCGCACGCTGCTCATTGATAGCGCCCAGCTCGAGTCCGGCGAGGGATTGGACGAGAACTTCCGGAAGGTCGCCGCGGCCGAGATCGAGCACTTCCGTCGCGAGCAGAGCCAGCGCTCGGGGGTGCAGGTCAAGGCAGATGACATCTCCGATGCCGAGCTCCTCCGCGAGGTGATGAACACGGTCGGCAAGAAGGGCCGGCTCGGGGAGAGCATCCGCTGCGTCGTGTCTGTCTCGATGCTCACGGAGGGCTGGGACGCCAGCACCGTGACGCATGTTCTCGGGGTCAGGGCCTTCGGGACGCAGCTGCTGTGCGAGCAGGTGATCGGCCGCGCGCTACGTCGGCAGTCCTACGAGCTCAACGAGCAGGGGCTCTTCGACGTCGAGTACGCGGATGTCCTTGGCATCCCCTTCGACTTCACGGCCGAGCCCGTGGATCCGGTGATCAACCAGGTCAAGCCGACGGTCACCGTGAAGGCGGTGTCACCGGACCGCGACCACCTCGAGATCCGGTTCCCTCGTGTCGAGGGATATCGGGTGGCCCTCCCCGAGGAACGCCTCGAGGCGACCTTCGGGCCGGACAGCACGCTGACGCTGACCCCCGAGCTCATTGGTCCCACGATCGTCCGGCAGGAGGGGCTGATCGGCGAGGGGGTCAATCTCACGGTCGAGCATCTGCGCGAGACTCGGCAGAACACCGTGCTGTTCCACCTGGCCCAGCACCTCCTGCTCACGCACTGGCGCGATCCGAACGGCGCGCCGAAGCTCCACCTGTTCGGGCAGCTCAAGCGCCTCGCCAGGGAGTGGATGGACGGCTACCTCGTCTGCAAAGGCGGGACCTACCCGGCGCAGCTACTGCACAAGGAGCTGGCTGACATGGCCTGCGAGAAGATCACCGCCGGCATCGTGAGTCGGGTGGGCGACGGCACGAACATCGAGGCGCTGCTCGACCCCTACAACCCGACCGGGTCCACCCGCCACGTCCACTTCAACACCTCCAAGACGCTCCGATGGGCGCCGAACCCCGACCGCTGCCACCTGAACTGGATCATCTGCGATAGCTCCTGGGAACAGGAGCTGTGTCGCGTCGCGGAGCGGCACCCGAAAGTGCGTGCCTACGTCAAGAACCACGCCTTGGGCTTCGAGGTCCCGTATCGCTTTGGCGCCTCGGCGCGGCGTTATCGGCCGGACTTCATCCTGCTGGTGGACGACGGGCACGACGATCCGCTTCATCTGGTGGTCGAGATCAAGGGCCAGCGGGGCGAGGACGACAAGGAGAAGGCCCGTGTGCTCCGCGAACGCTGGATACCCGCCGTGAACAACCATGGCGGCTACGGGCGCTGGGCTGCGGCCGAGTTCACGGACCCGTTCGAGATGGAGTCGGATCTGGAGCGGGCCATCGAAGCCGAGCTCGAGCGCCTTGTCGCCGGCGCCGTGGTTGGCTGAGGGGGGATCTGTAAGCGTTCGCGAGGATTTCTTTGCATGTCTTGACAACATGTAAAGAATAGGCGTTTTTCTTTACATATCTTTGGTGAATAGCAAGAATAGGTGGGTTTCCTTTGAGATTCTCTGACGTCCCGACCTCCGCCCTGGAGGCCCCTCGAGTTCTTCGACGGGTCACGGAGGCATCGCGGGCGCTGGCGGAGTTCAAGGGATCGGTCATCACCGTCCCCAACCAGCGCATTCTCATCAACACGCTGGGGGTTCAGGAGGCCAAGGACTCCTCGGCCATAGAGAACATCGTCACCACGCACGACGAGCTGTTTCGGCACCTCTCGGGCCCCGACGGCCCGGAGAACCCCGCCGCGAAGGAGGTACTGCGCTACCGAGAGGCGCTCCGGGTCGGCTGGACGTTGGTGGCCAAGCACGGCCTGATCACCAATAACCACATCCTCGAGATCCAGCGGACGCTCGAGCCCAACAAGCCTGGCTTTCGCAAGACGCCGGGCACGACCCTCCGAGACGCAAGCACCGGCCAGATCGTGTACACGCCGCCGCAGGACGCAAACGAGATTCTGCGATTGATGGGCGAACTCGAGGCGGATCTGAACGCCGGTGTGGATGATGGCCCGGATCCGCTGATCCGGATGGCGGTCATTCATCACTGCTTCGAGAGCATCCATCCCTTCTACGACGGCAACGGCCGAACGGGCCGCATCATCAACGTCCTGTACCTGCTCAAGGAAGGTCTGCTTGACCTGCCGGTGCTCTACCTCAGCGGGCCGATCGTGCGCGAGAAGACACGTTACTACGAACTACTGCAGGCAGTACGGGACGATGGGCGCTGGGAGGACTGGATTCTCTACATGTTGGACGCCGTGACCGCGAGCGCACGGGACGGCATCCAGAAGATCGGCGAAATCCGAACGGCCCTGCTCGAGGTGAAGCACCGCGTTCGGGCTGAGTTCCCGAAGATGTACTCCCAGGATCTGATCAACAACCTCTTCGCGAATCCCTATACCAAGATCGGGTTCGTGACGGCTGATCTCGATGTCTCGCGAGTAACCGCAACGAAGTATCTCGACGCGCTGGCGTCCGCAGGCATTCTCCAGAAGCTCAAAGTTGGCCGCGCCACGTACTACATCAACGTCCGCCTGTTCGACATCCTGACCGCACCGCCCGCCGTGGCGGTGCCTGCCAGCCGGTGACGATGCCCAAGAAGCCCGCCGCAAGCGCTCCCAAGGCCACGAAGGCCACGAAGGCCGTGGAGACCCTTGTCCACGACGAGGCCAAGCGCAAGAACATCCCCACCGCCGAGTACTCTGCCTTGCACGGCAAGGCGGACGACACGCTACGGGTGGCCTATGAGCGTCGGAACCGCGACCTGGACCCCCAGCTCGTCTGGCGGGGCAAGGATGAGCAGGATTGGAGCGACCTCGTGGTGCCGGCGCCGCCGCTCTACATCCAGGAGAAGGTGCATCCGAAGGCGCTGATTGATGACCTGCTTCGGCAGACGCGCGAGAAGCAGCACGAAAGCGGCGAGTTGATGGCGGATCTGTTCGCAGACTTCAACGGCATTCCGAAGGGGGTGGACAAGACCGAGTTCTACCAGCACGAACAGAACTGGACGAACCGGATGATTCTCGGGGACTCCCTGCAGGTGATGGCGTCGCTGGCGGAGCGCGAGGGGCTACGGGGGAAGGTGCAGTGCATCTACTTCGATCCGCCGTACGGAATCAAGTTCAACTCGAACTTCCAGTGGAGCACCACCAGCCGCGACGTAAAGGACGGGAATGCGGCACATATCACGCGGGAGCCGGAGCAGGTCAAGGCGTTCCGTGACACGTGGCGGGATGGCATTCACTCGTATCTCACGTACCTGCGCGATCGGTTGACGGTCGCGCGGGATCTGCTGACGGAGAGTGGGAGCATCTTCGTGCAAATCGGAGATGAGAATGTGCACCGAGTGCGGGCGGTGATGGATGAGGTCTTTGGGGCGCAAAACTTCGTCGCGCAAATCATCTTTGCGAAGACCCCTGGGCTCACGGCGGAGCACATCGCGTCGGTTGGCGACTACTTGGTATGGTATGCGCGTGACATCACGCGCGTCAGGTACAATGCACTTTACACCGCGAAGGATCTTGGCGGTGAGGGAAGTCGAAAGTATGACAAGGCAGTGGATGCAGCGCTGCGAGTCCATCAGCTCGATCGTGAGGTGCGTGAGGGAAGGGCGGATCTTCCTCAGGGATGGCGCGCCTTTCGCCAGGGAGATCTCACCTCTCAGCGACAAGGCAGAGACAACAGCGAGTCGGGGGCGATGTCGTTCAAGTTCACCCACGCTGGAATGTCAGTGTCGCCAAGTCGCGGACGAGGCTGGACCACGACGGTTGAGGGGATGACTAGGCTGTCCCGGGGCGGTCGCGTCGATGTCACGGGGGGCAGCCTCAGCTATCGGCGCTTCATCGAAGACTTTGCCGCCTTCCCGCTAGCTAACAACTGGCCTGACGTAGCGGGCATTCAGAGCAGGGTCGACCCCAAGGTGTACGTGGTCCAGACAGCGACCAGAGCGGTCGAACGCTGCCTGTTGATGACCACCAACCCCGGCGACCTCGTCCTCGACCCCACCTGCGGATCCGGCACCACCGCCACGGTAGCCGAGCAATGGGGGCGTCGCTGGATCACCATCGACACCTCCCGAGTCGCTCTCGCGCTGGCCCGCTCCCGCATTATGGGCGCTCGGTACGCCGCTTACCTCCTCGCCGACTCCCGCGAGGGCCAGCTGAAGGAAGCCGAGATCACCCGCACCGCCCCCAGTACGCAGCCGGTGCACGGTGACCTGCGCCTCGGCTTCGTGTACGAGCGCGTCCCGCATATCACGCTCAAGTCCATCGCCAATAACGCCGAGATTGACGTCATCTGGGAGCATTGGCAGGAAGAGCTTGAGCCGCTGCGCCGGGACCTGAATGCAGCGCTGAAGGAGAATTGGGAGGAGTGGGAAATCCCACGCGAGGCGGACGCCAAGTGGCCTGAGAAGGCCAAGGCCCTTCACGCGTCGTGGTGGGAGGCGCGCATCGGTCGCCAGAAGGAGATTGATGCTTCCATCGCTGCGAAGGCGGAGTACGAGTACCTCTACGACCGCCCTTACGAGGACAAGAAGCGCGTCCGCGTGGCTGGGCCGTTCACCGTGGAGTCGCTCTCGCCGCACCGGATGATCGTCGCCGACGAGGATGGCGCACCGGGCCCGGCGAAGGTCCTCGAGAAGAAGACGGGCTACGTGGCGGCTGGCCAGAGCTTCCCCGAGCGCATCCTCGCGAACCTCAAGGTCGCCGGCGTGCAACAGGCGGCGAAGGCCGACCGCATCACCTTCGACTCGCTCGTCCCGTGGCCCGGGGAGTTCGTCTGCGCCGAGGGGAT
>JBIIUM010000055.1:0-17703 GCA_044339985.1 Burkholderiales bacterium | reverse complement strand
TGGCGTTCGTGGTGGAGGGACGGGAGATCGTCACGCCGGCGCTGTCGGGCAGCATCCTGCATGGCATCACCCGCGATTCGGTGCTGCGCCTGGCGCCTGATCTGGGGCTTGGGGTGCGCGAGGAGCGCTTGGACATCGATGCAGTGTTGGCCGACGTGAAGCGCGCTCGCATCACCGAGGTGTTCTGCATGGGCACTGCCGCGGTGATCGTGCCCGTGAACCGCATCGGCTATCGTGGCGAGGACGTGGCCGTGAGCGGGGCACCTGATTTCCCCGTGGCCCAGCGGCTGTACCGGGCGCTGACCGGCATACAGACCGGCCGCGCGCCCGATCCCTACGGGTGGACGCGCGTGGTGAATACGCCACAGCTCGCGGCCGGCTAGCCAGGGCGCGGCGCGATGGCGAGCAAGGGCGCGGCGACGATCGCCTTGTGCGCGCTGTCGCTGGTGACGGCGACGCGGGCGGGTCAGCCTCTTCCCGTACTCGAGCAGGCGCTGCTGGCGGGCGCCGCCAGCACGGCGGACGCTTCCGCCGCGGCCTACCGGCAGCCCCTGGCGAGCCTCGATGCCGCCCAGATGAAGCACTTCCGTATTGGCGCCGAGCACCTCGATGCGCGCTGGGTCAATTACTGGTTCGAGAAGGGCGAGTGGGGGTCTGGCCCCACCTTCAACGCCGAGGCTTGTGCCACCTGTCACGTGCGCAACGGCCGTGGCGCACCCGTGGCTTCGGGCGATGGGCCCCACAGCCTGATCGTGCGCCTGAGCCTGCCGGGCAGCGATGCCCGCGGCGCGCCCCAGCCCCATCCCGCCTATGGCGATCAGCTTCAGACGCGTGGTGTGCCGGGTGTGGTGCCCGCGGAAGGCAGCGTGGAGCTTGCCTGGGAAGAACTGCAGGCGGTGCGCCTGCCGGACGGGGAACTGGTGCCGCTACGCCGCCCGGTGGTGGCTCTGCGCGGGCTGGAGTTCGGTCCGCTGGGCGCGCAGGTGCTCACCTCGGCACGCGTCGCGCCGCCGCTGGTGGGCCTCGGCTTGCTCGATGCGGTTCCCGACAGCGTGTTGCTCGCCCTGGCGCAAGACCCGCCCGACCCCGCCATGGGCGGGCACCCGAACCGCGCCTGGGATTACGCCACCGGCACCCCGTCTCTGGGCCGCTTCGGCCACAAGGCCAACGTGGCCAACCTGCGCCAGCAGGTGGCCGCCGCTTTTCATGGCGATATCGGCGTGAGCAGCGACTACTTTCCCGAGCAGAACTGCCCGCCGGTGCAGAAGCAGTGCCGCGAATTCATGCCCGCGGGCCGTCCGGAACTGGGCAAGGTGCGCTGGGCGGCAGTGGAGTTTCACCTGCGCGCCGCCGCCGTGCCGGCCCGCCGCGGCGTGGACGATCCTGCGGTGGTGCGGGGCGAGGCGCTGTTCGCCCAGGCGCGCTGCAACGGCTGCCATGTGCCCGAACTGCGCACGGGCGAAGTGGCGGGCCTGCCGGCCCTGTCGAACCAGGTGATCCGCCCCTACACCGACTTGTTGCTGCACGATTTGGGGGAAGGGCTCGCCGATGGCCGCCCCGATTTCGCCGCCAGCGGCCGGGAGTGGCGCACACCGCCGCTGTGGGGCATCGGGTTGAGCGCCACGGTGAACGGCCAGACCACCTATCTGCATGACGGTCGCGCGCGTACCCTTGCGGAGGCGATCCTTTGGCACGGAGGGCAGGCACAACCATCGCGCGATGCCTTCGTCGCCATGCCCCGGGCCGATCGCGAGGCGCTGCTGCGGTTTCTCGGTTCGCTGTAGGTGCAGCCGGGCCGGTGCCCGGCCTCGGTGACCCGGCGTTGGGGTGTTTTCAGGCGCGGTGATGCAGCGGGCTCCGGGGGCGGCAGGGGCGTGTCGGCGCCGCCTGCCGATGATCGGCGGGGTGGTCGTGACATCGCGAGCAACGGTGCCACGGGCGGGCCAGATGGACACGCATGGGGAGAAACGGCATGAAGAGGACAGGTTGGCTGTTGGCGGGCGCCGGGGTTGTGGTCTTTGGCACCGGCGGTCTGGCGGGTGCGGCGTGGTGGACGGGCAGCAGGGCGGAGGAGGGTTTTCGGGCGCGGGCCGAAGCCCTGTCGGCCGACCCGGCCATGTCCGTGACCATGACCGTGGTGTCCTACGATCGCGGCTTGCGCAGCTCCACCGCCGTCTCCCGGGTGTCGCCGCGCGGCATGCCCGAGATGTTCCTGGAGCTCGAGCACCAGATCGCCCACGGCCCCCATCCGGACTATGGCTGGGGGCGCATCGAGACGCGCCTGCGGGGCCCCGACCAGGTCAAGGCGGCGCTGGACGAGCTGTTTGGCGGCCAGGCGGCAATCACCATTGCCAGCATCATGCCCTTCGAGGGCGGCAGCGTCACCGAGATCGTGTCGCCGCCCTTCGAGCGCACCACCAATGGCGTGCGCAGCGCCTGGGGTGGGCTGACCGCCACCCTCAAGCTGTCGGGCGCCCAGGTGGCAACCTTTACCCTGGAGTCTCCGGGGCTCACGGTGCAGAGGCTGGGATCGCTGTTGACCGTGGGCGCCATCAGCGGCAACGGCGAGTGGAATCTGTCGGGCCCCAACAGCTTGCACTGGACGGGACGCTCGGTTGTTCGCATGGAGACGGCGGAGGCGTCGGGCGCCTTCGGTCGCTACAGTGTGCGCGGTCTCGGAATCGAGGGCTGGCAGAAGGACGAAGGCGCCACCCTGGGGTCGGGGTTCAAGATGGCCCTGGCCAGCGTCACGAAGGCCGGTGCAGCGGCATCAGAACCGTTGCTCAACGACATGGTTGTGGAAGTGGATGCCGAGCGCCTGGATCGCGCTGCGTTAAGCGAGTTCATGCACGCCAGCGAGGCGCTGCAACCCTCCGGACCGGCCACGGAGGAGGAGAGCCAGCGCGTGCTCGGCACGCTGACCAAGCTGGCCGATGACCTTGCTGCCCGCTCGCCGCGCCTGAGCCTCAGGCAACTGGCGCTGAGGTCTCCCCGCGGGGCCTTGCGTGCCCAGGGGCACATGGAGCTGAAGCCTGCAGCTTCCGCGGCGGGCAAGGCCCCGGACGAGGCCGCCGCCCTTGGCTCCTTGGGCGAGCGCCTCTCGGGCGGCGCCGTGGTGGAGATTTCCCCCGAACTGCTGCGCTTCGTTCTGGAGAAGCGTGCCGCGGCGCCCGCCTGGACGACCCAGTCGCAAACCGGGCAACCCATGGACGAGGCGGCGGCCGCGCAACTCGCTGCGCGCATGGCAGAGGCGCGCCTGCGTGAACTGGTGGAGGCGGGGTTGCTGCGCGCCGCCGGGGAATGGCTGCGCGTGGAGGCGGTGCTGGAGGGCGGCGAGCTGCGCCTGAACGGTCTGACCGCCGCCGAGTTCATGGCTGTGGTGGCCAGCCCTGGTGCGCAGCCCGCGAGCAGCCAGTGACAGGGAGGTGCGCCTGCCGCCCCCTCAGGGCGACTTGCGCAGCCAGGGCAGCAGCAGCTCGTTGAGGCGCGGCAGGGTCTTGGCGCCATTGATGCGATCGCGCAGCACGCCCTCGCGATCGATCACGAATGCTGTAGGCGTGGGATAGCGGCGCTCGAAACCGGAAGCGGTGAGCTCGTCGGTCATGCCGCCTTGCAGGTTGTAGATGCCGAGCATGCGCGCCACGCGCCCTTTGTCCTCGGGCCGGTCCACGCCGATCATGAGGATGTGGAAACCCTCGGCGGCGTGCTCGTCGCGGAAAGTCTCCAGGCTGCCGATTTCGTAGGCGCAGCCGCGGCAATAGCTGGAGTAGAAGTTCACCAGCACCACCTTGCCGCGGTAGTCGGCCAGATCGAAGGATTCGCCTGACACCAGCACGCCCCGCAGCTCGGGCGCGGGGGTGCCGATTTCAGTGGCTGCCCGCCCGGTGCCGGACAGGGAGGCGAGCACGGCGGTGAGCAGCAGTACGGCCGCGCGGCGCCGAGATTGCCATGGAAGTGCGGAGGGCGGCTTCATCGTGGCAGCTCCAGGGCGCCGCGGGCAAGCAGCCCGCGGAACGCGTCGAGGGTGGCGCGCATGCCCTGTTCCACCGTCACTCGGCCGTAGTCGCCCACATGGGCGCGCAGCGGCTCGTCGGACAGGTCCATGGGGTACGGCAGGGGCTGACCCGAGCATTGCAGTGGAACGCCGGGCACCAGTTGCCGCAGCAGGGCAACGCCCTCTTCCACGCTCAGGCAGGGGCCGTTGATGTCGAACACGGGTGCGTCGTCGCCGTCGCGGGATACGGCCTTGAGGAAAGCGCTGGCCACCTCTCCCGCGTGCAGCCAGGACACCGGGCCGCGGAACGGAATGTCGTAGGGCTGCCCTGCCACGGCGGCCAGCATTGCCACGGTGGTCTTGGAGGTCTGCCCCTGGTCTCGGCCCACGCCGTACACCACGCCCGGCCGGAAGCCCACACTGGGCACTTGCCAGTCGCGCCAGTACACCTTGGCCGTCTGCTCGTTGCAGTACTTGTAGGCGCCGTAAAGGGTGGCGCCCCACGGGCTATCGGGGAAGGCGCCCAGGGCGCCGATGGAGCTGGCATAGGCCACGCGCCGGATTCCCTGGGCGCGGGCCGCCTCGAACATGTTCACCGTGCCCACCACGTTCACTCGGGCGCCGGCCACAGGGTCAGCCTTGCAGAAGGGGACTTGAAGACCGGCCAGGTGCACGATGGCGCAGGCGCCGCTCATGCGCACCGCTTCAAGCACGCGCTGCGTGTCGCTCACGTCGCCGGTCAGCCAGCGCACGCGCGCCAGTTCCTCGGCCTCCAGCAGCAGGCCGGGCCGGCGCCGGTCTTCGGTCAGGTCGAAGGCCACGGCGGGGATGCCGTTGCGCACCAGCAGCGCCAACACCCAGCTGCCTATACAACCGCCCGCGCCGGTGACCAGCACGGCACCGGGATAGTCCGATGCATGGACGGGGAAGTGTTCGATCATGGACTGCGTTCCTCCGCGTAGGCGCGCAATGCTACGCGAAGCGCTTCAGGGTCGTCGCGCGGAGGGGTTGCGCACGCGCACCCGCGCGCCATCGGTCAGTTCATTGGAGGGAAAGCGCACCACCACCGCACCGGCATCGAGACCCGCGGCGATGCGTACCTCGCGGGCGTTGCGCTCGGCCGCCTCCACGGGCGCAAGCCGGATGCGCGAGTCTTGCAGCAGGAACACCGCCCAGCCCTCGCCATGCCGGAACACGGCGCTCGCCGGTACCTTCAAGGCATCGGGCGAGGACCAGGTGACGATGCGCGCTTCCACGCGATAGCCGTCGCCCAGGCCGTCTAGCGTGTCCACCGGATCCAGCAGTACGTTGACCCGCTGCTCCTCGATGCCCAGCGCGGAAACCTTGGTGAAGGCATAGGGCTCCACGAGACGTACGCGGGCGGCGCGTGGCGGGCCGCCCCAGTCTTCCAGGCTTGCCGGGGCGCCGGGGCGGATACGCACCGCATCCGAGGACAGCACATCGGCAACGATTTCAAGGCGCGCCGGATCGCCGATCACCATCAGCGCGGTGCCCTGGGCCACCGTGCGCTCGCTCTTTTCCATGACCCGCAGCACCCGGCCGGCGGTGGGCGCCGCGAGCCGCACCGTGGCCCCGGTGCCGTGGCCAGGCGAGGTCAGCAGCGCGGCGCGGGCGGCCGCGAGCTCGGAACGGGCGGCCGACTGGCGCGCCGCCGCCGCCGCCGCCGCGGCCTCGGCGGATGCGGCGGCGGTGCGGGCGCGCTCGGCGATCTCCGCCGTCACGAAGCGTTCCTCCGCCAGGCGCGTGGCGCGGTCGCGGTCGCGCCGCGCCTGATCGCGCGCCGAGAGGGCCTGCTGGACGTTTTGCTCCGCCTCGCGCAGCAGGGCCTGTGCGGCATCGACCCGCGCCAGGGCTTCGGCACGGGTGCGCGGATCCAGGGGCGCAGGATCAAGCAGGGCGAGCACCTGGCCGGCGGTGACTGGATCGCCGTCGTGCAGGTCCACCCGCCGCAGCCGGCCGGATACCGGGGCCGCCACCACATAACGGTCGTGGACCCGAACCTCCGCCTCCTGGTCCACGGTCACCCGCATGGGGCCGCGCAGCGCGGTTGCACCCTCCACCTCGGGGGGCGTGGGGGCGAACAGCAGCCAGCCCACCGCGCCCAGGGCGATCACCGCGCCGAGAGCAATGGCGATGCGTTTGAGCCAGGGCGCGGCTTCACTCACGGGTTTTCAGCACGGCAACGAGGTCCAAATGGCGCACTCTCCAAGCCACGAGCGCACTCGAGGCCACAGCCGCGGCCGCCACGGCGCCGGCGGCAGTGAGGATGGTGCTACCGGAGAGGGTGAGCGGCAAGCGGTAGAAGTCGGTCTCCAGCAGCGCGGCGAGCCAGCCGCACAGGCCGTAGCCCACCAGCAGGCCCAGGGGAATGCCAACCGCAGTGAGCAGCCCCTGCTCACCCAACAAGATGGCGGTGACCTCGCCACGACGGAATCCGAGCACGCGCAAGCTGGCCAGGGTGGCGGCGTGTTCCGACAGGGCGATGCGGGCGCCGTTGTACACCACGCCCGCGGCGATGGCGCAGGCGAAGACCACCAGGATGTCGATGGAAATACGCAGATTGCGTGCGATGGTATCCAGGAAGGTGGTGATGGTGGCCTCGCGCAGCGTCACGCCGGAGATGGCGGGAATCTCGCGCAGCCGGGCGTGCAGCGCTTCGAGCTGCGGCGGATCCACGCGCAGATACGCGTCGGTGATGCGCGGGCCTTCGCCCAGCCAGCGCGCCAGCGCCTCGCGCGAGGCGTAAACGCCCAAGCCAACGGATTCATTCACCGTGGCGGTCACGGGTAGTTGGCGCACGCGCCGCTCGCCTTCGAGAAACTCGGCCTCCACCGTGTCGCCGGGTGTGATGCCGAGCACGCGCGCCAGGCTTGTGCCCAGCACAAGGCCCTCCGCCGGCAGCGCCACTTCGCGGCCATCGGCATCCACGATGCGGTGCAGCTCGGCCCTTGGGGCCAGGCCGAACACCGCCACGCGTTTGCTGCGGTGGCCGTGGCGCAGGCGGGCCGAGGCCACGCGAATGGCTTCCACCTGCAGCACGCCGGGCAGGCTGCCCAGAGCGCGGGCCGCCTCCGGCGACAGGGCCTCGCGAAACGCCACGCGGACATCGTCGCGGCGGGCCTCGCGAAACTGCACACGCACGGTTTCCTCGAGGGCGTCGATGCCGAAGCGACCGACCACCAGCAGGGCGCAAGCAAGCGCCACGGCTGTCACCGAGGCCGCTGCCCGCAGCGGGCGGCGTTCGAGATTGCGCAGCACCATGCGCGCCGTGGGCGGCAGCCGGCGATGAAGGCCGAGACGTTCCAGCAGCTGGGGCCTGAATTGGGGCGGGGGTTCGGCACGCATGGACTCCGCGGGGGCCAGGGCCAGGGCACGGCGCACCGCTGGCCAGGCGCCGGCGCTGGCGGCGGCCAGACACACGGCCAGCGCGCCGGCGGCGTTGGCGGCCGACACCCGCAGAACCAGTTCGGGGAAGTGGAAAAACCGCTGATAGATGCCGGCCAGTCCGGCTCCAAGCCAGAGGCCCAGCAGCAGGCCTGCGATACCGCCCGCCAGCACTGCGGCGAGGCCCAGCTCGAGGTAATGCAGGGCAATGCGGCCGTTGCCGTAGCCGAAGGCCTTGAGTACACCGATCTGGGCGCGCTGCAAGGCGATCAGGCGCGCCAGCACGTTGTGGATCAGGAACGCGGCCACGGCGAGAAAGATGGCCGGCACCACCACCCCCGTGACGCGGTCTTGCTGGATTTCGCCGTCGAGCATCTGGTGGGATACCTGTTCGTCGCGGCCGTAGGCGCCGGGCGATCCCCAGGGTACGAGCAGGGTGTCGAGCCGGGCGATGACCTCGCGGGCGTCAGCGCCGGGGGCCAGCGCCAGCGCCAGCGCATTGAATCCGTCGCGCATGTCGAGCGCCGCAGCCAGGGCAGCGCCATCCATCCACAGCACGCCATAGCGCAGATCGTCGGGAAACACACCAGCGCCACCGATCACGTGCACGTACTCGGGCGATCCGCCGGTGCCGGTGAGCCGCAGGCGCTGCCAGCGGCCGTTGATCACCGCTTCGAGGCTGTCCCCGGGGCGCAGTCCGTGGGCCGATGCGAACCCCTCGGCAGCGAGCACCTCATCGGCGGCGCCCCGCAGCGGGCGGCGGCCGCTGCGCACGAACACGTCGTTGAGCGCACTCCCGGGCGGTTCGGGCAGCGCCACCAGACGCACCGTGACCGGCTCTTGAAAGCCTGGCACCACCGCCTGCGCTTCGGTGCTGGTGCGTGCCTGCACGGCTGCCACGCCGGGCAGAGCAGCGGCTCGCGTGGCCAGGCTGATGGGTGCGCGGCGCAAATCGGCGAACACATCGGCGAAACGCCAGCGCGTGTAGTAGTGCTCGCGGGCTTCGAGCATGCCTTCGTAGGCGCTGCGCATGGTGACCCAGGTGGCCACGCCGCAGGCGGTGACCAACGCCACCGCGGCGAGATGTCCGCGTAACCGCCACAGGTCGCGCAGCAGCTTGCGCTCCAGGGCCGGCAGCCTCACCACGACAACTCCGAGGGGGCGGCACGACGGTCATTGACCTGCACGGAGGCGATTCGGCCGCTGGAGAGATGGATCACCCGGTCGGCCATGTTCGCAATGGCGGCGTTGTGGGTGATCACCGCGGTGGTGGTGCCCAGTTCGCGGTTGATGCGCTCCAGCACCTCCAGCACCAGCCGCCCGGTGGCGAAATCCAGGGCGCCGGTGGGTTCGTCGCACAGCAGCACGTCGGGACGCTTGGCAATGGCGCGTGCGATGGCCACACGCTGCTGCTCGCCACCGGAGAGCTGGGCGGGAAAGTGGTCGAGTCGATCCGACAACCCCACCAGCGCCAGGGCCTCCTCGGGTGGCATGGGATGCGTGGCGATCTCGGTGACCAGTGCCACGTTCTCCAGCGCCGTGAGGCTGGGGATGAGGTTGTAGAACTGAAACACGAAGCCCACGTGCTCGCGGCGAAAACGTGTCAGCGCCTCGTCCGAGGCGCCCGTCAACGGGTGGTCTAGCCAGCTGACTTCGCCGGCGCTGGGCGCGTCCAGGCCACCGAGGATGTTGAGCAGAGTGGACTTGCCGCTGCCGGAGGCGCCCAGCAGCACCACGAACTCGCCGGCATACAGGTCGAGATCCACGCCGCGCAGTGCCTGCACCTGCACCTCGCCCATGGGGTAGGTTTTGGTGAGCCCGCGGGCGCGGAATACCACCGCCTTGGCCGGCGGGGCTTGGGTCGGGGAGGCGGGCGGGGGATCGTGCATGGCAGCGCCGTTGGCGGGCGAGCCACTGTAGGCCACGGCACACGGCCGCCCTTGATGCAGGTCAGCCGGCTGGCGGTGCGTCCGGACCTTCCATGGGCAGCGATGGGTCGGGCGCCCACTCGGAAAGGGAGGCGTCGTACAGGCGCACGCGGTCGTGACCCAGCATGTTGAGCACCAGTGTGGCGCTGGAGGCGGCGATGCCGCCGCCGCAGTAGGTGATGATCTCGGGTTGCGACAAGGGGCCGGCCATGAGCTGGCGAAGTTCGGCCAGGGGCTTGAAAACGTTGTGTTCGTCCACCAGCGTCACGGCCGGGACGTTGACGCAGCCCTTGATGCGTCCGAGACGGCCATACGCGGTGCCACCGGTGCCGGCGTGCTGTTCCGGGCGCAGGGCGTTGAGGATGCAACTGCCGGGGCGGCCGATGGCCGCGAGCACGTCGTGCTTATGGGCCACCAAGTGCGGGCGCGGGCGGGGTGTGAAGCGGGCCTCGGCCCGGGGATGAGCAGGGCCCGTGGCCACGGGGCGGTTCTCCGCCTGCCACTTCTGGAAGCCACCGTCAAGCACGGCGGCGCGGTCGTGCCCGAATACCCTCAGCATCCACCACAGCCGCGTGGCCCACCAGTGATTGGCGGTGGAGTAGCACACTACGAAACTGTCATCGCCCACGCCCAGGCGCCCCATGGTGGCAGCGAACAGTTCCGGCGGCGGCACGGTGAAGTGCAGACCCGGCGGTTGGTGGGGGTCGGAGAGCTCCGCGTCCAGGTCCACGAACTGCGCACCGGGCACGTGGCCGGCCTCGAAGTCGGCCCGGCCCGCCACCACCCGGTAGGGCGACGGCGGCGGGGGCATGAGGTGCGTGGTGCCGTCGAGCACCACCACGGCGGGGTCCTCCAGGCGGGCGGCGAGCCAGGTGGTGTCCACGAGGAATTGCGGCTGGGCGAAGCGTTCGGCGGTCATGGGGGATGGTTCCTGTTCGAGGCGCCGGAGTGGCGGTCTATGGGTCTGCTGGCGCGGCGATTGGTCGCAAAAAGTGTGGGCAGTGGCCAGCGAAGGCGCGTGGGCGCACATGCATGTGCTTGATCTTTTGAGGCAATCGAACGCCGCAGTGGACAGCCGGCGCCCGGATTGGGTTCAATAGCGGTTTTTGCAGCCAGACGCGGAGCCCCACGTGGGGGCGAAAACCGTGCGCGCCATAGGAATTCCGGGGGAATCAAGCAGCATGGACGAGCAGACCGCGGCCAGCGAGAGACGGTACAACAACCGAGCGGCGGTGCCGGAGTACGCCCAGCATTTTGACCGCTGGACTCGGCTATCCAAGCAGGCGCGCGACGAGCTCGACTGCGATCTGGACATTGCCTACGGCGACCATCCCATGGAGAAGATCGACATCTTCCGCGCCGAGGGCCGTTCTCGCGCGCTGTTGATGTTCATCCACGGGGGCTACTGGCGCTCGCTGGACAAGCGCGACCATTCCTTCCTGGCCACCGAATTCGTCAAGCTCGGCGTCACCGTGGCCATGCCCAACTACGCCTTGTGCCCCTCCGTGAAGGTGGAGGACATCGTGCGCCAGATGCTCAAGGCCACCGCCTGGCTGTACCGCAACGGCAGCCGTTACGGCGCCTTCGGTAACAACCTTTTCGTGGCGGGGCACTCTGCCGGCGGGCACCTCGCCACCATGATGATGGCTGCCCAGTGGCCTCGCTACGCGCCTGATCTGCCCGATCGGGTGATTTCGGGAGGCTTGTCCGTGAGCGGCCTCTACGATCTCGGACCGCTGGTGCACGTGCCATCGGTCAACAGCGACATCCGTCTCGATGATGCTTCCGCGCTGCGCGTGAGTCCGGCCTGGATGCCCCCCGCCACCGACGCTCCCCTCGCCGTGGCCCTGGGAGGCCGCGAGATCGAGGGATTCACCGAGCAGCACGCGCTCATCAAGACGCGCTGGCGGGAGGTGATCGCCGAGGATGTGCTCTGTCCCGACGACAACCACTTCAGCATCCTGGAGACCCTCGGGCGAGCGGATTCCGGGTTGTTCCGGGCGGCGTGCCGCCTGATGCTTCCGGCGGCCCACCCAGCCTGAGGAACCACAGGCGTCGGCAGCGACGTGGTGTCCGGCTGCCCGGTGTCGAACCGCTGATGCTCGCCCATGGACCGGCGTGGATCGGGGGGGGGGGGCGGCGTGGCCCTGCGAGCCAGGCACGCCCTAGAATGCGGACCATGCTCAGGCTCTGTTCCGCCGGATCCCTGCCGGAGGCCCATTTGCTGCGCGAGATGCTCGATCGTGCGGGAATTGCTGCCCACGTGCTGAACCAGAACGCCCAGGGCGGCCTGGGGGAAATCCCCTTCATGAGCACATGGCCGGAGCTGTGGATCGAGCGAGAGCGCGACGCCCGGCAGGCGCTGGCGCTGGTGCGCGACTGGGAGCGCGCGCCCAGCAGGCCAGACATGGCGTGCAGGGCCTGCGGCGAATGCAACCCCGGCGGCTTCGAGTTGTGCTGGAACTGTGGCGCGGGCCTGGACTGAGCGGGGCCGGCGCCGTTGTCTCACGGCGCTGCCCGGCATGCTGGCTCTGTGGGCTCTGCCGGCGCCAGCCCTGGGGCGGCTGGTGGGTCTGATCGTAGGTGAGGCCCTCGGCCGCTACGGGTTTCCTGGCGGCCACCCCTTCGGCATGGATAGACAGGGCGCCTTTCTCGCGGGCCTGGCTGCGCGCGGCCTGGATGAGCGCGTACGCCACATCCCGCCTGCTGCACCGGCTGGGCGCGATGCTCTTGAACGCTTTCATACGGCTGCCTACGTGGAGTTCGTGTGGGGTGCTGAGGGAAGCGGCAGGACGTATCTGGATCAGGGCGACACCCCGGTGTTTCCCGGTGTGTTCGAGGCCTCCGCGACGGTGGTGGGTTGTGCTCTGGACGGACTTGCCCGAGTGATGGCCGGAGAGGTGACGCGTACCTTCCAGCCCATCGGCGGCCTCCATCATGCGGGCCGAGACCATGCCGCGGGTTTTTGCGTTTTCAACGACCTCGGGGTGGTGATCGAGACACTGCGACGCCAGTACGGGGTGCGCCGCGTGGCCTACGTGGACATCGACGTGCATCACGGCGATGGCGTTTTTTACGCTTTCGAGGACGACCCCGACCTCATCTTTGCGGATATCCACGAGGATGGCCGCTTCCGCTACCCGGGTACCGGCGCGGCCCATGAGATCGGACGCGGCGCGGCCGCCGGCACCAAGCTCAACGTGGCGCTGGCGCCCGATTCGGGCGACGAGCATTTCCTGGCGGCATGGGA
The DNA here is from genome assembly GCA_044339985.1 of Burkholderiales bacterium. Classification (GTDB taxonomy): domain Bacteria; phylum Pseudomonadota; class Gammaproteobacteria; order Burkholderiales. Next base: position 5,126 of record JBIIUM010000055.1, on the reverse strand, counting down.
TCGGGTCGAGGCGCACCTGCGTCGCTTCGAACCGCAGTTCGTCATCTTTCAGTGCGGCGCGGACGGACTGGCTGGCGACCCACTGGCCTCGCTGCGCTACACCCCGGCGGTGCACGCCCATGCTGCAGCGCGGCTACGGCGGCTGGCCGACGACTTCTGCGGTGGCCGGCTCATGGCCTTCGGCGGCGGCGGCTACCAGCGCGCCAACCTGGCGGCAGCGTGGAGCGCGGTGGTGGAGGCGCTGCTCTTCTAGGGGGTGAGTTGCGCACCAAAACAGGGCGCACGGGCGTGCGATTGCACCAGCCCGTGGCCGCCGGGACCACTCGAACCCCCTGCCTTGCTTCGGGTAGCTCATCTCCTCCGGCTGGCACCGGGCTTGCTGGGAACTGGCCAACAACAGGTTGCGCCTGTGGCCGTTGGGCGCGTGCAGCAGCCGATACCTCGATCCGTTGAACGCTCTCCCGCCCGGCACGGCGGGCTCTCGAGATGCCATGCCCTTCGTTCGTTACTTGAAAACCCTTGCCGGGAGCATGGATTCGTCTGCTGCTCTGGATGAAGCGGACGCTCACGATCTCTTCGCTGCCATGCTCGATGGCGGGGTGCCTGACCTGGAGTTGGGCGCTCTGCTCGCGGCGCTTTGGATGCGGGGTGAAACGGCGGCCCACTTGGTGGGGTTTCACCGCGCTCTTGCAAGCCGCACGTTTCCCATGGAACCGCTGGAGGAAGAGCTGCGGCCGGTGGTGCTGCCGGCCTATGGCGGAGCGCGCGAGTGGCCCAACCTGCTGCCCTTGCTCGCCATGTTGCTGCAACGCCTCAACGTGCCGGTGCTGGTGCACGGAACGCTCGAAGGCGGTGGCCGGGTAGCGGCGGCCTACGTGCTGCGCGAACTTGGCGTCATGCCTTGTGCCTCGGTACGGGCGGCCCGCGAGGCACTGCACGCCGATCACCTTGCATTCGTGCCCACGGGGGTCCTGTCCCCCGGGCTGGCGCAAGTGCTCGCCCTCAAGAACCGGCTTGGGATGCGTTCCATGGCGCACCTCGCAGCCAAGCTTCTGGATCCCTTCGGGGACGCGGTTCTGGTGATGGGCGCGTCTTCCGCGGCACGGCGGGAGTGTCTGGCTGAGGCGGTGCTTGCCGGAGGCGGTAATGCTCTGCTGCTGGCCAGTTGCGAGGGTGAGCCCGTGTGCCACCCGTTGCACCGTCCGGCCATCGACTGGATCACCGATGCCACGCGGGTGCGCCTGTTCGAGGCCGAGCGCGGCCCCGACAAGCCAGTCCCGGGCCTTCCGGCGGCCGTGGACGCGGCAGCCACTGCATCCTGGATACGGCGTGGACTGGCAGGCGACGCGCTCCTGCCGCATCCATTGGTCAACCAGTTTGCCTGCTGCCTGTACGCCACGGGCTACGCCGCGGACATGAATCAGGCCAAAGCCATCGCGGTTGTGGAGGCCGGTGGCAAGGCATCCGCCGCGTCGCTGCGCCCGCGCCCTGGGGTGTCGGCCGGCTACCTTTGAGCCCTTGCCATTGCGGGACGCGCCGCCGCCGTTTGCCGGCCGCGGGGAGTTGGCTAGAATCCGCCCTCCCCGAAACCTGTTCCGGAGCACCCCATGCAACACGCACTGCCCCCGCTGCCTTACGCGATGAGTGCCCTCGCGCCGCACATCTCCCAGGAAACCTTCGAGTTCCACTACGGCAAGCATCATCAGGCCTATGTCACGAACCTCAACAACCTGATCAAGGGTACGGAGTTCGAGGAACTGAGCCTCGAGGACATCATCCGCAAGTCCTCCGGCGGTATCTTCAACAACGCTGCGCAGGTCTGGAACCACACCTTTTTCTGGAGCAGCATGAAGCCCGGCGGGGGCGGCGAGCCTGGCGGTGCGCTGGCGGCGGCCATCGTTGCCAAGTGGGGTTCTTATGCGGCATTCAAGGAGGCCTTCGCCAAGAGCGCCGTGGGTAATTTCGGCTCAGGCTGGACCTGGCTGGTGAAGAAGGCGGACGGCAGCGTGGACATCGTGAACACCAGCAACGCGGGCACGCCCCTCGGTGGCGGCGACAAGGCGTTGCTGACCCTGGATGTCTGGGAACACGCCTACTACATCGACTTTCGCAATGCCCGGCCGAAGTTCGTGGAGACCTTCCTCAACAGTCTCGTGAATTGGGCGTTCGCGGAAGCCAATTTCGCCTGACGGGCGAGCGCCCGGCTTGGTCAAGGGGCCGCGCGCAGCGGCCCCGGGAGTGCCGGCCGTCGCCGGGGCAGGATTCAGCGGGGTATGGCCTTGAGGCCTTGCACCCGGTCTCCTGCCCCGATACCGCGCTGGGCGAACCATCCGCGATTCGTTTCCAGTGAGTACCACGCCTCTCCTGCCGAGGCGTGGGCCGTCAAGGTGAGCGGCTCCATGTCCTCGATGTTCAGGATCCGCCCATCGCGGTCCATGAAGGCCACGGATAGCGGCACCAGGGTGTTCTTCATCCACATGGCGTGTCGCCCGGGTGCCTCGTAGACGAACAGCATCCCGGAGTTCTCCGCCAGGGATCGGCGGAACATCAATCCCGTGCGCCGCGTCTCGTCGTTGTTGGCCACTTCCACGCGCAATTCATGGCCGCGGATCTTCAAGGGATAGGTGAGCAGCGGGTCGGCCCGGGCCACCGTGACGGCATTCGCAGCGCCGGCCAAAAGCGCAACCAGAGCCGCCACCACCGCTCGCCGGGGTAAAGATCGGCGTCCGGAGGACGTAATGCTGGCTACTGACAATCGTTTCACGGAGTTCTCCGGAATCATGGGTTTCCTCATTCCCTCGTTCGGCGGGCGTGGCGCATCTTGCGCGCTCGTCCGCCCGCGGATTTATCGCAGCCGGAAGGTAGCACCGATGGCGGGACGGGCAGTCAATGATGCCAGCACGGCGCTGTATCGGCATGCCCGGATTTGGCTTTCGGCCGACGCCATGGGCAACCGCAACCGAAAGAGGCGTGGGCGGTGAGGGTTGAAACACGGCTTTCGCTCGAGATGGAGGGGCGGTCCAGGAGGCTTGGGGGTAGGGCCTCCGAGCGTACCTTGTGCTGGAGAGGCATGGCCTGGAAACGATTTCTCCAAGAGCGCGTTGCGGGCGGCGAGTGTCTGAGCCCCGTCGACGGATCCTTATCAGGCGGGGGCGCGGTGCAATGGCTGCGCGCAATGTGGTCCAGGTGGTCGCTTTGGCCTTCGGCGTCCATGCGCCAGGCCTTGTCGGTGGCCCCGCCTCTTGTGGCCTTTCCCCCCCATGCAGGCCATGCGCTGACAGGCTTCGCCTGGGGCGGCACGGGAGTGATCGGTGCCGGGGCAGTGCTGGCTGTCTACAGCGAGGGGGGCCACGGGGCAGAGGGCAGCAGGCTCCCTTTCCATCGAGAGGGGTGGTTCGAGTTGCGCACCCTCGACGAGGCGCGGCACCTGGCCGCGAGCCTCGCCCCGCAGTTCCCCGATCCCGTGACGGCAGCGCTCGGCTTGGCGGAATTGATGGTCAATGCGGTGGAACACGGCAACCTGCGGATATCCACCTCCGAGAAATCGGACTTGCTTCGGCAGGGTGTGTGGGAAGAGGAGGTGCAACGCCGCCTGTTGCTCCCGGAAAACGCTGCAAAGCGCGTGCGTGTGGAACTGCGCCGCGAGGGCTCAGAACTCGTTTTGCTGATACGGGACGACGGTCCGGGTTTCGACTGGGAGCAGTACTGCAACCTTGATCCGGTCCGGGCCGACGAACCCAACGGTCGCGGCATCGCATTGGTGCGACAACTGGCCTTCCCAAATCTGGAGTATCTCAGCGCGGGCAACATCGCCCGGGTGGTGGTGCCGATGAAGCCGATGACTGATCCGCGAGGAGGGTCAACCCCATGAATTCCCCTTTTTCCGGCATGGCCCCTTCGCCAGTGGAGGGCCGCCACGATTCCTCTGGCCGGATGACAGTGCTGGTGGTGGACGACTCCCCTGCGGTGCGGGCGCTGTTGCGTGGCTTCCTGGCGCGCGAGGGCTACGAAGTACTGGTGGCCACCAACGGTGTGGAAGCCCTCGAGCGGATGTCGGAAGCGTCCCTTGATCTGGTGGTGATGGACGTCATGATGCCGGACCTCGACGGCCTGGAAACGGTGCGACGCATCCGCGAGCAAAGTGTCGGGCACGCTTGGATTCCCGTGATCTTCGTCTCGGCGCTGGATACCGAGGACGACGCGGTCCGGGCTCTGGACGCCGGTGGTGACGATTTCATCGCCAAGCCCGTGAATCTCGCGATCCTCAGGGCAAAGATGCGATCCATGGCGCGCGTCGCTGCCTTGCAGAGGGAGTTGCGGCACCAGGCGGCTGCGCTGCGTTCAGCGCAGGAGGAGGAGACGGCCGAGCAGGAGCTTGCTCAGGACCTGATTGCCAACATCGTGCTTCGCGAGGGTGTCAACGACCCGGTGCTGGAGTGGAGTGTGCTGCCGTCCCAGCGCTTCAGCGGCGATGTGGTGGCGGCAGCACGCGCACCGGACGGAGCGCTCTATGCGCTGCTCGCCGACGCAACGGGCCACGGCCTCACGGCCTCTGTGAGCCTGATCCCGGCGCTGCAGGTGTTCTACGGTATGGCCAAGAAGGGCTTGCCCGTGCCGGAGATCGTTTCAGAGATGAACGCTCGATTGAAGGATCTCATGCCAGCAGGGCGCTGCATCGCAGCGGTGCTGCTGAGGCTCTCGCCGGATTCCCTATCTGGCGAGGCCTGGAACGGGGGCATGCCGCCGCTGTTCCTGCTCGATGGCGAGGGGCGGGCATGCTCGACGCTGGTTTCGAGGCATCTCCCCCTTGGCATTGCGTCCCAGGACCAGTTCGACGCCACTACCCAGCCATTCGCCGGGGAGCGCGGCGGGACGCTGGCGGTTTTCTCGGACGGCTTTCTCGAAGCGGCAGGCGAGGGCAGCGGCGCTTTCGGCACTGATCGTGCGCTGGCTGCCATCCGGGGCGTTTCTCCCGGATCCCGCATGGCAAGCTTGCGGGCAGCGCTCGAGGCGCATCTGGGAGGGGCTGCTCGGGTTGATGATGCCTCCGCCCTCCTGGTTCGCCTGGGCTGACTGCTGAACCACTTCATTCGCCCTTGACAAACCGGGGTTGTCCAACCCAAAAA
>JBIIUM010000054.1:0-17716 GCA_044339985.1 Burkholderiales bacterium | reverse complement strand
TTGTTTATGAGTACTTGTAGTAATCGCCGGGCATCGTGACCATGGCCTCCGGAGAGTTGCACACGCCCTTGGCCAGCCCCGACGCAGCGCTGCTTCCCATGCTCTGTGATGTGGTGCGGCTGGTGGCCGCCACCGAGGTGATGCCGCGCTACCTCAAGGTGGCGCATCAGCGAAAGTCTGATGGCAGCCTCTTCACCGCCGCCGACCTGGCGGCGCAGGCGGCGCTGGTGGAGCGCCTGCAGGCGCTGTGCCCGGTGCCGGTGGTGGCCGAAGAGATGAGCCGCGAGGAACAGACCGGCCACTGGCTGGAGGGCGAGCAGGGCCTGTGGTGCATCGACCCCATCGATGGCACCTCGAACTTCGTCAATGGCGTGCCGTACTTTGCCGTGTCGGTGGCCCTCATGCGCCTAGGCCGCCCGGTCCTGGGCGTGGTCCATGACCCCGTGGCGGGTGAAACCTTCTACGCCGCCGCGGGCGGCGGCGCTTTTCTCGACGGCGAGCCCCTGCCCATCAAGGGTTTCGTGCCGCAATTGCGCAATGCCATGGCTGGCGCCGATCTCAAGCGAGTGCCCAAGGCGCTCGCCTCGGCCATCGTGGATCGGCCGCCTTTCGGTTCGCTGCGCAGTTTCGGGGCCGGAACGCTTGAATGGTGCTACGTGGCCGCCGGGCGCATGGACGTGTACCTGCACGGAGGACAGAAGCTTTGGGACTATGCCGCCGGCAGCCTCATCCTGGCCGAGGCCGGGGGGTCGATGGCGGGCTTGCATGGCGACGACTTCTGGGCTGCCCCGCTGTGGCAGCGGGGCGTGGTGGCGGCCCTCGACCGGGGGCTGTTCGAGCAGTGGCGCGCCTGGGTGGCCGCGCACCTGCCCGAGGGGCGCAAGCAGCATCGCACTTGATCCCCGGGACCGCGCCCGGTATCTTCAGACGCTTTCGGTGCAGGGCGCGAGTCCGTCCGTGCCCTGCGCCCAGATTCGCCGCGCCTGCCGCGCGGCCTTTTTTTCGCGGTTTTCACCGGACTCGCCTCGAAGAACTCCCATGGAAATCACCGGCGCCGAAATCACCGTTCGCTGCCTGCAGGACGAAGGTGTCGAATACATCTTCGGCTATCCCGGCGGCGCGGTGCTGCACATCTACGACGAGCTGTTCAAGCAGGACCGGGTCAAGCACATCCTGGTGCGGCACGAGCAGGCCGCCGTGCATGCCGCCGACGGCTACGCGCGCGCCTGCCAGAAGCCGGGTGTGTGCCTCGTCACCTCCGGCCCCGGGGTAACCAATGCGGTCACCGGCATCGCCACGGCTCACCTGGATTCCATCCCCATGGTGGTGGTGACCGGGCAGGTGCCCACCCACGCCATCGGCCAGGACGCCTTCCAGGAAGTGGATACCGTGGGCATCACCCGCCCGTGCGTGAAGCACAACTTCCTGGTGAAGGACGTGCGCGAGCTCGCCGCTACCATCAAGAAGGCGTTCTACATCGCCACCACCGGGCGGCCCGGGCCGGTGCTGGTGGACATTCCCAAGGACGTGACCACCGCGCGCTGCGAGTACGCCTATCCTGACAAGGTGGAGCTGCGCTCCTACAACCCGGTGGTCAAGGGTCATGCGGGCCAGATCAAGAAAGCCATGGCCCTGCTTCTCGAGGCCCGGCGGCCCATGATCTACACCGGCGGGGGCATCGTGTTGGGCGAGGCGGCTGCGGAGTTGGCGCAGCTGGTGCGGGCACTGGGCTTCCCCTGCACCAACACCCTCATGGGCCTGGGCGGCTTCCCGGCCACCGACCCGCAATTCCTCGGCATGCTGGGCATGCATGGCACCTACGAGGCCAACATGGCCATGCAGCATTGTGACGTGCTGCTCGCCGTGGGGGCGCGATTTGACGACCGGGTCATCGGCAACCCCAAGCACTTCTATCAGGAAGAGCGCCGCATCATTCACGTGGATGTGGACCCGTCCTCCATCTCCAAGCGCGTCAAGGTGGACGTGCCCATCGTGGGCAACGTTAAGGAAGTGCTGGCGGAAATGAATCGCCAGCTGGCCGCCAGCGGGCGCGGCCCCGACGCCGCGGCGGTCAAGGCCTGGTGGACGCAGATCGATCTTTGGAAGGGGCGCGATTGCCTCAAGTTCGACCGCGGCAGCGCCATCATCAAGCCGCAGATGGTGATCGAGAAGCTCTACCAGGTCACCGCAGGCGATGCCTTCGTCACCTCAGACGTGGGACAGCACCAGATGTGGGCCGCGCAGTTCTACAAATTCGACAAGCCGCGCCGCTGGATCAATTCCGGCGGCCTGGGCACCATGGGTTTCGGCCTGCCTGCGGCCATGGGCGTGCAGCTTGCCCACCCGGGCGCTCCGGTGGTGTGCGTCACCGGCGAGGCCTCCATCCAGATGTGCATCCAGGAGCTGTCCACCTGCAAGCAGTACCGCCTGCCCATCAAGATCGTCAATCTCAACAACCGCTACATGGGCATGGTGCGGCAGTGGCAGGAGTTCTTCCACGGCAACCGCTACGCCGAGTCGTACATGGATGCGCTGCCTGATTTCGTGAAGCTCGCCGAAAGCTACGGCCACGTGGGCATGCGCATCGACAAACCCGCCGACATCGAGTCCGCCCTGAAGGAAGCCTTCGCCCGCAAGGACCAACTCGTGTTCCTCGACTTCGTCACCGACCAGACCGAGAACGTCTTCCCGATGGTGCCAGGCGGCAAGGGCCTGTCGGAGATGATTCTCGTCTGAGTCCTGCGCCCACGCCATGAGACACATCATCTCCCTGTTGCTCGAAAACGAGGCCGGCGCCCTGTCGCGGGTGGCCGGGCTGTTCTCCGCCCGCGGTTACAACATCGAATCGCTCACTGTCGCCCCCACCGAAGACCCGACGCTGTCGCGCATGACCATCGTCACCACCGGTTCGGGCGACGTGATCGAGCAGATCACCAAGCAGCTCAACAAGCTTGTGGACGTGGTCAAGGTGGTGGATCTTTCCGAGGGCGATCACATCGAGCGCGAACTCATGCTCGTGAAGGTGCGCGCCTCGGGCAAGGACCGCGAGGAGATGAAGCGCATGGCCGATATCTTCCGCGGCCGCATCCTCGATGTCACTGACAAGAGCTACACCATCGAGCTCACCGGCACCGGGCAGAAGCTCGATGCCTTCCTGGATGCGCTCGAGGAAGGCGTGGTCCTCGAGACCGTGCGCACCGGTGCCTCGGGCATCGGGCGCGGCGAGCGCATCCTGCGCAGCTGACGGCCCGCCCACGCCGGGCCATGAACAACCGATAGGCAACGGGGAGAAACCATGAAAGTCTTCTACGACAAGGACGCGGACCTGTCGCTCATCAAGGGCAGGAAGGTGGCGGTGCTGGGTTATGGCTCGCAGGGCCACGCCCACGCCCTCAATCTCAAGGACTCGGGCGTCAAGGTCACCGTGGGGCTGCGCGCTGGCGGCGCCTCCTGGGACAAGGCCAAGAAGGCCGGTCTGGCCGTCAAGGAGATGGGCGAGGCGGTCAAGGGTGCCGACTTCGTCATGCTGCTGCTGCCCGATGAGCACATCGCCAAGGTGTACCGCGAAGAGGTGGAGCCCAACCTCAAAAAGGGCGGCACGGTGGGTTTCGCCCATGGTTTCAACATCCACTACGGCCAGGTGACACCGCGCGCCGACATGGACGTGGTGATGATCGCCCCGAAGGCGCCCGGCCACACGGTGCGCGCCACCTATGCCCAGGGCGGCGGTGTGCCCTGCCTGATCGCCATCGCCCAGAACCCCACCAGGAAGGCTCGTGACCACGCCCTGTCCTACGCGGCCGCCATTGGCGGCGGCAAGGCGGGCGTGATCGAAACCACCTTCAAGGAAGAGACCGAGACCGACCTGTTCGGCGAGCAGGTTGTGTTGTGCGGCGGCACCTCGGCGCTCATCCAGGCAGGCTTCGAGGTGCTGGTGGAAGCTGGCTACGCGCCCGAGATGGCCTACTTCGAATGCCTGCACGAACTCAAGCTCATCGTCGACCTCATCTACGAGGGCGGCATCGCCAACATGCGCTATTCCATCTCCAACAACGCGGAGTACGGCGATTTCACGCGCGGTCCGCGCATCATCACCGAGCAGACCAAGGACGAGATGCGCCGCATCCTGTCCGAGATCCAGACCGGCCGTTATGCCCAGGAATTCCTGCTGGAGAACCAGACCGGGGCCGTCAAGCTGGGTGCCATGCGGCGCATCGGGCGCGAGCACCCCATCGAGACCGTGGGCGCCAAGCTGCGCGACATGATGCCGTGGATCCGCAAGAACCGGCTGGTGGACACCAGCCGCAACTGATGGCGGCCAGGGGGCGGGCAGCGCCGGCCCCCCTCGATTCATGAGCTATCCCCACCCCATCATCGCCCGCGAAGGCTGGCCCTTTCTGGCGCTGGCCGTGGCGGTCGCGGCGATTGTCACGGCGCTGGCGGCGTGGTGGTCGCTGCCCTTCTGGTTGGCGGCGCTGTTCGTGCTGCAATTCTTCCGCGACCCGCCGCGCCCGGTGCCGGCCGAGGCGGGCGCCGTGCTCTCGCCAGCCGATGGCCGCATCGTTGCCGTGGGTCGGGCCCGTGATCCCTACCTGAACCGCGAGGCGCTGAAGATCTCGGTTTTCATGAACGTCTTCAATGTGCATTCCAATCGCAGTCCGGTGGACGGCGAGGTGCGCGACGCCTGGTACAACCCCGGCAGCTTCCTCAACGCGGCGCTGGACAAGGCGTCGGAGCAGAACGAGCGCAACGCGCTGCTCATCGTCACCGCCTCCGGTGCCCAGATCACCTGCGTGCAGGTGGCCGGCCTGATCGCGCGGCGCATCCTGTGCTACGCGAAGACCGGCGACCGGTTGTCGCGCGGCCAGCGCTACGGCTTCATCCGCTTCGGCTCCCGCGTGGATCTCTACCTGCCACCCGATGCCCGGCCTCGGGCGGTGGTGGGTGACTTGGTGCACGCCACAAGCTCGGTGCTTGCCGAGCTGCCCCAGTCCCCAGCGCAACCGTGAAGCCCCAGCGCCCGGGCGGCAAATGGCTTCCTGCGGGGCGGTTCCGCCCTGGCATCTTCTGGCTTCCCAACGCCATCACCACCGCCGCGCTGTTCGCGGGCTTCTACGCCATCGTGCAGGCCATGAACGGCCGCTTCGCCGCCGCCGCGGCTGCCATCTTCGTGGCCATGGTTTTCGATGGCCTGGATGGCCGTGTGGCGCGGCTCACCCGCACCCAGAGCGCCTTCGGTGCCGAGTTCGACTCGCTCTCCGACATGGTGGCCTTCGGCGCCGCGCCCGCGCTGGTGATGTACGAGTGGGCCATGCGCGACCTGGGCCGTCTGGGCTGGGCAGCGGCCTTTGCCTATTGCGCCTGCGCGGCGTTGCGGCTGGCGCGCTTCAACACCAACATCGCCGTGGTGGACAAGCGTTTCTTCCAGGGCCTGCCCAGCCCCGCTGCCGCTGCCTTGGTGGCTGGGTTCGTCTGGGCCATGGTCACTTTCCAGATCATGCCCGTCCAGGTGAAGTGGTTCGCCGTGGCGGTGACGGTGTTCGCCGCGGCCACAATGGTGAGCAACGTGCCCTTCTACAGCGGCAAGGACATCAACATGCGGCGCAGCGTGCCCTTCTGGGTGGTGGTGCTGATCGCGCTGGGCGTGATGGGGCTGTTCTCGTTCGCCGACAACCTGCCGGAGCTGTTGTTCGTGCTGGCGCTGGCGTATGGCCTGTCGGGCTACCTGTGGTGGGCGTTGGCGCGCTTGCGGCGCCCTCCGCCGCCGGTGCCGCCGGCGGACTGAGCCGCACCACCGCGCTTGCTCGTCCAGGGGGAAGTCCTTATATTCTGTGCATGTGCCTCGCAGCCGCCCTCCTCTTTGCCTGCCACGGGCAAGTCTCCGCCGCCAGCCGCCTGCTGCCGGCCGGGTTGCTGCTGCGCGTTCGCGCGCACTGAACCCCACCCCCCTTCCAGCAGTGCCCCGATCCGGATCCTTCGGTCCGGAGCCCGCCATGTCATTGTTCACCGCCGCTGCGCCCCGCCATGGGTGCCTGCGGCGGCAAGCCTGAGGAGAGCACCATGACCGACCGCCTCATCATCTTCGACACCACCTTGCGCGACGGCGAGCAAAGCCCCGGCGCCTCCATGACACGCGAGGAAAAACTGCGCATCGCCCGGCAACTGGAAAAGCTGCGCGTGGACGTGATCGAGGCCGGTTTTCCGGCCGCCTCCAACGGCGATTTCGAAGCCGTGCGCGCCGTCGCCTGCGCCATCCGCGACTCGCGGGTTTGCGGCCTGGCACGCGCCAACGAGCACGACATCCGCCGCGCCGGAGAAGCGCTGCGCGAGGCCGCCGCCGGGCGCATCCACACCTTCATCGCCACCTCGCCCATTCACATGGAGCGCAAGCTGCGCATGCAGCCCGATCAGGTGATCGAGGCCGCGGTCAAGGCCGTGCGGCTGGCCCGGGGCCTAAGCGAAGACGTGGAGTTCTCCCCGGAGGACGCAGGCCGCTCCGAGATCGATTTCCTCTGCCGCATACTCGAGCAGGTGATCGCCGCCGGCGCGGGCACCATCAACATCCCCGACACCGTGGGCTACACCATGCCCGAGCAGTTCGGGGCCCTCATCCGCACGTTGCGCGAACGCATCCCCAACGCCGGCAAGGTGGTCTGGTCGGTGCACTGCCACAACGACCTGGGCCTTGCCGTGGCCAACTCGCTGTCGGCGGTGATGAACGGCGCCCGCCAGGTGGAGTGCACGGTCAACGGCCTGGGCGAGCGCGCCGGCAACGCCTCGCTCGAAGAGATCGTCATGGCGGTGCGCACGCGGCGCGACTTCTTCCCCTGCGACACGGGCATCGACGCCACCCAGATCGTGCCGGCCTCCAAGCTCGTCTCCGGCATCACCGGATTTCCGGTGCAGCCCAACAAGGCCATCGTGGGCGCCAACGCCTTCGCCCATGAGTCGGGCATCCACCAGGACGGCGTGCTCAAGAGCCGCGAAACCTACGAGATCATGCGTGCCGAGGACGTGGGCTGGAGCAACAACAAGCTCGTCCTGGGCAAGCTTTCGGGCCGCAACGCGTTCCGCCAGCGGCTCAAGGAGCTGGGCATCGAGCTCGAGACCGAGGAGGCGCTCAACGCCGCCTTCACCCGCTTCAAGGACCTGGCCGACAAGAAGTCCGAGATCTTCGACGAGGATCTGATGATGCTGGTGCAGGACGAGGCCGTCACCCAGGAGCGCGAGCACTTCCGGCTGCTGTCCATGATGGTCCATTCCGAGACCGGGGAGACGCCCACCGCGCGCGTGGTGCTGGCCGAAGGCGAGGCCGAGCGAAAGGCGGAGGCGCCGGGCAGCGGTCCTGTGGATGCCACCTTCAGGGCCATCGAATCCATGGTGGGCAGCGGCGCCGAGCTGCAACTGTTCTCCGTGAACAGCATCACCAGCGGCACCGACGCCCAGGGCGAGGTGACGGTGCGGCTCAAGAAGGACGGCCGCATCGTCAACGGCGCGGGCGCCGATACCGATATCGTCGTGGCTTCGGCCAAGGCCTACTTGAACGCCCTCAACAAGCTCCATTCCAAGCTCGAGCGCGCGCATCCCCAGGTCTGAGGCCAGGCGCCCCCGGCACCGGCGTGCGCGCGGGGCGCTGGCTACCAGCGCCCCGATGCTTTCCACTATCCTCGCGGCTGCGAAGGGAAACCCGCATCGATGATCGATGAATCCAAGGCGCCTGGCCGACACCGCATCCTCGTCGTGGGCGGGGGTGCCGGCGGCCTCGAGCTGGCCACCCGCCTGGGCGATCGTCTCGGGCGGCGGGGTCTGGCCCGCGTCACGCTCGTCGACCGCGGGCGCACCCATCTCTGGAAGCCGCTGCTTCATCAGGTGGCCGCCGGCAGCATGGATCTCAACGATCACGCCCTGGACTATCTCGCTCAGGCGCGCTGGCACGGCTTCGAGTTCCAGCTCGGCCAAATGGACGGACTGGAGCGGGCCAGCCGACGCATCTGGCTTGCGCCGCTGATGGATCCCGAAACCGGCGCCCAGGTGCTGCCGCGCCGCTCGCTCGATTACGATACCCTGGTGATCGCCGTGGGCAGCCACACCAACGACTTCGGCACGCCCGGCGCGGCGCAGCACGCCATCGCCCTCGACACCCCGGAGCAGGCGGAGCGTTTTCGCACCCGGCTGCTCAATGCCTGCCTGCGTGCCAACGCCCAGGCTGCCGCGCTTGCGCCGGAACAGCTGCACGTGGCCATCATCGGCGCCGGTGCCACTGGAGTGGAACTGTCGGCCGAGCTGCACAACACCACCCGCGAACTGGTGGCCTTCGGACTCGACCGCATCGTCCCCGAGCGCGACCTGAAGATCACCCTGGTGGAGGCGGCGCCGCGCATCCTGCCCGCGCTGCCGGAACGGCTGTCCGCGGCCACCGAAGTGCTGCTGCGCCGCCTCAATGTGCAGGTGCTCACCGGCGAGCGCGTCACCGAGGTCACCTCCGCCGGCCTTCGAACCGCTGCCGGCCGCGAGGTGCGCGCCGAGCTCGTGGTGTGGGCCGCCGGCATCAAGGCTCCCGAGTTCCTGGCCGATCTCGACGGCCTTGAAACCAATCGTCTCAACCAGCTGCTGGTCAACCCCAGCCTTCAGGTGTCGCGCGACCCGCACATCTTCGCCCTCGGCGACTGCGCCGCCTGCCCGTGGCCCGAGAAGAACGGCTGGGTGCCGCCGCGTGCCCAGTCGGCCCACCAGCAGGCTTCCCACCTGGTGAAGTGGCTGCCCCGCCGCCTGCGCGGCGAGCCGGTGCCCGCGTGGCGCTATCGCGACTTCGGCTCGCTGGTGTCCCTGGGGGCCTACAGCACCGTGGGCAGCCTGATGGGCAGCATCACCCGCGGATCGCTCATGATCGAGGGCATGTTCGCGGGCATGATGTACAAGTCGCTCTACAAGCTGCACGAGCTGGCGCTGCACGGCTTCGTCAAGGTGGCGCTGGACACCGTGGCGCGCACCATCTCGCGCCGTACCGAGCCACACGTCAAGCTGCACTGAACGCCATGGGGCCGCACGGGCTGCGCCGGGGGTTGGCATGTTGCGCGGCGCTGTTGCTGGTCACGGCCTGCACGCCTCTGCAGTACCAGGCTCGCCCGCTGGATGCTGGCGCCTCTGCCGATGCGTATGCCGCCCGCACGCTCGGCGACCCCGGTCTGCGCGACTACCTCGCTGCCCAGGGCAGCGCCGTGCAGCCCTGGCCGCGAGCCCGATGGGACCTGGCCTCCCTGTCGCTTGCCTCGGTGTACTGGCATCCCGAGGTCGCGCTGGCGCAGGCCCGGCTCGAGGTGGCCGTGGCCGAAACCGCCACCTCGCGCACCCGCCAGCCCTACACGCTCACCGCGCGGCCCGAGTACAACCGCCGGGTGGCCGACGGCGAAACGCCCTGGGGCCTGGGTGTTCTGGTGGGGCTGCCCATCGACCTGGGCAACAAGCGCGCTGCCCGCACGGCACAGCTCGAACGCCAGCAGGAGGCGGCGGCGCTCGAGGTGGCCGCCGCCGCCTGGCGGGTGCGCAGCCGGTTGCGCCGGCATTTCGTGGAGTTGTACGTGGCCGAGCGCAATGTGCAGGCGCTCGCCGCCGAGCAGCGGGCGCGCGAGGGCCTGGTGGCGCTGGCCGAGCGCCGCGAGCAGGCGGGGTGGTCAGCGCCGGCGGACACGGCGGCGGCGCGTGCGCGCAGTGCCGAGGGCGAGGTGGCGCTCGCCCGGGCGCAGGTACGGCGCGAGCAGGCCCTGGCGGGCGTGGCCGAGGCAGCCGGTGTGCCTCTGGATGCGCTGCGGCGCGAGCGGCTGGACTTTTCGGCGCTCGAAAATCCCGTCGCTCCGCCGGCTGACGAATCGCTGCGCCGCACGGCGCTGCTCAACCGCATCGACCTGCGCCGCAAGCTCGCCGACTACGCCGTGGCCGAGGCGGCGGTGAAACTCGAGGTGGCGCGCCAGTATCCGGACATCACCCTCGTGCCGGGCTACTTCTGGGATGCCGACGAGGCCATCTGGTCGCTGGCCGGACTGGGCCTCGTGCCGCCGAGGGCGCGCACCCGGTCCCTGGTGCGTGAAGCCGAGGCTCGTCGCGAGGCGGAGCAACGCGCCTTCACGGCGCTGCAGGCCGCCGTGATCGCCGAGGCCGCCGGCGCCTCCGCGCGCTACCGCAGCGCCTGGGAGACCCTGGCCGCGGCGCGCCGTCAGATCGGCGCCACGCGCGCCCGGCATGCGCTCGTGGCGCGGCAGTTCGACCGCGGTCACGCGGATCGCATGGAGCTGGTGCAGTCGCAACTCGACACCCTGGTGGCGGAACGCGGTGCCGTGGTCGCCATGCTGGAGGCGCAGCAGGGCCTGTCGGCACTGGAAGACGCGCTGCAGCGCCCGCTCGATAATCCCGACCTCGCCGCCGCGCAGCCTCCCCAGGCTGGCATGCCGCAGGCTACCGATCCCGCCCTCAACCCGGCCCTGCTCGACAATGACTGACTACCCCCCGCCCTTTCGCCGAGGCATTGCCTGGCCTGCGTTGCTAGGCCTGCTGGTGGTGGCCCTGGTGGCTGCCGTGGTCTGGCTTGGGCGTGACGAGTATCGCGATGTCGCGCGCCGCGCCGATGAGGTCATGGGTGCGGCCACGCCAGCCGACGAAAAGATCGGTCCGCGGCGCCTCAGGTTGCCCGAGTCCGAGCGCCGCATGGCTGCCATCGCCACGGCGCCCCTGACGGCTGCTCGCGCCGAGCCCTCGGAGTCGGTGCAGGGCACGGTGGCCGATCTGCGCCCCCTGGTGGAGGCGCGCGGGCGCTACTTCGCCCAGGCCGCCCAGGTACGCGCCCTCAAGCCCGCGCTGGTCGCCGCCGAGGCGGAGCACCAGCGCGCCCTGGCGCTGTTCCGCGACGATCGCAATGTGGCGGAGCGTGCCGTGCAGGCCGCCGAGGCCCAGGCGCGGGTGGCGCGCGAGCAACTCGCGGCCGCCGAGGCCGTGCTGCACGCCCAGGCGGACGGGCTGCGGGCGGAGTTCGGACCGGTGCTGGCGGAGATGGCCGTCAACCCTGCCAGCACGGCGCTGGCGGCGCTGCTCGATGGCCGCGAGGTGCTGGTGAGCCTGGCCATCGCCCCCGAACTGGAGGCGACGGTCGCGCGCCATCCGGTGACCGTGGAACCCGCCGGCGGTGGCGTGCGCCGCCCGGCGCGACTGCTGTCCGCCGCGCCCGCTGCTGCCGGCGCGCTGGCGGGGGCTTCCTATTGGTTTCGCACCGGCGCGGCCGGGCTGCGGTCCGGCATGCGGGTGGTGGGATATGTGCCCACGGGCGGTGCGCGCCTTTCGGGAGTGGCGGTACCGGCCGGAGCCATCGTCTGGTATGCCGGCCGCTCCTGGGTATACGCCGCCGCTGACGAGCCGGATGTGTTCGAGCGGGTGCCGGTGGCTCTGGGCGAGGCCGTCCCAGGGGGGTGGTTCGCCGCGGGCGGGCTGGAGTCTGGACGGCAGGTGGTGGTCACCGGCGCGCAACTGCTCCTGTCCGAGGAGCTCGAGTACCAGATCCGCAACGAGAACGAAGATTGATCTCCGCCATCGTCCGCTTCTCGATCCGCTTCCCCGGCGTGGTGGTGGCGCTGGCGCTGATGCTCGTGGCCGCGGGCATCTTCGAGCTTGGGCGTGCGCGCCTGGATGTTTTTCCGGAGTTCTCGCCCACGCAGGTGGTGATCCAGACCGAGGCGGCCGGGCTGTCGGCTGAACTGGTGGAGACCCTGGTCACGGCGCCCCTGGAGCAGGCGCTGCTGGGCATCACCGGCGTGGAATCCATCCGAGCCCAGTCCATCCCCGGGCTGTCGGTGGTGACGGTGCTGTTTGAGGACGGCTCGGACATCTACCTCAACCGGCAACTGGTGGCTGAGCGAGTGAGCGCTGCCGCGGCGCGTGTGCCCGCGGGGGTCGGTCCGCCGCAGCTCACGCCGCTCACTTCCTCGGCCAGCACCGTGCTGGGGATCGGCCTGACTTCGACCTCGCGCAGCCTCGCCGACCTGCGTGGCCTGGCCGACTGGGTGGTGCGGCCGCACCTCATGGCCGTGGAGGGCGTGGCCGAGGTCAACGTGTTTGGCGGCCAGGTGCGCCAGTGGCAGGTGCGCGCGGACCCGCGGCGCCTGGAGCGTCATGGGCTTGCCCTGGAAGACGTGGTGGCGGCGGCGCGGCGTGCCACGGGTGTGCTCTCGGCGGGCTACCTGCCCGGCGCGAACCAGCGCATCGGCATCCTGACCGAGGGCCAGCCCGCCGACCCCGCCGAGCTTGGCGGGGTGGTGGTGCGCGAATCCGGCGGGCAGCGCGTGCGGTTGCGCGACGTGGCTACGGTGACGGAGGGGGCCGCCCCGCCCATCAGCGCCGCGGCCATCGACGGGCGCGAGGGCGTTTTCCTGATGGTGCAGGGCCAGCTCGGCTCCAACACCCTGGCGGTGTCGCGCGCCCTGGAGCGCGCCCTGGGCGAGCTGCGTCCGCTGCTCGCCCGCGAGCAAACGACGTTGCACGATGCGCTGTTCCGCCCCGCCAACTTCATCGAAACCGCCGTGGGCAACATTCGCTTCGACGTCCTGGTGGGCTCCTCGCTGGTGGTGCTGGTGCTGTTCCTGTTCCTCTACAACGTGCGAACCGCCCTGATCTGCACCACCGCCATCCCCGTGTCGTTGCTGGGCGCGGTCCTGGTGCTGGGCGCCCTGGGCGAGCCGCTCAACATCATGGTGCTGGGCGGTCTGGCCATCGCCCTTGGCGAGGTGGTGGACGACGCCATCATCGACACCGAGAACATTTTCCGGCGGTTGCGCGAGAACCGCGCCGCGGGCAGCCCCCGCGGCGAGGCCGAGGTGGCCCTCGCGGCGAGCGTGGAGGTGCGCGGCTCCGTGGTGTACGCCACCTTCATCGTGGCGCTGGTGTTCGTGCCGCTGCTCACCTTCGGCGGCATTGGCGGCAAGCTGTTCGCGCCGCTGGGCCTGGCCTACATCCTGGCCATTCTGGTGTCGCTGGTCACCGCCATGACGCTCACGCCGGCGCTGTGCGTGCTGGTGCTCGCGCGCGGCACGCTCCAGGCGGTGGACCCGCCCTTCGTGCGCCGCATCCGCCCGGGCTACGAGGCGCTGCTGCGCCGCATCGAGCGCCGTCCGGGGCGGGTCATGGGGGTGGCGGGCGTGGCGATTGCCGCCGGGTTTGCCCTGTTGCCGCTGTTCTCGGGCGAGTTCATCCCGTCGCTGAAGGAAGGTCACTATGTGATCCACATGACCGCCGTGCCCGGCACTTCCGAGCAGGAGACGCTGCGGGTGGGCAATCGCGTCACCGCGGCGCTCAAGGGCGTCGAGGGCGTCAAGTCGGTGGCGCAGTGGGTGGGGCGCTCGCAGAACGGCGCCGACACCTTCGGCCCCCACTACAGCGAGTTCGAGGTGGAGGTGGGTGCGCTGGACGGCGCTGCGCAGGCCCGCATCCTGCGCCGCATCCGCGAGATCCTGGCGGGCATGGACGGCGCCTTCCCGGGCCTGTCCTTCTCGGTGAACACCTTTCTCACCGAGCGCATCGAGGAAACCATCGCCGGCTTTCCGGCGGCCCTGGCCGTGAACCTCTACGGCCCCGACTTGGATCGGCTCGATGCCGACGCGCGCGAATTGGCCGAGGCCGTGGCCGGGGTGCCCGGCGCGCGCGACGTGCAGGTGCAGGCGCCGGCCGGCATGCCGCAGCTCACGGTGCGACTGCGTCAGGACCGGCTGGCGGCCTGGGGGCTCGCGCCGCGGGATGTGCTCGAGACCGTGCGCGCCGCCTACGAAGGGGCTTCGAGTGGCCAGATTCACGAGGGTGGGCGGGTCATTGACGTGGTGACGGTGCTCGAGCCCGAGTGGCGCAGTGCCCCGCACCAGGTCAGGCAGCTGTCCGTGCGCACCCCCTCGGGCGCAATGGTGCGCCTGGGCGAGCTGGCCGATATCGCCATGTCCGCCGGGCGCTACAAAATCCTTCATCAAGGAGGCAAGCGCATCCAGAGCATCACCGCCAACCAGGAAGGTCGTGACCTGGACGCCTTCGCGGCCGATGTGCGCGCGGCCATCCACAAGGTAGCCCTGGGCGAGGGCAACTATGTGGTGATCTCCGGCGAGGCCGAAGCGGCCGTGCAGGCGCGCGAGCGGTTGCTGTTCCACTCGGCGCTGGCGGGCCTCGGCATCTTCGTGCTGCTCTATCTGGCCTTCAACAACCTGCGCAACCTCGGGCTCGCCTTCCTCAACCTGCCCTTCGCGCTGGTGGGCGGGATCGTGGCGGTGATGCTGTCGGGCGGCTGGATGACCCTGGGTTCGCTGGTGGGCTTCGTCACGCTCTTCGGCATCACCCTGCGCAATTCCATCATGCTGGTGTCGCATTACCAGCATCTGGTGGCGGAGGAGGGCATGCCATGGAACCTGGAGACCATGATCCGCGGCGCCGCCGAGCGGCTTCCCTCGATCCTGATGACGGCGCTGGTCACATCGCTGGGCCTGCTGCCTCTGGCCCTGGGCTCCGGCCAGCCGGGCCGCGAGATCGAAGGCCCCATGGCCACCATCATCCTTGGCGGCCTGGTCACTTCCACCGTGCTCAACCTGCTGATCCTGCCCACGGTGCTGTTGCACTTCGGGCGCTTCGCGCCCCCTCAGAACAACGGCGGCGTGGCGACGGCGAGATAAATCAGCAAGGTTGCGCGCATCCCACGGGGGGCGGGGGCGACGCGTTGCAGGTTGAAGTTCCCATGCGCGGGGCGCGCTTCCGAGGCGCTCCAGTACGGCGCCGGCGGCCTCGCGGGGTCGCACGCCTGGCAAGCGTGCCGGGAGTCGGGGGCGGGAACGGGCAGGAAAGGAGCCTGATTTCGCCGGTTGCGTCAACGACGCAGCGCATCCTGCGGGAGTCCGCCGGATTTGGACGGCGTCCGCCGGCGACCGTATGCTCGCGGAATCGATCGGCGGTGCGGGTGCGGCTTTGTTGCCGGCCCCCGTTGGTCGACCCCCCCGACCCCTGGAGAACGCCCATGGCCACCGTCGAACTCACCCGCGACAACTTCGAATCGGTCGTCACCGGCAACGACGTGGTCGTTGTTGATTTCTGGGCGCCGTGGTGCGGTCCGTGCCGGGCCTTCGCGCCGGTCTTCGAGGCGGCTTCGCAAAAACACGAGGGGGTGGTGTTCGCCAAGCTCAACACCGAGGACAACCCGGAGATCGCGCAACAGTTCGGCATTCAGGCCATTCCCACCCTGATGGCGTTTCGCGAGCAGGTGATCGTCTTCTCGCAGCCCGGCGCCATGATGGGCGGCGGGCTCGACCGCCTGGTGGCCGAGGTCCAGGGGCTGGACATGGCGCAGGTGCATGCGGAGCTGGCGGCGCAGGCCGGCGACGGCGATGCCGCCTGAGGCCAAGGGGCTGAATCCCATCGAAGACCGCACCGCCTTCGAAGAAGCGATTGATTTGCCCGGTTTGGCGGCCTTCGTCATCGCCGGAGACGACGACGCCTCGCGCCAGTTTGTGGAGTGGGTGCTGCAACTGCGCGGTCGGGTGGACGATGTGCGCTGGCACCGGCTCGCGGACCTGGAGGTGGCGCGTATGCTCGGTGTGGAGGAAGCACCGGGGCTGGTGTTGTTCCGCGAGGGCGTGGGGCTCTACGCGGAGCGATTCACGGCTGGCAAGGCTGCGCTGGAGCCGCTGCTTCGCCAGGCGGCCAGCCTGGACATGGGGCCCGTGCATCGCGAAATTGAGCAGCGCCGCGCGGCAGAGACGGCGCTGGCCACCCACCTGGTTTGTCCCACGGCACGCCGTGGCCCCCTGCCCAGCTGAGACCGGATTCCGGGACGCGGCCTTCGCCAGGCCGTCGCGGCATTGTCGGGGAGACTGCGCGGGAATACGAACGGGTGGTGTCCGCCATAGCGGACGCCGCGGATGACCCGGAGATCGTCCGGGGCTTCGGCATCCAGACCTTCCCCACCCTGGCATCCGGTGCATGGCTCGCGGGAAGCGTTCGGGCTATCATCCTTTTCGGCCACTGACCCGTCGGTCAGCGGCGATGGGCGCGACGGGGAACGCGCCCGGGTGCTTCCATCACCTCACTCAGGCCGGTACGCCCGGCGCCCACGGATGGGCCGGCCTTTGCATTCACAAGAACCCTACTGCCGAGGCCTGCCAGCGATGCGACGTCTCTTCTTTTTGTTTTCCGTCCTGTTTGCGCTGTTGCTCGCGGCCTGCGGCAACAAGACCGAGGCTCCGCCGGCAAAGCCCGCCGAAGGCGCTGCCAAGGCCACGGACACAAAGCCCTCCGACGGCAAGGCGACGGGAGGCCCCGCCGCTGGCGCGGCCGCCAAGCCCCCCATGGCGCTGCCGGTAAAGGCCGTGGCCGTGACGGTGGGCACCTTCAGCACTGACGTCACCGCGGTGGGCACCCTGCTGGCCGATGAGTCGGTGCTGATTCGTTCCGAGATCGACGGGCGGGTCACCAGCCTGCACTTCGAGGAGGGTCAGGCCGTGGCCAAGGGCGCGCGCCTGGTGTCCTTCGATGCTTCCGAGTATCAGGCTGCCCTGGCCGCGAGCAGCGCTGAGTTGCGCACCAAGACCTCCGATCACGAACGTGCCAAGGACCTGCTTTCCAAGGGTTTCGTGAGCGTGGAGGTGGTGGACCGCGCGCGAGGCGCCATGGAAGTAGCGGCCGCGCGGGTCCAGCAAGACCAAGCTCGGCTTGCCAAGACAGCCATCTTCGCGCCGTTCTCCGGCGTCATGGGGCTGCGCCAGATCAGCCCCGGGGCCTACGTGAAGACCGGTGACAGCATCGCCCGCGTGGAGAGCATCGCTTCCATCAAGCTCGACTTCCGCGTGCCCGAGACCTACGTGGGCCGCATCGCCCGCGGGCAGCCCGTGGCGGTGAGTCTCGATGCCTTCCCCGGGGAGCACTTCCAGGGACGCATCTTCGCCATCGAGCCGGTGGTGGACGAAAAGTCGCGCACGGTGCTGGCGCGAGCCCACGTGCCCAATGCCGGCGGCAAACTCAAGCCCGGCCTGTTCGCGCGCGTCTCGGTCCAGCTCGAGAAGCGCGATGCGGCCATATCCATCCCCGAGCAGTCCATCGTTCCCCAGGGCAAGGACACCTTCGTCTACAAGGTGCTCGACAACGGCGCCAAGACCCAGATCACCAAGGTGCAGATCGGCGGGCGCCGTATCGGCGAGGTGGAAATCATCGGCGGGCTCGCCGCCGGTGACATGGTGGTGACCGAGGGTGCGCTCAAGCTCGCAATGATGCCCCCCGGCGCGGCGGTGATGGTGCTGCCGGCGGCGGGCGCTCCGCCTGCGCCCGGTGCTCCGCCAGCGCCTGGTGCCCCCGCTGCGGGTGCCGCACCAGCCAAGCCCGCCGAAGGCGACAAGAAGGGCGGCTGAGCGCCGCCGCCCCCGCAACGCAACGGGAGACCGTCCATGGTCCTGTCCGAGATTTCCGTCAAGCGTCCGGTGCTCGCCACCGTGATGAGCCTCGTGATCGTGCTGGTGGGCATCATGGCCTACCAGCGTCTGGCGGTGCGCGAGTACCCCAATATCGACGCGCCAGTGGTGTCGGTTCGCACCGTTTACAAGGGCGCCAGCGCCCAGGTCATTGAGTCGGCCATCACCCAGCCGCTGGAGGACTCCCTCTCCGGTATCGAGGGCATCAAGACCATCAAGTCGGTGTCGCGCGAGGAGGTGTCCACCATCAC
>JBIIUM010000223.1:0-5134 GCA_044339985.1 Burkholderiales bacterium | reverse complement strand
AGATGGGCCATTTCGCCCCGAGTCTGAGTTTCCGCATGCCAGTGACCGAGCGCTGGTCGCTGACGCCCACCCTTGGCTACGGGCTTGCCGGCTCGCTGGACCTCGGGTCGGTGGCGCAGATCGTCAACGGCTCGATCATGAGCATGTTCACGCTGCCTGTGGGCAGTTGGGGCATCTCCGTCGGCAACATGGCGGGCTATTACAAGACCGTGAAGGTATCGGCCGGCGACTTCTCTGCTGACCCGGGCATCACAAACATGGTCTACCGCAACGGCATCCTCGTCTCCCAACCGGTCAGCTTTTTCGGCGGTGACAAGCTGATCGAGTACTCGCTGGTGGACACGCGCTATGCCGGCACCGCCCTTTTCATGAAGTGGTACGGCGAGGCGGGCATCACCATCGGCACTGCGCGGGGCCGTGACGGCCTACGCTCGTACCTTCGGGCCGGGGTGAGTTATCTGTGGTCCTCCGGATCTAACGGTTTCGCCATGAAGTTCGGCTACTGGTTCTGACAATCCACCGCGCCGGTTGCCCCGGAAGCCAGGGGGCAGTGCGCCAGTGCGCGAGCGCTCGACTCCCCCTGGGTCCGTCCGCCCGGCGGGCGTGTTGCATTCCGGTTTAGTCGTCGGCGGACAACGCGGCCATGACACGCTGGAAGCGCAATTCGTTTCCTGGACGGCCGCAGCACGATTCGAAACGCTCGCCCATGGCGGCGGCCAGATGGGCAAGGCGCGCCGACGGAGCCGGGTGGGTTTTGAAGAGCAAACTCACGTAGGCATCGTCGGCAGGAGCGGCCGAAAGGGTTTGAATCACCCCCGGCAGACCGTAGGGGTCGTAGCCGGACCGGGCGGCATACACAACGCCGAGCCGGTCAGCCTCATATTCGTCGTCACGGTCCAAGCCGCGGGAATAAAGGTCCTTGGTTGCGTGGGCGAGCGCCGCGCCCCAGTCACCGCTGCCCTGGCTGGCGGCGGCAACCGATGCGCCCGTGGTCATCAAGTCGAGCATCGCGCCCTTGCGCATGGCGCCGATGTGATGGCGGCGAACCGTATGCGCGATCTCGTGCGCGAACACGCCTGCCAGTTCTGATTCGCTGCGCATCGCCTTCATGAGTCCACGGGTGATGAGAACATTTCCCCCTGGCGTGGCAAAGGCATTGAGGTGCTGGCTGTCGATCACCCCAAATGCCCAAGGCAAATCCGGTCGCTCGGTATGGCGCGCGATCCAAAGGCCAACCTCGTTGGCGTAGCGTTGCAGGGATGGGTCTTCCACCAGAGGGCTCGCTCCCAGCAGCGTGGCGGCGACGCCCTCGCCGATTAGGATTTCCTCCCGTTCGCTCACCGGCGCCAAGTCGTAGAGGTTCTTGAAAACCGTGCCCACGCCGCCGAAGCCTTCCAGCATCTGGCGCGTCTTGCGCGGATCGGAGGAACATCCGCCGATGGCAATGGCCATAGCCAATGCCCCTGCCCAGGACATGACCATCCTCACGGTTGGCCCTTCACGGGTTTGCCGTGTTCGTCAAAAACCAGGACGGGAAAGGTGGAAAGGGCTGCGGCCACGGCATGGCCCTGCGCCTGCTCCGGGGTGGCCCGGAAGGTTTGTAGGCGCTGCACCTGCTCGGGGTCCGGTTCGGCGTTCGCCAGTTCCACGGGGGAGAGTCCACGGATGCCGGTGGTCACCGTCGCCGATACGGAACCGTTTGAACGTGTGCGCCCCGGAAAAAAACCGAAACGGGTCATCCAACTGCCCGCGCCCGATTCCGAGGACGGCGCGTCGAGCCGAACGGCCAGCAGCCGCACCCAGCCTTCACGGCCCGCGGCCTTCACCCGCATCCACCCGCCCTGGCGATCAAGAACCTCGAGGCGGCTCTGGGCCGCCAACTGGGTGAGGCTGCGCGCATCCAGGAAGGGACGCTCGCGCAAATCGGTGACCAACACGGTAACGCCCGGCTCGCCCGCATGGGCAGGCACCGCCGACATCGCAAAACATGCGCTCAAGAACAGCACGATCACTGGCAGCGGCAGGACCATGATCTCTCCAGAACACGGAACGGACGGGAAGCAATCGCGCGGGAGACGCTTTGCCCACCCCGCGCGGGGCTCCAAAGCTTATGATATCTCGTGCGTGACCCTTCCTGCCAAGGCGCCAACAGCGGGGACACCCATCGCGCTCAGCGCCCCTGGCGGCGGATCGAGTTGCGCGCCGCGGGCCTCGGGCCTGCAACTCTGCGGAGGGCAGAGGGGCTGCGTCCAGCCGCACCAAGGTCTTGAGTGGCGCCCGCGCCCATCCTGGAGGAACTGCCTCATGTCCCGATTTACAGCGCTCTTCACCATCGCGCTGTTATTGGTTGCCCTCTGTGCGGCGCCATGGCGTGCAGCCTCGGCGGCGGGCTCGGTGGAAATGCAGGTGGAACACCTGGTCAAGGAGGCCATGGCGGAATACAACACCGCCATGGAGACGGGCGACAGCGCGTGCTTCTTGAAGTATTTCGCCTATAACACCACGCGCGAGACGCCGCTGTCGCGCCAGTCGGGCCGCACCGAGCTGGCGCGCTCCTTCGACGCCGAGTTCAAGGCCTACAAGGCGAGCTTCCAGGTGCAGAAGATGTTCGTGCAGGGAGGTTCGGCGGCCATCGTCTTAACCTGGGAGGCCACCGACCGCGCCACGGGCGATGGGGTCAAGATCGATATGGTGGGCCTGTACGAAGTGGGGCCCAGCGGCCAGTTCAGCACAGCGAAGTTCTATTTCGAATCCGCGAAGGCTTCAGCGCTCGCCAAGCTTGGGAAGTGACCACATGAACCCCTCATCCAACCCCGGCGCCCGCGGGCTGGCGGCTGCGCTGCTAATGGCAGCCATCGCTGCCCGCTCCCCCGCGGGCGCCGGGGAGGACGCCTTCGTCTGCATGGAGGAAACACAGGACAAGTGCGACCACGAAAACCGCAACATGGCGCTGTTCATCGAGGGGCGCGACGCCTTTGACCGCGGCTGAACCGGGCCATAACTGGCGAAGGAGGTCATCGCGCCGCGCAGGTCGGTAAGCAGGTCGGGCGCGCCCAGTTCCGGGCGGGTGCCGCGGGGGGCGATCACAACATGCCGGCGCGTGTCCTGCTTGTACTGCAGCAGGTAGCAAAAACCCGAGCAAGTCGACAAACCGGTGTTGCCCGAGAACACCCGGCTCAGGTTGGCACTGGCCAGCCCGGTGTTGTGCAAGGTCGGGTTGATGTTCCGCGGATCGTGCCGCCCGGCATTGCCGGGCCCGAACACGCGGTTCTGCCCATTGGATCGCGTCGCGGGGGCAGCCTGCGGCTTGCTGCCCGGATTGGACGGGTCGTACCGCATGCAGTCCTTCAGCGTGAAGTAGGCGTTGGTGGCGATGTAGGATGCCCCCATCGGCGTCAGGACGTCATCCACGGGCATGGTGCAGCTCTCCCGGCGTGGTGGGCCGCAGGCGCGCCCAGGATCAGGGCAACAGCCGGGACAGGTCGAGCGACCAGACCTGATTCACCTGCTTGCCCGCGACGCGCTCGTCGACCGTGGCCAGCCACAGGGTCTTGCCCTGCAGCGCCCAGCGCCGGATGTTGCCATCGTCGACTGCCAGCTTGAGCACTTCCAGGCCTTGCGGATGGTGCGCCGAAAACAGCAGCACACGGTTCAGGCGGTTGACATACACCTCGGCTGCCAGCCGCTGTGCATCGCTGCCGTAGCGCACCAGCACTGCCTGGCGGCCGGCCGCGAGCGTGTCGAAGTACTTGAACGGCGGGCCGGCCGAGGTGTCGGGCTCGATCCGTCCCAGCGCGCGGAATGCATTGCCGACCATGTCATAGACATACAAGGCGTCGCGGGCCTCGGGCTCGGTGTACTGCACCGCCAACAGCAGCTGGCGCGCCGGCAGGCAGGCCACGCCCAGCGCCTGGAACCCCACCCAGGCCGCCTGCGCCGGGTCCAGCTTGACGGCGCGCGACCTGGTGAAGTTGGGCTGGGCCTCCGTGCCCAGTTCCCAGAGCGCGAAGCTGGGATTGCGGCCACCTCGGTTGACCAGCGCCAGCGGCGGCTGCCCAGTCACGCCCGCGACCCGGTAGGCCACCGCGCTCCGCCCCGCAACCGCCTGGCCGACGAAGCTGGCTGCCGGCGGGCGCCTCTCGACCGCAACCTTGGTGCAGCGGCCCACCTCGGCGACCAGCGCCGGCGCAGGCGCCGCAGGAAAACTCGCAGCCCGCACCAGGCCGGCACCCACCTCGGCATGCACCGCAGTGACCGCCTGCGCGGCCTTCTTGCCCTCGAACAAGCTGAACATGCCAGCGCTCCCGCCTTCGCTCTGATCCGCCCAGCAACCGCCCACCGCGAACGCCAGGCCCAGCACGGCGGCGCGTGCCCGGTCCGCGCCTGCGCGTTGGCGCGGCGCACGGCGGGGCATTCGGGCAACGGGGACGTGGGGCAAGGTCATCGGTCGTCACAGTCTGTCGATCGCGCCCTGTCGCCGGTGGCCCGACGGGCGCCGTGGACGGCGTCGCAACCTGCGACACGAGCCTAGTACGCGACCTGTCGGGGCGCCGGCTGGCGACCGCGGCCAGAGGCTACGCGCATCGCCTGTGCCGGCCTCAGCTTGCGAGGCCGGATGGCGAAGGGCTGCGTCAGTGGGCCAACGTCACGGCCGCGCTGCGCGGGCGATGGCCAGGCATTCGCGAGTGAACTCGTGCATGACCGGCAGGCACTTGAGCTGCTGGCCGGACATGCCGGCGCCGAGCACCACGATGCGGGGTTGCCAGGGCGCGGCACGCATCACACGGGCACCTCCTCCATGGGCCGCCGGGGGATCGGCAGGGCCTCGTCGGGAGGATAACCGAGACCCGCGGGCATCCGCCTGTGCGGGGCGGCGTTGCCCGGCTGCCCGGTGGCCGGGTCTGCCTGCCGCCCGTCCCGTGTTGCTCACACCGGTGCTGGTCATCGTGCACCGGGTCATCACGGGGTTCCTGATCAGCCAGTCGGGACTGAAGCGCACCGCCGCCGACGCAGGCGCGGTCACGCCCATCCAGCGATTCGGATTGGCAGCGAATCTCAACATCCACCTGCACTGCCTGATGCTCGACGGAGTGTATCGGCGCACCGAGGGCGACCCCGTCTTCGATGCGGCGCG
>JBIIUM010000222.1:0-5142 GCA_044339985.1 Burkholderiales bacterium | reverse complement strand
GTTGTCGAACACCACGGCGCGGCCGGTATGCTGCAGCAGGCGCGGGTCGGCGGCGTTGGCTTTGATGACGGCGCCGTCGGGCGCGAGGTTGCCGCGCAGCACCCGCAGGCCGCCCTCGGGCTGGATGCGGTTGTCGGGGGTGCGGATCACGTCGGGCAGGTGGATGCGCGCGCCGGCCACGTTCTCGCCCAGCGTCCGGCCCGTGCAGGTAAGGGCGTCGCGGTGCAGAAGCGCGCCCATGCCTTCCAGGAGCGCGGCCATGCCGCCGGCGTAGTGGAAGTCTTCCATCAGGTACTGGCCGGCCGGGCGCATGTTCACCAGGTAGGGGGTCTGGCGGCCGAGCTCCTCGAAGCGGTCGAGGGTGAGCGGGATGCCGGCGCGGCCTGCCATGGCGATCACGTGGATGAGCGCGTTGGTGGAGCCCCCCAGGGCCATGAGCACACGGACGGCGTTGTCCACGGACTGCGGCGAGAGGATGCGTCGCGGCGTGAGGTCTTCCCACACCATCTCCACGATGCGCCGGCCGCTTGCCTTGGCCATGCGGGCGTGGTTGGAGTCCACCGCGGGGATGGTGGAGGCCGAGGGCAGCGAGAAGCCGAGCGCCTCGATGATGCCGGTCATGGTGGAGGCGGTGCCCATGGTCATGCAGGTGCCCGGCGAGCGCGAGATGCCCTCTTCGATCTGCTGCCAGTCTTTCTCGGTGATGTTGCCGGCGCGCAGCTCGTCCCAGTACTTCCACGCGTCCGAGCCCGAGCCCAGGGTGCGGCCCTGCCAGTTGCCGCGCAGCATGGGGCCGGCGGGCACGAAGATGGCGGGCAGGTTCATGCTGATGGCGCCCATGACCAGCCCCGGCCCGGTCTTGTCGCAGCCACCCATGAGCACGCAGCCGTCAATGGGGTAGGAGCGCAGCAGTTCCTCGGTTTCCATGGCGAGGAAGTTGCGGTACATCATGGTGGTGGGCTTCTGAAAGACCTCCGCCAGCGAGATGGCCGGCATCTCGATGGGAAACCCGCCCGCCTGCCACACGCCGCGCTTCACCTCCTCGGCCCGTTCGCGCAGATGCGAGTGGCAGTGGTTCACCTCGCTCCAGGTGTTGATGATGGCGATGACCGGCTTGCCCTCCATGTCCTCGCGCTCGTGGCCGAGCTGCAGGATGCGGCTGCGGTGCCCGAACCCACGCAGGTCCTGGGTGGCGAACCACCGCTGGCTGCGCAACTCTGCGGCTGTCTTCTTCATGCCCTCCCCCGTTTTTTTTGATCAGGGGCGATCTTAAAGCGCCGAGGGGCAGCCTCGGCTGCCCCTCGCGGTGCGGTGCGACACTGGCGCCGTCAGGATTCGGGGGATTGCGCCTGGGTGTCTTCGATGGCGGACTCGCGCCGGCCGTTGTCGTGTCGCTTGACCTCGCCGCGCAGGCGCTGGGCGTAGTCTTCGAGCTGGCGTTTGGCGGCGTCGAAGGCATCACGCAGGGCCACGTAGGGATCTTCGTGATGGTGAAGGTTGGCCACCAGTTCGGAGCCCGGCACCCGCAGGTCGATGTGCACGCAGAAGTGCTTGCCCTGGTGCTTGTGGCGGTGGGGCTGTTCCACGGTTACGTGGCAGCCTTGAATGTGGTCGAAGATCGACTCGAGCTTGCGCACCTTTTCGCGGATGTGGCTTTCGAGCGCATCGGAGTGGGGCGTGTCGCGGAAAGTGATCTGCAGTTGCGTCTGCATCTTCGTGCTCCTCGTGGCGGGATTTCGCAGTGCGGCCTGGCGGGGGCGATGGCGGCGTTTCCTCCTGGCGGGTGAGGTGCCCAGGCCCCGATGCCGGGACGAGGTTCACGGGGCTGCTTCGGTTCAAGCATGGGACGCAACGGACCTGGCGTCAACGTGGTTGACGCCTTGCGGCGCCCCGAGGTTCCCGGGCTGGCGAGTCGGGTTGCATTTCAGGGCTCGACGCCGCTGAAGGGCCGCAGCCGCACCGATACGCTCACCCGGGCGGGAGGCACGGGCCAGCGCAGCGTCAGGGTGGCAGCCTGCATCACCTTCTCGAAGCCGGCCTCCGACTGCGACACGGTGTGCAGCGGCTGCGCCGTGACTCGGGCCGGCGGGTCCATGAGCACTTCCACGCCGCCGCCCAGCACGCCGTCTTCCAGGCGCAGGCGGGCGCAGTTCTCCAGGACATGGCGCTCGCCGAAACCGCCCAGCACACCGTCCTCGCCGCGGTAGCGGCCCAGGAAGCCGTCGCAGCTTGGCATGGCGAGGTTCAGCTCGCTGCACCAGGTGCCCGCGTCTCCGGGCTCCAGTTGCCAGGACACCGCCAGCGCACCGTCGTGAAAAACGTAGCGCTTGTGCACCGCCCCGCCCGCCACCGGGGCGCGGAATGCGGCCTCCTCGCCGTGCGCGGGCCGGTAGCGGGGCCATGTGGCGGCGCCCTCGTGGGGCTCCCAGGCGTCGAGAAACAGGGCGCGGTTGCGAGCGTCGGGTTCGGCATCGGCGCGGGTGATGGCGTGGCGGAAGGCAACCCGGTCGTGCGCGGAGGCGATGCCCTCGCCCGCATGGGACGAGGCCTGTTCGCCGATGCGTCCGTGGTAGTGCTCCGCACGCCGCGTGAGCGAGTCGCCGAAGTTGTGCGCCAGCTTCAGGAAGGAGAACTCCACCAGCGCCGCGTGACCGTCGTCGCGCAGCGCCGCCACCAGGCCGGGCGCGCGCAGCAGCAGCTCGTCGTGCCCGTCCAGATCGGCATCCTGTCGCGCCGCCGGCGCGGAAGGGGCGAGCTGCTCCAGCTCGCGCTCCAGCGACAGCAGCGCATTCCACACCGCGCGGCGCAGGTGCGGCAGGTACAGCCCGCCGAACAGGCCGTGCCAGTAGGCGTCGTTGGCCTGGCCCCGGTGCAGCAGCGCGCGCAGCCGTGCATCGGCCCGGGGCAGCGCGGCGAGCCGCGCGGACAGGCCGAGCATGCGCTTGTGCATCCAGTTGGCCTCGGGGTAGCGGCTCATGAAGTTGCGCCAGATGCCGCCCCGCAGGAAAGGCTTGAAGCGTTCGTAGTGGCCGGCTGCCTTCTGGGCCTCGAGCAGCGCCGCGTAGTCGGCGGCGCGCGCCGCCGGCAGCGACCACTCGCCCATTTCCAGGTACGAGGTGGCGGGCAGGTACACCACGCCGCGGCCGTGCTGTTCGCGGTGAAACTCGGCGAAGTGGCGCGTGCGGATCACCGGCGAGGCGAGCACGCCCTCGATGAAATGCTCCAGCCAGCGCTGCTCGAACACCCACTCGTAGGTGTCGGGCCAGATGCCGAACTTCTCGATGTCGTCGAAATAGATGGCCGCCTCGCCGCCGCCCTCGCGCGCCTGCGATTCGATCCATGCCACCGCCTCGCGGGCGGGCGCGAAGGGCAGGCGGTAGCGAAGCGCTTCGGAGATGGGAAACAGGTCGAGCCGCTCGCCGCCTTCCTCGGTGGAGAACCAGCCGCCCAGCGCCTCGGCGTCGAGGCCGGCGCACAGGAAGTGGTAGTCGTCCACCATCACGTAGCGCAGGCCGGCGGCGTGCAGCGCCGTGACCACCGAGGATTCCCACACCCGCTCCGTGAGCCAGGCGCCTTGCGGCCGTGCGCCGAGGCCCGCTTCCAGCCGCGACGACAGCGCCTCGATCTGCGACAACCGGTCGCGCGCTGGAATGGCCGCCAGCACCGGCTCCATGTCGCCGCCGCCGAACAGCTCGCACTGCCCGCGGCTCACCATCTGGCGCAACAGCGCAAGGTCTTCGGGATGGCGCTCCAGCAGTTGTTCGAGCAGCCAGCCGCTCAGGTGGATGGCGAAGCGGAACTCCGGGTAGCGGTACACCGTCCGCAGGAACGGCCGGTAGGATTTTTCGTGGGCTTCCTCCACCACCTCGGTGAAGTTGCCCGCGGGCTGGTGGGCGTGCACCCCGAACAGCAAAGAGATGGAGCGGGTCACGCAGCGGCCTTCAAGAGGCGCGGCGCATGGCGCCGCCAAGTTCGGCTTCGCCGCCGCCGTGGCTGAGCGGCTTGTCGAGGGCCGCCGGCGCCGGCAGTTGCAGCAGCCGGTACAGCGCCGCGAGGTTGGCGCGGAACACCTGTTCCATGCTGGCCACGGCGGCGCCGGGGTTGTAGTCGCCCAGCCACCAGAACCAGTCGGAGCTTTCGCACACCGCCAGCTGGCGTTCAGCGGCGCTCGTCGCCGCAGCATCCAGGCGCGCGCTGGCCATCACCAGGTCGTAGTGGCGCTTGGCCTCGCACAGCAGATCCCAGGCGCGATTCTTCTCGGCCGACCCGATCCACGTGGAGAGATTGCCGTACACCCAGCTGCCCGCGCGCAAGCTCTGCAGGGGTGCGCCGGGCGCTGGACCCTCGGCCACCACCTCGGCGAAGGTGGTGGTGCAAATGCCGGCATGGCTCTCCAGGGCGCCGTAGAGATCCTCGAAGAAAAAGTAGCCGTTGTAGGGGTAGTACTCCCAGGCGTTTTCGCCATCGAGGATGACACTCACCACGGTGGCTTCGTCCGGGGGCGCGGCGGCGCCCACGGCCCGGACCTGTTCCAGGAAATGGCCAGCCGCGTCGCGCCCGTGCCAGTCGCTGTACTCGAACCCCACCAGGTCGGAGAGGCGGTCATCGCGGAAGAACACGCTCAGGCCGCTGTCGCGCCAGCGGTGGCACCGGTAGGGCGCGCGGACGCTTTCCCCGCCGCGGCCAGCGGCTTGAAGGCTTGCATGCAGCACGCCCTCGCCGCTGGCGCTCCAGCGCACGCCAGCGGCGGCCAGCAGGTCGAGCACGGACTCCGAAACGGCACCCTCGGCCGGCCATACGCCCTGGGGCCGCGCGCCGAAGCGCTGCGCGTGGCTGCGCAGTGCGCGATCCAGGTGGGTCTCCAGGCGGGTGCGGCCACCTGGATAGCAGGGCGATAGCGGCAGGGACAGCGCGGGCTGGCTTTCGCGGGCAGCGGCGAAGTCGAGCAGCAACGGCCCCAGCGGATGGTCGTGGGGTGTGCAGGACAGCTCCACCTGGCCGCGCTCGGCAAGCGCCCGCCAGCGCGGCAACACGCCGCTCACCACCTCCTGATAAACCGCCAGCAGCCGCAGCCGGTCGCTGGCCGTGAAGCCCTGACCCTTGGACATGAGCTCCACCACGCTGGCGTGGCGGCGGCGTACG
>JBIIUM010000053.1:0-17788 GCA_044339985.1 Burkholderiales bacterium | reverse complement strand
CATCTGGTAGTAGAACTGGTTGCGCCGGTCCCAGCCCTTCACCGCGCCGGCCGCCAGGGACAGGCCTGGAAAAGCCACCACCCGCTTGGGGTCGAAAAAGCTCACGCTGCCCAGCCCCTCGCAGCGCGGGCAGGCCCCCATGGGGTTGTTGAAGGAAAACAGCCGCGGCTCGAGTTCGGGCAGCGAGTAGTTGCACACCGGGCAGGCAAAGCGCGCCGAGAAGGCCAGCTCGCGCTGCCCGTCCCCGGGCTCGCCCACTGCCACGATGGCACGGCTGTCGGAGAGCCGCAGCGCCGTCTCGAAGGACTCGGCCAGCCGCTGCCGTGCCTCGGGCCGTGCGCGCAACCGGTCCACCACCACCTCGATGGTGTGCTTGCGCGACTTGCCCAGTGCCGGGGGCGGGTCGATCTCCACCACGTCGCCATCCACGCGCGCGCGCACGAAGCCCTGGGCACGCAGGTCCTCGAACAGCTCGGTCTGCTCGCCCTTGCGATCCACCACCACGGGCGCGAGGATCATCACGCGCGTCTCCGGCGGCAGCGCCAGCACCGCGTCCACCATCTGCGAAACGGTCTTCGCCGCCAGGGCTACCTGATGGTCGGGGCAGTGTGGCTCCCCGGTGCGGGCAAACAGCAGTCGCAGGTAGTCGTGGATCTCGGTGATGGTGCCCACGGTGGAGCGCGGGTTGTGGCTGGCGCTGCGCTGCTCGATGGCGATGGCCGGCGACAGGCCTTCGATGAGATCCACGTCCGGCTTGGCCATGAGTTGCAGGAACTGGCGCGCGTAGGCGGACAGCGATTCCACATAGCGGCGCTGGCCTTCGGCGTAGAGAGTGTCGAAGGCCAGCGAGGACTTGCCACTGCCCGACAGGCCGGTGATCACCACCAGCTTGCCCCGGGGCAGGTCCAGATCAACGTTCTTCAGGTTGTGGGTGCGGGCACCGCGCACGCGGATGACACCGGTCTCGCCCGGCGCGCCCCCGCGCTCGCGTGCGGGCGGCAGGGCAGCGCAGTCGGTCGGCGATGATGTGCCGGGAGCCAGGGCCATGGTGGATGCGGGTTGCAAAAGGGCAATCCGCTAATATACGCGGCCTCGTTTTCGCTTCCCACCCGCCGTTTCGGCCTTGTCCCCCGACGCCCCGTCTCATCCCCCAGCCGCCGAGAGCATGAACGCGCATGAGCGGCGTGCCACGGCTGGCCTGTCGGCCATCGTAGGGCTGCGCCTGTTCGGCCTGTTCGTCATCCTGCCGGTGTTCGCCCTGTATGCCGAAAGCCTGCCCGGCGGCACCGACCGCACCCTGGTGGGCGTGGCCCTGGGCGCATACGGGCTCACCCAGGCGCTGCTGCAGATCCCCTTCGGCTGGCTGTCCGACCGCTGGGGACGCAAGCCCGCCATCTACCTCGGCCTGCTGCTGTTCGCCGCCGGCAGTTTCGTGGCCGCGCTGGCCACCGACATGGCCTGGGTGATCGCCGGGCGCATCCTGCAGGGCTCGGGGGCGGTGTCCGCCGCTGTCACCGCGCTCACGGCCGATCTCACCCGCGACAGCGTGCGCACCCGCGCCATGGCCGTGATCGGCGTCAGCGTGGGCCTTACCTTCGCCCTGTCCATGGTGGCCGGACCCCTTCTCAACGCCTGGGTGGGCGTGCCGGGCATCTTCGCCCTCACCGGTTGCCTGGCCCTGGGCGCCCTGGCGCTGGTGCGCTTCGGAATTCCCGATCCGCCAGCCGCGGGCCGTACGCCCGAGCCCGCGCCACCGCTTGCCACCGTACTTGCCGACCCGCAGCTGATGCGTCTGAATTTCGGCGTCTTCATCCTGCATGCGGTGCTCATGGCGCTGTTTGCCGTGGTGCCCTTCGAACTGCGCGCCAATGGGCTGGCGGCCAATCATCACTGGCAGGTGTATCTGCCCGTGATGCTGGGCTCCTTCGTGCTCATGATCCCCGGCATCGTGGCCGCCGAGCGTGGCCAGCGGCAGCGGCAGGTTTTCGTGGCTGCGGTGGCGGCGCTGGCGTTGTCCTTCGCGCTGCTCGCCTGGGCGGGACCGCGGCTGCTCGCCCTCGGGGGCGCTCTGCTGTTGTTTTTCACCGCCTTCAACGTGCTCGAGGCGCTCCTGCCCTCCCTCATTTCGCGCATTGCGCCGACGCGCGCCAAGGGCGCGGCCATCGGCGCCTATGCGAGCACTCAGTTCCTCGGCGCCTTCTGCGGCGCGGTGGCGGGCGGGTGGTACTCCCAGCGCGCGGGTGCCGAGGGTGTGCTGTGGGGGTGCGCCCTCGCCGCCCTGGCCTGGCTCATGGTGGCGGGCAGGGTATCGGTGCCGCAACTGCGCCGCTATCCGGTGCCGGAGCTGGATGCGGCGGCGGCGGCGGGGTTATCCATGCGCCTGCGCACGTTGCCCGGCGTGCGCGAGGCGGCAATTTCGCCAGACGGCGCCGCGGCGGTGCTGAAAGTGGACAGCCGCGGTTTCGACGAACAAAATGTGCTTCGACTTCTCGAGGGGGAAAGACCATGGGGTCCGTCAACAAGGTGATCCTGATCGGCAATCTTGGCGCCGATCCGGAAACGCGCTACATGCCCAGCGGCGATGCCGTCACCAACATCCGCATTGCCACCACTGATACCTGGAAGGACAAGGACGGCAACAAGCAGGAGGCCACGGAATGGCATCGCATTGCCTTCTTCGGCCGCCAGGCCGAGATCGCGGGCGAATATCTCAAGAAAGGCAGTCAGGTCTACATTGAGGGGCGATTGCAAACCCGCAAGTGGACCGACAAGGAAGGCCAGGAGCGCTTCACCACCGAGATCCGCGCCGACCGCATGACCATGCTAGGCGCCCGCGGCGGCATGGGCGGGGGTGGCGGGGCGCCCATGGACGAATCCTCCGAAGACCGTGGCGGCAACGCCCGAGGCGGCGCTTCCCGCGGCCAGGGTGCCTCCAACCGCTCGAGCGGCAAATTCGACGACCTGGAAGACGACGTTCCTTTCTGAGCGTTTCCGGTCGCCTCAGGGGGGCGCGGCGCGCTTTGCTCAGGCCTCGGGCAGCTTGAGCCCCCGCTCCCACCAGGGGATGGGGCCGAACTCCGTCAGGCACAGGTCCAGGAAGGCCGTCACCTTGGCCGGCAGGGGCCGCCCCGGCAGGTAGATGGCCTGCAGTGCCGAATCGAGGAACGGGCGGCAACCCGGCAGCAGCGCCTCGAGCCGGCCTTCCTTCAGGTCGGGCCCCACCAGGAAGGTGGGCAGCACGGCCAGGCCCAGCCCATCCAGGGTTGCGGTGCGCAGCGCCATGATGGAGTTGGCGCTGAAGTTGCCCGACACACTGGCCAGCTCCTCGTGATCGCCCACCCGGAAGCGCCACGCGCCCGCGCTCACCAGGGCGGGGAAGGCCAGGCAGTTGTGGCGAGCGATGTCGGCCACCGTGGCGGGCGACCCATGGCGCGCCAGATAGGCCGGCGCCGCGCAAAGGATCCAGCGGATGGGCGCCATGCGACGCGCCACGAAATTGTCCGTGGGCCGGGTGGCGATGACGAAGGCGGCATCCAGCCGCTCTTCCACCAGGTCGGGCACGATGCGGTCGGAGAGCGTCAGCTCCACGCGCACGTCGGGGTGGCGGGCGAGAAACTTCGACACCAGCGGCGTGAGGTGCAGCGTGCCGAACACCGCCGGCGCCGACAGGCGCAGGGTGCCGCGCGGTGCCGACTGCTGGTTCTGCACCGCCAGCTCCACCGCTTCGGCCTCGCGCAGGATGCGATGGGCGTGCTCGTAGACCATGGCGCCCAGTTCGGTGAGAGCGAGCTTGCGGGTGGTGCGATTGAGCAGCCGCGCACCGAGGGATTTTTCCAGCCGCGTTACCTGCTTGCTCACCACCGAGGGCGACATGCCCAGCCGCCGCGCCGCTTCGCTGAAGCCCTGGGCGTCCACGACGCGCGCGAAGATCACCAGGGCGGAGAGGTTTTCCATGGGTTCGAGCCGGAGCGGAAACAGTGCTGTTCCGTGCGTGAGTCGTGGAGCATCCACGCTTCCAGCCTACCATAGCCCCTCTGGCCGTCCGCGCCCTACCAGGACTGACTCCGTGAAAGCCTACGAATTGCAGCACAAGCCCGGTCTCGACAGCCTCACCGCCGTGGAGCGGCCCGATCCCAGCCCCGGGCCGGGCCAGGTGCTGTTGCGCATGAAGGCCTGGTCACTGAACTATCGCGACCTGCTCACCGCCCGCGGCAGCTATGGCGGGCCGCCGCCGCTCGGGCGCATACCGCTCTCCGACGGCGTGGGCGAAGTTGTGGACACGGGCCCGGGCGTGAGTCGCGTGAAGGTGGGCGATCGCGTGGCCGGCTGTTTCATGCAGGCGTGGCTCGGCGGCGGCATTCCGCCCGAAGCGCCAGGCAGCGCGCTGGGCGGCGCCATCGACGGCATGCTGGCCGAGCACGTGGTGCTCTCCGAGCAGGGGGTCGTCAAGGTGCCGGCGCACCTCACCGATGCAGAGGGCGCCTGCCTGCCCTGCGCCGCGGTGACGGCGTGGAACGCGCTGGTGCACGCCGGCGGCCTCAAGCCGGGCGACACGGTGCTGTGCCTGGGCACAGGCGGCGTGTCGCTGATCGCGTTGCAATTCGCGCGCTTGTCCGGCGCGCGGGTCGTCGTCACCTCCAGCAGCGACGAGAAACTCGCGGTGGCCACGGGACTTGGTGCCCACGCCACCATCAACTACCGCGCACAACCGGACTGGGACAAGGCGGTGCTCGAACTCACCGGCGGCCGGGGCGCCGACATCGTGGTGGAGGTGGGCGGCGCGGGCACCTTCGAGAAATCGCTGGCCGCCGTGCGGCTGGGCGGCACGGTGGCCATGATCGGCGTGCTCACCGGGGTTGCCGGCCCCGTCAGCACCGCTGCCATCCTGCGCCGCGGCGTGAAGGTGCAGGGCATCTACGTGGGCTCGCGCGAGATGTTCGAGGACATGAACCGCGCCATTGCTACCTCCGGGCTGCGCCCGCCCATCCACCGCAGTTTCGGTTTCCACGAGGCGCGCGCGGCCTACGATCACCTGGCCGGGGCTGCTCACACCGGCAAGGTGGTGATCGAGCGCTGAGGGCCTGAAGGACATCCTCCTGCCGCCCGCTTTGGCAGAATGCGGCATTCACCAGCACAAGGACGCGGGTACACCCGCGCCGCGGAGCACACCATGGCACTGATCGACGTTTCCCTGTCCGACAAGTACACCCTCGACAAGGGCCGCATCTTCATCACGGGCACGCAGGCACTGGTGCGCCTGCCGATGATGCAGCGCCGGCGCGACCTGGCCGCAGGGCTGAACACGGCGGCCTACATCTCCGGCTACCGCGGCAGCCCGCTGGGCGGCTATGACCAGCAGCTCACCGCGGCGCGCAAGCTGCTGGACGAGCACCACATCGTCTTCAACCCCGGCGTGAACGAAGATCTCGCAGCCACGGCCTGCTGGGGCACGCAGCAGGCGCACCTGGACGGCGACAACAAGTACGACGGGGTGTTCGCCATCTGGTACGGCAAGGGCCCCGGCGTGGACCGCACCGGAGACGCCTTCCGCCACGGCAACCTGGCCGGCACCGCGCCCAGGGGCGGGGTGCTCGCGCTCATGGGCGATGACCACACCTGCGAGTCTTCCACCACCGCCCACCAGAGCGAGTTCGCCATGGTGGACGCCATGATCCCGGTGCTCAACCCCGCCGGCGTGCAGGAGTTGCTCGACTATGGGGTGGTGGGCTGGGCGCTGTCCCGCTACGCGGGAGTGTGGGTCGGGCTGAAGTGCATGAAGGACACCATCGACGCCACCGCCTCCGTGGACGTGGACCCCGAGCGCATCCGCATCCGCATCCCCGAGGACTTCGCCTTTCCGCCCGGCGGCCCGCACATCCGCTTCCCCGATCAGCCGCTGGACCAGGAGGCGCGCCTGCACCGCGTGAAGATCGAGGCCGTGAAGGCCTTCGCCCGCGCCAACGCCATCGACCGCGTGGTCATGGACAGCCCGAAGGCGCGCTTCGGCATCGCCACCTGCGGCAAGTCCTACATGGACGTGCGCCAGGCGCTCGCCTACCTGGGCATCGACGACGCCGAGGCCGCGCGCCTCGGCCTGCGCGTCTACAAGGTGGGCATGACCTGGCCGCTCGAGCCCGAGGGCGCGCGCCGCTTCGCCGAGGGCCTGGAGCAGGTGCTGGTGGTGGAGGAGAAGCGCGCGCTCATCGAGCCGCAGCTCAAGGACGCGCTCTACGGCATCCCCGGCGCCCCCATGGTGGAGGGCAAGAACGACCGCGCCGGCCGGCTGCTGTTCCAGAGCAACGCCGCGCTCGATCCCAACGAGATCGCCATCGCCATCGGCCGGCGCATCCTCGAAGCCGGTCACGACGAGCAACTGGCCGCGCGCGTGGCCGAGCAGGAACGCCTGCGCGGCCGCGAGCCGGAAAAGCCCGCCATGGAGCGCACGCCCTACTTCTGCTCCGGCTGCCCGCACAACACCGGCACCCGCGTGCCCGAGGGCAGCAAGGCCATGGCCGGCATCGGCTGCCACTTCATGTCCCAGTGGATGAATCGCAACACCGCCGGCTACACCCAGATGGGCGGCGAGGGCGCCAGCTGGATGGGCATGGCGCCGTTCGTGAAGACCTCCCACATCTTCCAGAACATCGGCGACGGCACCTACTTCCACTCCGGCTCGCTGGCGGTGCGCGCGGCGGTGGCCTCGGGCGCCACCATGACCTACAAGATCCTCTACAACGATGCCGTGGCCATGACCGGCGGCCAGCACGTGGACGGCCAGCTCACCGTGCCCCAGATCACCCGGCAGATGCACGCCGAGGGCGTGAAGCGCATCGCGGTGGTCACCGACGAGCCCGAGAAGTACGGCGCCGACGCCGGGTTCGCGCCCGGCGTCACCGTGCACCATCGCGACGACTACCTGGAGGTGCAGAAGAGCTTCACGAGCGAGAAGGGCGTTTCCCTGATCGTCTACGACCAGACCTGCGCGGCCGAGAAGCGCCGCCGCCGCAAGAAGAACCTCTATCCAGACCCGCCCAAGCGCGTGTTCATCAACGACCTGGTGTGCGAGGGCTGCGGCGACTGCGGCGTGAAGTCCAACTGCGTGTCCGTGACGCCGCTGGAGACCGAGTTCGGCCGCAAGCGCCTCATCGACCAGTCCGCCTGCAACAAGGATTATTCCTGTGTGAAGGGCTTCTGCCCGAGCTTCGTCACGGTGCACGGCGGCGGCGTGCGCCGCATGGCCCCTCCCAAGCCGTCCGGGGCAAACGTGGACGGGCCCTTCCCGGCGTTGCCCGAGCCTTCGCTGCCGCCGCTCGACCAGCCCTACGGCATCCTCGTCACGGGCGTGGGCGGCACGGGGGTGGTGACCATCGGCGCCATCGTGGGCATGGCGGCGCACCTGGAGGGCAAGGGCTTCGCGGCGCTCGACATGGCGGGCCTCGCCCAGAAGGGCGGCGCGGTGTGGAGCCACCTGCAGATCGCCGCCCATCCCGACCAGATCAGGACCGTGCGCCTGGGCGCGGGCGGCGCGAAGCTGGTGCTGGGCTGCGACCTGGTGGTGTCGGCCAGCCAGAAGACCATGGGCGGCACCCGCCAGGGCACGCGCATGGTGGT
Organism: Burkholderiales bacterium; assembly: GCA_044339985.1. Taxonomy (GTDB): domain Bacteria; phylum Pseudomonadota; class Gammaproteobacteria; order Burkholderiales. The sequence goes on along the minus strand of JBIIUM010000053.1, from coordinate 10,177 downwards.
GAACCTGCACCGCCAGATGACCGGCGACTTCACCCGCAACGCCAACGCGAAGTTTCCGTCGGCCGAGCTGCAGGACACCATCCGCAAGGGCGTGGGCGCGGAGAATGCCGAGTTCGTGGAGGCGCACCGCATGGCCACCGCGCTCATGGGCGATTCCATCGCCACCAACATGTTCATGCTGGGCTACGCCTGGCAGCGCGGGCTCGTGCCGGTGTCGTGGGAGGCCCTGAACAAGGCCATCGAACTCAACGGCGCGGCGGTGAAGATGAACCAGTCGGCGCTGCTGTGGGGCCGCCGCGCCGCGGCCGACCCGAACGCGGTGCAGAACCTCCTGGCGCCCAGGGCGGAGAAGCAGGCCAGCGTGCGCGTGTCCGAGTCCCTGGACGAGATGATCGAGCGCCGCGTGGCCTTCCTCACCGACTACCAGGACGCCGCCTGGGCGGGCCGCTACCGCCGGCTGGTGGACGAGGCGCGCGCCGCCGAGGGACGCCAGGCGCCGGGCTCCACCGCGCTCACCGAGGCCGTGGTGCGGTACTTCTTCAAGCTCATGGCCTACAAGGACGAGTACGAGGTGGCGCGGCTCTACACCAGCGGCGAGTTCAGGAAAAAGCTCGAGGCCCAGTTCGACGGCGACTATTCCCTGCGCTTCCACCTGGCGCCGCCGCTGCTGTCGAGGCGCGACCCGTCCACGGGCGAACTGCGCAAGTCGCAGTACGGTCCGTGGGTGTGGCATGCCTTCAAGGTGCTTGCGAGGCTGCGCTTCCTGCGCGGCGGCCCCTTCGACATCTTCGGCCGCACCGCCGAGCGGCGCACCGAGCGCGCGCTCATCGGCCAGTACGAGCAGACGCTGCGCGGGCTGCTGTCAAAGCTCGACGCCGGCAACCTGGGGCTTGCGGTGCGCATCGCCTCCATCCCCGAGGAGATCCGCGGCTTCGGCCACGTGAAGGAGCGTCACCTGCAGGCAGCGAGTCAGAAGGAGGCGCAACTGCTGGCCGAGTTCTCCTCTCCCGCCAACGAAACCCAGCGCGCCGCGGCCTGATTCGGCGGCGCGAGGCGGGCGGCAAGGGGCAGCGCCGGAAACCCCTCGCCAAGCCCGTCCGGGGGCGCGGGGCCGCTGCCTCAGGTGTCGCGGCGGCCGCGGCGGTGGCGCTCGGCGCGGATGGCCTCCAGCATCGCCGCCACGCTGGTCATGTTCGGGTTGATCTGCAGGGCGCGCGTGAGCCAGCCCTCCGCCTTCTCCAGGTCGCCCAGGCGCAGCCACATCTGGCCCATGCCAGCCATCATCCCGAAGTGCCGGGGGTTGCGCCGGTCCACCTCGGCGCAGTCGGCCATGGAGCCGCGGTAGTCGCCCTTCAGGAAGAGCGCCGTGGCGCGCTTGTTCCACGCCTCGGCGAAGTCGGGTCGCTCCGTGATGATGGCCGAGAACACGGCGATGCTCTCGTCCAGTTGGCCCTCGCCCATGAGCGCCGTGCCTCGCCGCAGGCGCGCGTCCACGCCGGGATCGCCCGAGCGGCCCCAGAGCGACCATAGCGCCCCCTCCGCCAGGTCGCGCACCGCCTCGTCCTCGTCCCGCAGGGCGTTCACCAGGGCCGCCGCGTCCTCGGGGAGGGCCGCGTTTGCGAGCCGCAGCGCCGCGAGGCGTCGCTCCAGCGCTTCCGCGGACTCCAGGGCCGACAGCGCCTGGCCGCGGTCCATGGGGGCGGCGTTGGCCGCGCCTGCCGGCTCCCCGTCGTTTGCGCTGGCAAGGGGCCCGGCCGCTACCGCCAGCCCCCAGGCCAGCGTTGCCAGGACCGCGCCAGCGCGCACCGCGAGCGGCCGCCTCACGCCTGCGGCCTCCACAGGGCCAGCGCCGCGCGAAACGGCAGCAGCGTGGCCAGCGCCAGCCCGAACTTCACCCCCAGATCGCCCAGGGCGAGGGTGATCCAGGGCATGCCCGTGCCGGCGAAGGCCACCGAGAAGAACACCACGGTGTCCAGCACGGAGCCCACCAGCGTGGAGACCAGCGGCGGTCGCCACCACGCCTGGTGACGCAACCGGTCGAAGATGCGCACGTCCACCAGTTCCGCCAGCAGGAAGGCCGTGCCGGAAGCCGCCGCGATGCGCGGCGTGGCCAGCCACGTCGAGGCCGCCACGGCGATGACGAAGCCGGCCCACACCACCCGCCGGGCGAAGGCCGGGCCGTGGAAGCGGTTGGCCAGGTCGGTGACCAGGAAGGCGAAGGGGTAGGTGACGGCGCCCCAGGTGAGCCAGTCGTTGACCGGCTCCTGCACCAGCACGTTGGAGGCCGCGATCACCGCCGCCATGGCGGTCACGAAGCCGGCCAGCACGCCAGGGGGCATCCGCGGGCCGGCGGGGCGCGCGCTCACCCCTGCGCCTCGCAGCCGATGGCCGCCGCGCCGGCCACCACCCCGCCAGCGATGCGCTCGGCCCGGCGGTAGAGCGCCGCCGCCCGGGCGGGATGCTCCGCCGCCAGCGCATCCGCCTTGCCCGCCTCGGCGAGGGCGGAGGCGAGGATCTCGCGGTAGCGCCGGGCGCGCTGGCGCGCCAGTTCCGTGCATTGCCCTGCCTCCGCCCGTGTGGTCACCGCCGAGGCGAGGGAGAGCGTGGATTGGTAGAAGCCGCGCTGCAGTTCCGCGGCACGGCGCTGGAACGCCGCGGTGGAGGCGGCGCGCACGTCCACGGCAGGCGCCTCGATGCCGCCTTCCTCCGCGCCCGCCGGCGTGGCGGCAGCGAGGGCGGCGGCGAGGGTGGTGCGGATCAGCGTGCGGCGCATGGCGGGACCAGAGCGTATACGGGCCCCCGATCTTACCGGGCGCCGGCGACGCCCCGGCTTGCTATCCTCCCGATACCGGCGCTGCATCGAAACGGGAGAAACGCCATGAGCCGCATCGACAGGGTGGAAGTGCACGTGTTCGACTTCGAAGGCCACAACCTGGGGCAGGTGCGCGGCGGCGGCGTGGGCGCCATTGCCTATTCGAAGGGTGCGCGCACCCGGTTCACCAAGTATGCCGTGGTCATCCAGACCGACGACGGCCTGCGCGGCGAGTACGTGACCCACTGGGTGGCCTCGGCCTCCACCCTGGGCCAGACGCTGATGCTGGCGCCCTACCTGGTCGGGCGCGACGCCGCCCAGCGCGAGCTGATCTACGACGATCTCAAGCGGCAGGCGCGCCAGTTCGACCACATGGGCCACGGGCCGCTGGACATCGCCCTGTGGGACCTCGCCGGCAAGAAGCTGGGCGCTTCGGTGAGCGAACTGCTGGGCGGCTACCGCGCCCGCCTGCCCGCCTACGCCAGCACCTATCACGGCGACCGCAACGGCGGCCTGGACAGCAAGGAGAAGTACGCCGCCTTCGCCGAGCAGTGCCATGCCATGGGATACCGCGCCTTCAAGATCCACGGCTGGAACGATGGCAACCCTCGCGAGGAGGCCGAGAACCTGCTGCACGTGCGCAAGGTCATGGGCGATCGCATGACCCTGATGATCGACCCGGCCTGCGAGCTGCGCACCTTCGCCGACGCGCTCTACGTGGGCCGCGCCTGCGACGAGGCGAACTACTTCTGGTACGAAGATCCGTTCCGCGACTCGGGCACCTCCGCTTTCGCCCACCGCAAGCTGCGCGAGATGATCCGCACGCCCATCCTGCAGACCGAGCACGTGCGTGGCGTGGAGCCCAAGGCCGATTTCCTGGTGCAGGGCGGCACCGACTTCCTGCGCGTGGACCCGGAATACGACATGGGCATCACCGGCGCCATGAAGATCGCCCACCTGGGCGAGGCCTTCGGCATCGACGTGGAGATTCACGCCTGCGGGCCGGCGCACCGGCACTGCATGTCGGCCATGCGCAACAGCAATTTCTACGAGGTGGCGCTGGTGGGGCCGGACACGCCCAACGCCGTGCCGCCGGTGTACGCCTGCGGCTACAGCGACCAGCTCGACTGCGTGGCCCAGGACGGCTGCGTGCCCGTGCCTGCAGGCCCGGGGCTGGGGGTGGTTTACGACTGGCAATTCATCGAAAACAACCGCCAGGCGCTGCATTGCTTCGATTGACAAGGGGCGGTTTCACGGCGCTGTAACACGGGCGCGCTAGGTTTTCGCGCCGATGCCCGTTGCCACTCGCCCGCCCCTTGCGGCTTCTCCAAAGCCCGACCCCGAACGCGCCTGCCGCCGGGCCGGGCATGTGTCTCGTACCGCAAGCCCCTGAGCCATGCCCCGCGTGCGCTCCATCTTCCTCTCCGACATCCACCTGGGCACGCGCGCCTGCCAAGCGGAGCAGCTGCTCTCCTTCCTGAAGCACCACGAATGCGATCACCTGTTCCTGGTGGGCGACATCGTGGACTTCTGGGCCATGAGCCGCGGCATCCACTGGTCCGGCGTCCAGAACACCGTGGTGCAGAAGGTGCTGCGCAAGGCGCGCCACGGCGTTAAGGTGGTGTTCGTGCCGGGCAACCACGACGAAGCGCTGCGCGAGTACGTGGGCACCTCCTTCGGCGACATCGAACTGGTGGCCGAGCACGAGCATGTCACCGCCGACGGCCGGCGCCTGCTGCTGCTGCACGGCGACGAGTACGACCAGGTGACGCGCTACCACCGCTGGGTGGCGGTGCTGGGCGATGTTGCCTACAACCTGATGGTGCGCCTCAACATCTGGCTGTCGTGGGCGCGGCGTACGCTGCGCATCCCCGGCTACTGGTCGTTGGCGGGGTTTGCCAAGCGCCAGGTGAAGGGCGCGCTGGAGTTCATCTACGGCTTCGAGGAGTCCATCTGCCGCGGCGTGAAGGGGCGCGGCTTCGATGGCGTGGTGTGCGGCCACATCCATGCCGCCGCCATGAAGAACGTGGACGGGGTGCTGTATGTGAACTGCGGCGACTGGGTGGACAGTTGCACCGCCGTGGTGGAGCATCTGGACGGCACCCTTGAACTCATCCACTGGCGAGGCGATGCCCACCTGGCCGCGGAGGACCCGGCCGCGCCGCCCCTGGAGCAGGCCGCCTGAGCCCCGGGCCCCGGCCCCGTTGACCTGTATCAAGCGCCGCGCCGCGCCGCGGCGGACAATGTCCTCGTGATCCACCCCCGCGAGGAGCTCCAAATGGCCGATGAAAACCTGAAGTCCGCCGCGACCGATTCCATGGCAGGCGTAGACATCCGTGCCCGGGTGCGCGACCTCACCCTGGCCGCCCTACAGGCGCGCAAGCTCGACTTCAACGCCATGCGCGAGGTGATGCGCGACATGGCCGAAGGCGTCACCACGGGCGCCGAGCAGCGTGGCGCCGAAATGAAGCAGGCGCTGGATGAGGCCTTCAAGGGCATGGACGAGGCCTTCACCAAGTCTGCCCACGCCACCCAGCTTGCCATGCAGGACCTCACCACCCGCGCGCGCGACTTCAACGACACCGAGCTGCGCAGCACTCTCGAGGGCCTCAAGCACATGGAAGGCGACTTGTTGTCGGCCATGGGCAGCGCCGCCGAGCGCGTGGGCGGCAGGGTGCGCGCCGAGACCCAGGAGATCCTCGCCCACGCCACCCGCAGCGGCACCGACACCGGCGCCATCGTGGCGCGCACCATGGCCGAGTTCTCGCAGCGCTTGGCCGGCGTGGCCGGCGAGGGCGCCCGCGACGGCATGGAGGCCGCGCGCATGATGAGCGAGCGCATGGCCCAGGCCGCCAGCGGTTTCCTGTCCGCCATGTCCGAAACGCTGGCGCAGCACGGCCAGCCCAAGAAGTAGTTCCCGCAGCCCCGTTCCCAAGACGGCAACAACCAGGAAGGCAAACCCATGTCGCACTACCATGCCGTGGTCTGGATCGATCACTCCGACGCCCACGTGTTCCACTTCACACCCGAGGACGTGGAGAAGTTCACCGCCCATGCCGGCGGCTCCCATCCCCACATGCACCACAAGCGCGGCTCGGTGGGATCCGGCCATGCCGGCGCCCCGGCCGACTACCTGCACAAGGTGGTGGAGCTGCTCAAGGGCGCCCAGGAGATCCTGGTGGTGGGGCCGGGCAGCGCCAAGCTCGAGCTCATCCGCCACATCCACAAGCACGAGCACGTCATGGAGCCCAAGGTGATGGGCGTGGAAACGGTGGACCATCCCTCCGACGGTCAGCTGCTGGCCTACGCCCGCAAGTACTTCAAGGCCCGCGACCGCATGCTCGACCAGGGCGGTCACGCCCGTTGAGCACGCCCGCGGGCGCCGCGCGGCGCGGCGCACGCTTCGGCGGCCACAGCGCCGTGGTGGGCAGTGCGGTGCGTTTCGACGGCGCGGCCGGGTCCGCGCTCTACCTTGCGGGCGGCACGATGCGCTTCGACGGTGAAGCCGCCGGCGACGTGGTGATTGCCGGGCGGGACGTGGGGGTGGGGCCGCGGGCACGCATCGCTGGCGCGTTGCTGGAACGCGCGCCGGCGCCGCCGCGGGTGGCCGAGGGGGCGCGTATCGCAGGCGGTGTGCGCCACGAATTGGTGGAGGCGCCCCCCGTGCCCGAGGGTACGGCGCGGGCGGTGGGTGGAATGCTGTTCGTGGCCTGGGTGCTCGGGCTGCTGTTGCTGGGGGTGCTGAGCCTCGGTCTGTTGCCGAATCTGTCGCGCCGCGCCACGGCGGGCGTCACCGCGCGGCCCGTGGCCAGCGACGGGTTGGGCTTCGCGCTGCAGGTGTTCGGCCCGGGCTCGCTGGCGCTGATGCGGCCCGCCAACGCGGCCAGCGCCTGAAGGCGCCGCCATCCGGCCGCACAATCGCGCCATGTTGCTCGAAACCCTCCACGCCATGCGCGATCTGCCGCGCCTGCGCGAGCTGGCCGGCATTCTGGTGCGCCATGGTTTTGGCGATGTGGTGAGCCGCTCGGGCACCGTGGGGGTGCTGGAGCGCGCCGGCGAAATGCTGGCCGGGGGTCGTGATCCAGCCCTGGAGGGTCTCGAACCGCCGGTGCGCGTACGCATGGCCCTGGAGGCCATGGGGCCCACCTTCGTGAAGCTCGGCCAGGTGCTCGCCACGCGCGTGGACCTGTTCGGTCCCGACTGGATCACCGAGTTCGAGAAGCTTCAGACCGCCGTGCCCGCGGTGCCCTTCGCCGAGTTGCTGCCAGACCTGGAGCAGGCGCTGGGCGCCTCGCCCCATCAGGTATTCCGCGACCTCGATGAGCACGCCCACGCCGCCGCCTCCATTGCCCAGGTGCACCGCGCCCGGTTGGCCGATGGCACGGCGGTGGTGCTCAAGATTCGCCGCCCGGGCATCCGCACCAAGATCGACGCCGACCTGCGCATCCTCGGCTACATCGCCGCGGTGGCCCAGTCGGAGCTGCCGGAGCTGGCGCGCTTTCAGCCCGTGGAGATGGTCGCCCAGTTCGGGCGCTCCCTCAATCGCGAGCTCGACCTGGCCGCCGAGGCGCGAGGACAGGACCGCTTCGCGCGTAACTTCGCGGCCGACCCCAACATCGTCATCCCGCGGATCCACTGGCAGCACACCAGCGCGGTGATGAACGTGCAGGACTATGTGGAGGGCGTGCCGGGCAACGATCTGGAGCTGGTGGAGCGCGCCGGCCTCGACCGCAGGATCCTCGCCCGCCGCGGCGCGGATGCGGTGCTGAAGATGATCCTGCGCGACGGTTTCTTCCACGCCGATCCGCATCCCGGCAACGTCTTCTACCTGCCTGGCAACCGGCTGTGCATCATCGACTTCGGCATGACCGGGCGTCTGTCGCCCAACCGGCGCGACCAGATCGTGGACCTGCTTGCCGCCCTGTCGCGGCGCGATGAACGCGGCATGATGGAAGTGCTGCTGGACTGGACCGCCTCCGCCGATGTGGACGAGGCGCGGCTCGCCAACGACCTGGGCGAGCTGGTGTTCACCTACGAGCACCTGTCTTTGCAGGAAATCCGCCTCGGCCAGTTGCTCTCCGACATTACCGCCATCATGCGCGACCACCACATCGTGCTGCCCGCCGACCTCACGTTGCTGTTCAAGGCGCTCATCTCCCTCGAGGGCCTGGGCCGGCAGCTGGACCCGGACTTCCACCTGGTGGACCACCTGCGGCCCTACGTGCGCGGCGTGATCCTCGACCGCTACCAGCCAGGCGCCGTGGCCAAGCGCGTGCAGCACACCCTGTCGGCGGTGATCTCCGCCCTGCAGGGCCTGCCGGGGGACGTGTCGCGCCTGCTGCGCGACGCCCGCCGCGGCCGCATGAAGATCGAGTTCGACCTGAAGCGTCTCGACCACTTCGGTCACCAGCTCGACCGCAGCGCCAACCGGCTCACCATCGGCGTGGTGACTGCCGCGCTCATCGTGGGCTCCTCCATCGTCATGACGGTAAGGGGCGGCCCCGAAATGCTCGGCCTGCCCGTGTTCGGCTTGCTGGGGTTCCTGATTGCCGCCCTCAATGGCCTGTGGCTCATCTGGTCCATCTGGAGGTCCGGGCGGGAGTAGGGCGGTCACGGGGCGCGGCGCCGCGACCAGCCGACTGGGGCACCGCCCGCCCCGGGCATCGTCCGCACTCGCCGGCCCTTGCGGCTGGACTGCGGCGGCATAGCCAAGGGTCACGCCATCGATGTGGCCGTGGCGGCGTTGCGGCGCGGGGGCGCGGTGGGCGGGTTGGTGGAAGCCGGCGGCGACCTGCGGGTGTTCGGAAGCCCGCCCGCCACGGTGTGGATGCGCCAGCCGCTGAACCCCGCCAGCGCCCATCCCGTGCTGGCGTTGCAGGACGGCGCCAGCGCCACCTCCGCGCCGCGCCACGATGCCCAGGCGCCATGGCTCGCCCTGATGGACCCTCGCACCGGCCGGGCGCGGGCGCCCACCATCGCGGTCACGGTAGCCGCGCGCCGCGCTCTGTGGGCCGATGCGCTCACCAAGGTGGTGGGGCTGTCGCCCGTCGCCGGGCGCGGCGGTTGCCGGGTGGCGCTGGCTCGAGGCCTCGGGGCGCCCGTGAAGCCGCCCGTGGCGCTCTCGGCCACGCACCGCCGCCATGGCAGCCGTGCTCGCCTTTCTCACGGCGACGGGGTGGGCCATTTATTACCTGCCGGGCGAGCGCGCCCACGAAGCGCCTGGCCTGCTGCACTGGCTCGTGGGCCTGGTGCTGCTGCCGGTGATGGTGTGGCACGCGCTGCGCGGGCAGCGCAGCCGCGCCGGGGGCCGCCACTCGCCGGGGTGGCGCCGGGGGCGGCCGCCGGCGCCCTAGCTTGCGATGCCGAACAGCGCCGGCAGGTCGGGGCGCACGTCGCGCAGCTCGTCGGTCACTACCGCGTCCACACCCATCTGGAACAGCTGCACCGCGCGGCCCACGGCGTTCACCGTGTAGGCCAGCACGGCGAAGCCGGCCTCGTGCAGCGCCGCCACCAGCTCGGGCGTGACGGTCTCGTGGTGACAGTGCAGGGCCCGGCAGCCCAGTGCCGTCAGGCGCTCGCGCCAGTCAGCCGGCGCGGCGTGCACCAGCAGCGCCCGGGGCAGGTCGGGCGCGGCTTCCCGGGCGGCCGCCAGGGCTGCCTCCGAAAACGACGAGAGCAGCGGCGCCGGGCTGGCGGTGCGCCACAGATGGGCCGCCTGGCCGGCGATCACCCGTCCGGCCTCGGCCGCATCCTCGGCGGTATCGGCCTTGATCTCCACGTTGGTCCAGAGCCCCAGGCCGCGACACAGAGTGGCCGCAGCCTGGAACGTTGGCACGTGCTCACCTGCGTACTCGTTGCCGAACCAGCTGCCCGCGTCCAGGGCACGCAGTTCGGCGGCATCGAGCGCGCTCACCGGCCCCGCGCCGCTGGTGGTGCGCTCCAGGGTGCGGTCGTGCATCAGCACCGGCACACCATAGCGCGCCAGCCGAACGTCGAACTCCACCCCGGCAAAGCGCAGCGAGCCGGCGACGCGAATACCCACCAGGGTGTTCTCGGGTGCATGCACGCCCCCGCAGCGGTGGGCGATGACGCGGGGGTACGGCCAGCGGGTGATGTTGAGCATGGCGGGTCAGGGCGGGCAAGACGGGCCGCGAAGGCTACCGGGCGCGGCGCCGCGGCGGAAGGGGGGCTCTTGAGCCGGCCGCGCCGCGCCCATACTTGCGCCACATGCGCGCCGACGTGCGCGCCCGTCTATAATTCGCGTTCATTTTCCGGGGGATATCATGCCCATCTACGAATATCGCTGCGGCAGTTGCGGCCTGGAGAAAGAGTTTCTCCAGAAAGTGAGCGATGCGCCCATCAGCA
>JBIIUM010000221.1:0-5152 GCA_044339985.1 Burkholderiales bacterium | reverse complement strand
GGTGGTGATGCCCGTGAGGATCAGGTTGCTGATCCCGCGGGTGCGCAGGATGAGTTCGAGGTCGATGGCGCAGAAGGAGCCCTTGCCGGGCTTGCCGATGATGATCTCGTCGGACCGCGGCGCCAGCTCCGGAATGATCTCCCACCCCGGCTCGCCGCGGACGAGGATCCTGCCGCAGGGGCCCGGGTCGCCGACCCCGCCACCGATGCGCTGCGATCGCCAGCGCTTGTTCGCCGGGAGGTCGGAGAGATCCGGCCGGTGCCCTTCGCGGGTGTGCACCTCCCCGAAGCCGAGCTCGCGCATGCGGGCGAGCACCCTGCCGATGAGCTCGATCGGTGCGCGCGTGAACGACAGGTCGTAGCCCATCGCATCGACGTACCCCCCCCCACCGCAGAAGTCCGTCTGGGAATAGGAATTTCAAACGACGTCTGCCGCGACTTGGCCCTGTATTGCCCGTACTTTGAGCGGTCAACCGCGCGCTCCCAGGCGATCAATCCCCCCTTGCACTGACGATACGAACGCGGCTTCGGGCCGGATCACCGTTCACCCGCCTCGCCCTGACGCCCTCACGCCATCACGGGGCGAGCACGTCCGTCGGTTCTGCCGCGGAAACCGTCGTCTTGCTCTCCGGTCAGGCTGCGTAGTCGAGCGAGAACTCCCGCGCCGCTGCGCGCGGCGGCGCCCGCGCGGGCAGGCCCAGGCGCGTGCCGGTCATCGGGCACCTCGCGTCTGCCGCAGGATCGGGCGGCTGCGGAGCGGATCCTCAGCCAGCATCCTGGAGGATCGCGAGGATGTCTTGTCGGTCACCGAGAAGGCGAACGACATCGAGATGATCGGGTGCCTCGAAGTAGAGCCACTGCATCGGGAACCCAGCGACTCGCCAGGATCGCAGGCCCGGGATGTCGCACAACTGACCCAGCCGGGGCGAACCCATGGAGGGCATTCGTTCGATCGGTTCGAGCGCCGCGATCGCGGCGTCGAACATCCGCTCGCCCAGGGCCAGTCCACCTTCTTGGGCGTAGTAGCGCGCCGCCTCGACCAGATCCGCTTCGGCGCGGGGCCGAAGGTGAACTGGCTTCAACGCAGGTCGCCCAGGGCCTGCTTCTTCAGCTGAGCCGACCGCTTGGGTGTCAGCGCACGGCCAGGTCCTGAACTCAGCCCTTCTTCGATCAGTTCGCGCAGACGCTTCTTGGCCTGTTCTTCTTGGTCCCGGCGGATCAGCTCACGCAGGTACTCGCTGGTGTTGCCGTACTGACCGGACCGTACCCGCTGGTCGACGTACTCGCGCAGGGCCTCGGGCAGGGCAAAGCTCATGGTGTTGCTGCTCATGGCGACATGATCCCGTTTTCTATCAATAGTTGTCAATCTTCCTCGGCCGTCGGTGCCTGCTGGCGTGCCGCCGCCGACTACTTTGTCGGTGGCTGTTGACGTTCCGGTGGCGCACTGGAACGACGTGCGGCAGACCCAGAAGAACGTCGGCGCAGCCATCCAAAAGTGGCTCTGTTGACGATTGCGTGTCATTGACCACAATAAATCAATTGCTTGCACGGACCATCCCGCAATCGGAGCCCGATTCGAAGCTACTTCAACTGGCCCTCCTCTGAAAACGTTGGGACACTACTGAACGCCACCAGCTTCTCCTATGCGCACTCGGCACAACGCACACGCAGGAAGCCGTGGGCCAGGATGCCGCATTCCAGGTACGCCTCGAACTCGTCTTTGACGAACCGCGGCAGGCCCGAGCCGGTTTGCGCCTCGACGTGTGCGAGGAAGGTCTCGAGCTGTTCCTGCACGACCCGGTAGAGCGTGGTTTCCTCCGGCCGCTGCCGCTGGTAGGCGAAGCGTGCACCTGCCGAGGCGGGCCGCGGTGTGGGCGAATGAAGCGGGCCAGGAGAGCGCAGGCGGAGTGTGCGGGCCACGGGGCGAGCGGCGAAGCAGTGATCGCAGATCGCAGCACACCTCGGGCGCGGTGAGCCCGGCAAGCGCCGGCACCCTTCCGCCGGCTTCGCCGGGCCCCGCGGGCCGCGCCCGCGAGGCGGGCGCCAGCGCGGCCCAGGGCTACTGGCCAATCGCCCGAGGCGTGGAGCAGCAGGGGCTCCTGCCCGCCTCGGTGACCCGCCAGCAGGGGAAGAACGGCGGCCTCGGGCCGGCGGGCGCAGCGCATCGAGGAGGCGCCGCGCTGGGGCGAGGCTGGACGCGCTCGCCACGGCGGCGGCGAGCCGCTGACGGATCGGTAATCCCGAACCCGGGTCCGGATCTGGTTCACCCGGTCCGGGCGGGGCTCCATCCCCAGGGGGCGCGGTCGGGCACGCCGCGGAACAGTCCACGGCGGCCGGTCCTGACCGTCGCCCCATGCTAAATTCCCGCGCGTGGCCGACTCCTCCAATAGCGCTGCATCCGAACGCTGGGTCTCGCTCGAGACCGCGGCGCAGGGCGACACGGACATCTACCGGATTCCTGCCGAAACCGAGAAGCCGGAAACTGGCAATCCCAGCACCAACACTTGGTGGGGATTGGTCGACCCCGACCTGCTGCGCCCGGGCGAGCTGAAGCCGAAAGACGACGACAACGCTATCGACGCCGTGATAGGGGAAGCTGTGCCGCCGGCCTGGTTCTCGTATCTCGCGCTGCTGGCGCAGGCAGAGGCCTTCCACGACACGCTGGGGACGTACACACACCCGAACACGCGCTACCTCTGGGGCACTGGGCACAAGACCGCCGCGAACGTCCACTTCAAGGCCGAGAGCAACTGGGTGCGCTCCGATCCCTATCCATCGCGTGGCTTCCGCGGCTTCTACCGCAACACCGCCGGCGAGCACACGCAGGCAGGGCTGCAAGACCCCGCCGGTGACGGCGATGCCACGGTGCCGGTGTCCTCGGCCACCTTCGCGGGAGCCGATGTCGACCTGGCAACCAGCACGCCTGACCCCGCCGGCCTGAACGTCGAACACCAGCCGGCGTACGGCAGCCCACAGGCGCAGAAGTTCGTCTTCGCCGCGATCACGGTCATACTGGCCGATCGTTTCGACGCCGAACGCGGGTGACGACGGTGCAACGCCGTACCATCCTCGCCACCGCCGCCTTGTTGCTCGCGCCCCGGGCGCAGGCCGGCGCGCCCCCCACCGCCCGGAGTGATGCCATGGACCCGACTCCGAACGCGATCTGCATCGGCCGATTCAGCCTGAGCCCGCCACCCGGCTGGGTGCTGCAGGCGCGCAGCCAGAAGATGTACCTCACCGACTTGGACGACGCGCCGCCGCCGCCCGCCCCTGGCAGCAGCGATCCGGTGCTGGACCGGCTTCGCCAGGGTCTGCCGTCGAAGACGCCGCTGATCCGCCGCTTCGAACTGGACGGCGTGGGCCCGGCCGCCTGGTTCGGCCTGGGCAGTGCCGACAGCTTCGACCGCCGCCTCGTCGTCCTGTCCGGGCCGCTGCGCATGCAGTTGCTCAGCGGCAAGGGGCGCGAGGCGCCTGCCGAACGGGCCATGCGCATGATCGCCCCCGGTTACCGTGCAGGCGCACGCACGGGCTTCTGCCTGGCACGCGGCGCGATGCACCTGGAGCCGAGCCGCAACGAGAGCACCTCGCTCACCCTGGCGGCCCAGGCGTGGCCCGACACGCTGTTTTCGCTGCAGACACGCACAGTCGACAAGCCAGACGAGACGCATCCGCTGGCCCAGCCGGAGGCCGAGCTGTCCAGCATGGCCGGCAGCGGCGTCTCCGTGAACCTGTCGTCGCAGTCGGCGCGCACCGTGGCCGGGCTGGCCGGCCGCGAGTTGCGCGGCCAGATGCGTGCCTCGGAAACGGCGGCGCCTTTCCGCCTGTACCGCTTCTTCCATCCCGGCGTCGGCCGCCAGTCCGGCGCACCGCTGATGACGCTGGAGCTCGACGGGCCGGCCACCGAAGGGGCCACCCTCGACCAGGCCTGGAACGCGCTGCTCGATTCGCTGCGGCCTTTGCCACTGCGCTGACGGGAAAGCATCGCGGCCATGCTGACGATCCGCCGCAGCCAGCTGGCGATGCTGGGCGCCGCAATGCTGCAGCGATTCATCGATGATGAGACTCAGCGCGTCGCCACGGCATTGGGGCTGCCGGCCGACTCAGCGCTTCGCGAACGTGTCGGCGGCGCCGTTTCCGCGGCCCGTGCCGACGGGCTGGACCGCGTCGACGAGGTGCGTGGCCGCGTGAACGAACTTCTCTGGCTGGACTCTCAGTCTGCAGCCTGAAGCGGCAACGTCGCCAACTGCAGCCGACCCTGCTGCAGCGCGAAGCTGCTGCAGGCGCGGCCCTGCTCCGCCTCGCAGACATAGGCCTGCACACCGGCCATCAACTGGTGCAGCTGTTCGGTGTCGCAGATGGGCATGAACATCGCAAATACCCGCGGGTCGTAAAAGCGAAACAGCAGGCGTCGCCCGTCCTCGTCCTGCACCCTGAGCAACTTGCGCAGATTGCTCCGCAGCGCGGTCGGGTCGGCGATCCTGACGAAGATGCCCCATGCCCTGCCCCATCCTTCGTCTAGCAGGCGCTGAGTGAAGTGATGCCCCGGCAACAGCTCAACGATATGCGGCGCCACCAACTCCAGCTCGCGCGGCAGCCTGCCGCTGTACAGGCAGAGGAACTCCAGCCGTGACTCCAGCAGCAGTCGGTAGATCGCCGGGTCGCGCGCGCAGTCCAGCACCGCCCAGACGCTGGCGTGCCGCGCCTGCCCCGGCGGCCAGAGCATGTCCAGGACCTGCTGGCGAAGTTCGGGGGTCATGCGGTGGCAGCCTGCCCGCCCTTCGGCGCGGCGCGGGTGCACTCCTCGCAGAACGGCACGCCGTCCCGCGCTGCCTGCACCAGCACGGCGGCCATAGCGGCGGCGTCGAGCGCGGGTGCGAAGGTGGTCGCTGGTGCGGCAGCGGGCGCCGCGGCGGGTGCCGGATTGCGCCGCAGCGATGCGGGCGGTGGTGATGCCGCCGGCGGACCTGCGAGCCGCACCAGCGGCAGCAGCCTTGGCGCGGCCTTCGCCGACCCGGCGAATAGGAACTTCAAACGACGTCTGCCGCGAGTTGGCACTGTATTGCCCGTACTTTGAGCGGTCAACCGCGCGCTCCCAGGCGATCAATCCCCCCTTGCACTGACGATACGAACGCGGCTTCGGGCCGGATCACCGT
>JBIIUM010000052.1:0-17896 GCA_044339985.1 Burkholderiales bacterium | reverse complement strand
CCCAACCTGTGGCCCACCTCGGCGCTCATCGACTGGCTTGGCGTGACCTCGCGCTGGAGCGCTCTGGCGCAGCGCGCGCAGCGCCGCGCGGAGGCGCTCGCCGTGCTCCGGGCGAGGCTGGTCCTGCAGGGCACCACTCTCGGCTTCTCCACCGAACGCAGCGACTACCTGTGGTGGCTGATGGTGTCGGGAGACGTGAATGCCAACCGGGCGCTGCTCGCCCTCATGGACGACCCTGCCTGGCGCGAGGACCTCCCGCGCCTGCTGCGCGGCGCCGTGGGCCGGCAGCAGCGCGGCGCGTGGAACACCACCGTGGCCAACGCCTGGGGCGTGCTGGCGCTGGAGCGCTTCGGCGCGGTCTTCGAGGCCGAACCGGTGGGCGGCGTCACCGTCGGCCGGCTCGGCGAGGCCTCGCGCCGCGCGGACTGGGGCGCGGCGAAGAAGGACGGGGCGAGCCTGGCTTTCGACTGGCCCAGGGGCGGTGGCGGCGAACTGCGCCTCGCGCACGAGGGCTCGGGCCGGCCGTGGGCCGTGGTGCAGAGCCGCGCCGCCCTTCCCCTGGAGGCGCCGCTGTCCGCGGGCTTCACGGTGCGGCGGACGGTGGCGGGCCTCGACGGCGCATCGCCCGCGGCGCCGAAGCGCGGCGACGTGCTGCGCGTCACCCTCGAGATGGAATCCCAGGGTGACATGTCCTGGGTGGTGCTGGACGATCCGATTCCAGCGGGCGCCTCCGTCCTCGGCACCGGGCTCGGCGGCGATTCGGCATTGCTCGCCTCGGGCGAGCGTCGCCGGGGCTGGGTGTGGCCGGCCTTCGAGGAGCGCACCTTCGAGAGCTTCCGCGCGTACTGGAGCTTCGTGCCCAAGGGGCGCTGGAGCATCGAGTACACCGTGCGCCTGAACAACCCGGGCAGCTTCGAGCTGCCAGCCACGCGGTTGGAGGCCATGTACGCGCCGGAGACCTTCGCGCTGTTGCCCAACCGCAGGATGCTGGTCGGTGAGTGAGCCGCGCCGGGGCGCCGGCACGCTGGTGCTGGCCGCGCTGCTATGGAGTGCCGTGGCGCGGGCGGCCGTGCCGTCCCTGGAGGAAGTGCGCCGCGCCCACCCGCCCAGTGAGGCGGAGCTGCTGGACCGCAATGGCGAGCTGCTGCACGAGCTGCGCGTGGACGACCGGACGAGGCGGCTGCCTTGGGTGCCGCTCGATGCGGTCTCGCCGGCGCTGGTGGACGCCGTACTGCGTGCCGAGGACCGGCGTTTCTGGGAGCACGCGGGCGTGGATTGGCGCGCCCTGGGCGATGCCACCGTCGACACCCTGGTGCGCGGCGCGCCGCGGGGTGCCAGCACACTCAGCATGCAGGTGGCCGCCATGATCGAGCCCGGCCTGCAGCCGCGCGGCGCGCGCCGCTCGCTCGGGCAGAAGTGGGACCAGATGCGCGCCGCGCGCAGCCTCGAGGGCGTGTGGAGCAAGCGCCAGATCCTCGAGGCCTATCTCAACCTCTCCACCTTCCGCGGCGAACTGCAGGGCATCGGCGCCGCGGCCCAGGGCCTGTTCGGCAAGACGCCCGCGGGCCTGGACGCCGTGGAGTCGTCGCTGCTGGCGGCGCTGCTGCGCGGCCCCAATGCCGCGCCAGGTACGGTGGCGCGGCGCGCCTGCGCGCTGTTGCCGCCGCAGGCCTGCGCCGGGGTGAACGCGCTGGCACAGGCCAGGTTGCAGGGTGCGCCGCGCCTGGAGCCGCGCGCCGCAGACGCTCCCCATCTGGCGCGCCAACTGCTGTCCACGGATGCGCCCAGGGTGATCACCACCCTGGATGCCCGGTTGCAGCGCGCGGTGAGCGCCACCCTCCGTCAGCGCCTGGCGGAGCTGGCCGGGCGCTCGGTATCGGACGCCGCCGCGCTGGTGCTCGACAACGCCACGGGCGAGGTGCTCGCCTACGTGGGCAACACGGGTGAAGGCGCCTCGGCGCGTTTCGTGGACGGCGTGCGCGCGCCGCGCCAGGCCGGCTCCACCCTCAAGCCCTTTCTCTACGGCCTGGCCCTGGAGGAGAGGCTGCTCACCGCTGCCGCGCTGCTGGATGATTCGCCCGTGAATCTGGTGACGCCTGCCGGTCTGTATGTGCCGCAAAACTACGACCGCGAGTTCCGCGGTCTGGTGAGCGTTCGCACGGCGCTGGCCGCCTCCCTGAACGTGCCCGCCGTGCGTACCCTCACCATGCTCGGTCCGGAGCGCCTGGCCCTGCGGCTGCGGGCGCTGGGCTTCGAATCGGTGAGCGCCGACGGCGAGCACTACGGCTACTCGCTTGCCCTGGGCTCGGCCGAGGTCAGCCTCTGGGAACTGGCGAATGCCTACCGCAGCCTTGCCAACGGCGGCTTGTGGAGCCGGCCAAGGCTGCTGCCTGCGCCCCCGGCAAGGCCGGTGCGGGTGGCCGATGGGGCTGCTGCGGCGGTGGTGGCGGACATCCTGTCCGACCGCGCAGCCCGCAGCACCGGCTTCGGGCTGGACAACCCGCTCGCCAGCCGCGCATGGAGCGCGGTGAAGACCGGCACCAGCAAGGACATGCGCGACAACTGGTGCGTGGGCTTCACCGCCCGGCACACGGTGGCCGTATGGGTGGGCAACTTCGACGGCTCGCCCATGCGCGACGTGTCGGGGGTGTCGGGGGCGGCGCCGGCCTGGCTGGATGTGGTCAACCTGCTGCCCGCCGGCCGGGTCACCGCGGTGGCGCGGCCGCCCGACGTGGTGGCGAGGCGGGTGCGCTTCGATCCGTCCGTGGAGCCCGAGCGCGACGAACTGTTCCTGGCGGGCACGGAAGTGGACGTGGTGATGGTCAAGCCGTCCATGGCCGCCGGCGCGCGCATTACGTATCCCGTCGACGGCGCCATCCTGGCGCTGGACCCGGACATCCCGCCGCCCATGCAGCGGGTACGGTTTGAAAGCGGCGCCGGTGCCGAGGGCCTCGCCTGGGTGCTCAACGGCACTGTTCTGGAAGCTGACGGCGCTGCTCCAACCTGGTTGCCCGCACCGGGGCGCCATGAACTGGCGCTGCACGACCACACTGGGCGGCCGCTGCACCGGGTGCGCTTCGAAGTACGGCCCTGAGGGTTGGAGTGCCTGGATGCCGCCCCTCAGGGGGCGGGCCCGAGCTGCTGTTCGTCCTTGGCGCTGCCGGGGCGGGCGAGCAGTTCAACACGTCCGTGGACCTTAACCGCCGCCAATACCGCCGCCTTGGGAAGAGTACCCATGACAAGTGAAAAACCGCTGACGGGAGGCGACGGCTCCCGCAAGGCGCTGCGGGCCACGTCGCGGGCGGCGTTGGCGGCAACGAAATGGGCAAATGCGCCATCCGGGCGCCCTTCGGGAATGAGCCGCCAGACCGGCACGAGGGCTGGCAGCCCCGCGAACATTTGCTGCTCGGCGCGGGTCATGAACCGGTGTCGCTGGGGTTTTTGCGCGGTGATGGCCTCGAGCCACTGGCCGTCGGGTCGGTCGCAGGCGGGTGCCTCGCAGCGGTACAGGGTGGCGAGCAGTTCCCAGTAGCCTCCATGATCCACGCGATGGGCGTTTTGGGAAAGCACGGTCAGGCGGAACGCCGCTGCGTGCAGCTCGATCCACTGGTAGTAGGCTCCGGTGTCCAGCAGCATGGCCGCCCGTTCGTGGAGCGACTCGAACAACCCGTTGACATGGCCCGCCAAGGCTGGGATGTAGGGTGACTGAACGATGAGCGGGTGTTCAAGGCTCGCCAGCCTGCCCGTGCGCCTCGTCAGGCAGGCCTCCAGTTCAGGGTGCAGGGGCTCTGGCGGCGGCATGTCGGCCAAGCGCCTCGTGGCGGTGGTGGAGTCCCAAGCCATGGCTTTGCGTGCCGGCCGAGCCGGAAAGTCCTGGACGCGACGATGATACTTGGCCAAGACAGGTGCGCGCCAGCAGTGCGGAAGGGCCTTTCGGGCGCTATTGGCCTATACAATGCCGCGGCGTAGAGGCACCCAGGGTGCCTTGCCCACAATGAGACGCCTTCAGGGGAGGAGTGCCAAGTGTCAGAAGCCACCGCAGCGGGTAGTTCCGCCGGGCAGTATTCCCGCGACTTCGAAGAGGCGACCTACGCCAAGGTTGCCAAACGTTTGATCCCTTTCCTGTTTCTCTGTTACGTGGTGGCGTTCCTCGACCGCGTCAATGTCAGCTTCGCGAAGCTGCAAATGGCTGGCGACCTGAAGTTCAGCGACACGGTCTACAGCTTCGGCGCGGGCGTGTTCTTCATCGGCTATTTCATCTTCGAGGTGCCCAGCAACGTCATCCTCGAGCGGGTCGGCGCCAAGATGTGGATCGCGCGGATCATGATCACCTGGGGCGTCATTTCGTCGGCCTTCATGTTCGTGCACCAGGTGTCCTGGGGCGGCCTCGCTGTATCCCTGGGCTACACCGATGCGGAACTGACCTTCTACGTGCTGCGCTTCCTCTTGGGCGCGGCTGAGGCCGGCTTCTTCCCAGGGATCATCCTCTACCTCACCTACTGGTGGCCAGCGTCCCGCCGTGCCCGCATCACCGCCATGTTCATGACGGCCATCGCCATTTCCAACGTGGTGGGCTCTCCCGTCTCGGGCGCCATCATGCAGTACATGGACGGCTGGAATGGTTGGCGTGGCTGGCAGTGGCTGTTCCTCATTGAGGGCATCCCCTCGGTGATCATCGGCGTGCTCGTCATCGTGTTGCTGGACAACGGCCCCAAGCACGCCAAGTGGCTCAGCCAGCCCGAAAAGGACCTGCTCGAGCGCCGGCTGCAGGAGGCCGAACGCGAGAAAGCGGCGCATGGGCAACGGCATAGTTTCGCCGACGCCTTCCGCGACGGCCGCGTTTGGGCCTTCGCCCTGGTGTATTTCTGCGGCGTGGTGGGTTTCTACGCAGTCAATTTCTGGTTGCCGACCATCGTTCAGGAACTGGGCATCGACAAGAAGGACTTTCTGAAGGTGGGCCTGGTGAGCATGATTCCCTGGGGTGTGGCAGCGATTTCCATGGTGGTGGTGGGCAGCCATTCCGACCGCACGGGCGAGCGCCGCTGGCACGCGGCCGGTTCCTTGCTGGTGGGGGCTCTGGGAATGATTGCCGTGGCAGTGATTCCCAAGGGGCACGCCGTGCTTTCCGTGGCAGCGCTTACGCTGGTCACTGCGGGCATCCTGTCGTGGGTTGCCACTTTCTGGTCGTTGCCCACGGCGTTCCTTTCGGGTACCGCCGCCGCTGCAGGCATCGCCTGGATCAATTCCGTTGGCAACCTCGGGGGGCACTTCGGGCCTGAACTGATAGGTCACATTCGTAAGGCCACTGGCGCCAACGAGTTCGCGTTCTACACCCTGGCTTTGATGGCCATCATCGGCGCCGCGATCATTCTTGCCATGCCCAAGACGAGCAACCCCGGCAGCCGGGGGGGCAAGGCGGCCGAGTGAGTTCACACGCCAGGCTGGAATGCTGCCGTTGCTCCATGGGGGCGCCAGCCTGTGGTGTCGAGTCGCGCGGGGAGGCGTGTCCGCAAGTTGTTCCGCTGTAACGTTTCGCCATTACGCCGCCCATGAAGCTGGTTCGCCTCGTCCTGATCGCAGTGTTCGCAGGTCTCCTGGTGGCCCTTCTGGCCGTCCTCTACTTGAAGACCCAGGGAGTGGACTTCGGTAGCCCGCTGCGGGTCAACGATCACTTGCGTGCCTTGCGCGCCATCGACGCCCGGTGGCACGAGTCGTTGTTGCGGGAGCGACATGAAGTTCCGGACGCCGGCGAGTTGGCGCCTGCCATTCCGGCGGAGGGGCGGCGCGCTTTCCAGGACCTCGCGGAGGAGTCGCAGGCGCTGGACCTGGCCGAGCTTGTGGCGGGGGTGGGAGCGCTGCAAACGTTGTTCGAGCGAAAGCGCGCGCTGCTGACCGATTATCACCGGCGCGCGGCGCAGTTCAGGGCGGGGCGCCGGGAGGCCCTTCGCCTTGCGCAGGAACTGCGCGACCAGGTTCGCGATGCGCCACCAGGTGGGGCTGGCCGTGGTCGTGCCGAGCCACTCCGGACTCTTCTCGATGGTTTGCCCGCGGTGGTGCCGAACATGGCGGCGCTTCCTGGCGAGGCGCGTGGGCCGGATATGCGGCAAACACGCGACGCCCTGGCAGGGTTCGAGGCAAACCTGCCAGAGCCGTTGCGCGGGCAGGTGGCCGATCTGGGTGCCCGGCTCGATGCGCTGGATGCCGCGCGACAACCTCTTGAAGAGTTGTTCAACAGCCTCTACTTCTTCCCCACCGCGCCTCGCACCGACAGCCTGGGTGGAGACTTTGCCCGTGCCTTCCAGGACTCGATGGCGCAGCGCGACGTCTACCGCATCTATCTGATCGCCTATTCGGCCGCGTTGCTCATCTTCATGGCCTGGATGGCTGCGAAGCTGCTTCTGAGCTACCGCGTGATCAATGACATCAACGCGCGGCTCGAGACGGCCAACCAGACGCTCGAGGAAAAGGTTCAGCACCGCACGCGCGAGCTCTCCCAAGCGCTTCGGAGCCTGAAGGAATCCGAGGCCATGCTGGTACAGTCAGAAAAAATGTCATCGCTCGGTCAGATGGTTGCAGGCGTGGCCCACGAAATCAACACGCCGCTTGCCTATGTCAAATCCGGCCTGGAGACTGTGGGTGGCCAGCTACCCCGGTTGCAATCCATGGTGCTGGAAACGGAAAGTCTGCTGGCCGGGATGTTGAGTGGCGAAACCACTGAGAGCCAGGTCAACGCGCAGTTCGCCCGAGTGAAGGACCTGGCTGCCCGCATCCGGCAGGAGGAGGTGCTGGAGACCTTGCGGCGCCTGCTGGACGACGGGCTCTACGGTATCGGGCAGATTTCGGAATTGGTGGCCAACCTCAAGGATTTCAGCCGCCTCGATCGGGAGAGGCTGGCTCGCTACGATCTGCGGGAGGGTCTGGAGAGCACGCTGAAGATCGCCCGTAACCTGGTGAAGCACAAGAACATCGTCCGTGAGTACAACGACATCCCGCCGGTGTCCTGTTCGCCTTCGCAGATCAACCAGGTGTTCCTCAACCTCGTGGCCAATGCCGCCCAGGCCACGCCCGAGAGCAGTGGCACCATCAAGCTGGTGACACGCCGCGTGGACGAGGCTCACGTGGCCGTGGACGTGGAGGACGACGGGCACGGCATTTCCCCCGACGTGCTGCCGCGCATCTTCGATCCGTTCTTTAGCACCAAGGAAGTGGGCAAGGGCACCGGGCTGGGCCTGTCCATTTCCTACAAGATCGTGCAGGCCCACGGTGGGCGCATCGACGTGACGTCGGAGCCCGGCGCAGGCGCGCGATTTACGGTGACGCTGCCGGTGGAGCCCCCGCCTGCGTCCCAGGCCTCCGCCGAGAACGGTGCGGCCTGAGACGGCTCTCGATGGCTGAGACTCCCAAGCGTATTGGCAAGTACGAAATACGCGGCACCCTCGGTGCGGGTGCCATGGCGACGGTTTACCAGGCTTACGATCCGGTGATAGAAAGGGCCCTCGCCATCAAGGTTCTGGACAAGCGCCGGCTGGAGCAGCACGAAGCCTTTGTGGTGGTGGCGCGTTTCAATGTCGAGGCGCGGGCGGCGGGGCGGTTGCACCACCCGAACATTGTCACGGTGTTCGACTGCGGCGAGGACGGCGACCTGGCATTTCTCGCCATGGAGTGCGTGTTCGGTCAACCGCTCACCGCCTTCCTGCGGGCCGAGGATTTTCGCGCCGAGCCCGACAAGGTGTGCGAGATCATCCTGCAGGTGCTGGCCGCACTTGCCTACTCCCATGCCCAGGGCGTGATTCATCGGGACATCAAGCCCTCCAACATCATGGTGAGCCGCGAGGGTGTCATCAAGATCACGGACTTCGGGGTGGCGCGTCTCGAATCCTCCCAGCTAACCCAGGTGGGCGATGTGATCGGCACGCCGGCCTACATGGCGCCGGAGCAGTTCGCCGGCGAGCGAGCGGATGCCCGCACCGATCTGTACGGCGTGGCGGTGATCTTCTACCAACTGCTCACGCGCCGGTTGCCCTTCGACGGGCCCAACAATGCGGTGATCATGCAAAGGGTGTTCACCACCCGGGCGGTACCACCCTCGGAGGTCAATCCCCTGATTTCCGCAGCGCTCGACCCGGTGGTGCTGCGCGGTCTTGCCAAAGAGCCTGCGGAGCGTTTCCAGTCGGCCCAGGAGTTCGAGCGCGCGGTGCGCGAAGCGATCGCCGCGGGCCTGCTTCCGCCAGCGCCGGCCGGGGCGCCCGCCGGTCCGAGGATTGCAGCTGGCGTCCTCAAGGCGGTGCGCGAAGGGCCCACGGTGGCGCGAGGGCCATCGACACCGCGTGACGACAAGACCGTGGAGCAAGGGCGCGGCACCCCGGCGACGGCGCGGCAGGCAACGGACGAAACTGGCAGCGCAAAGGGTGCGGTGGCGCCGCGCTTTCGAGCGCGCCTGCTGTTCGTGGACGACGAGACGCGCATCCTCACCGCCCTTCAAGCGCTGTTTCGCGGCAACTACGAGGTGGTGGTCTGCGACGATCCGCGCCGGGCAGTGGAACTGATCAAATCCGCCCATTTCCACGTTCTGGTCTCCGACCAGCGTATGCCCGGCATGCTGGGTGTGGAACTGCTGCGCATGGCCAGGGAGATCTCGCCTCGGACGGTGAGGATCCTGTTGACCGGTTATTCCGATCTGGCCTCCATCGTGGGATCGATCAACGAAGGCGAGGTGTGGCGTTTCGTCAACAAGCCCTGGGATGCGCAGGTCATTCAGGAAACCATCGCCGAAGCCGTGTCGCTGGCCGCGGCGCTTCCCGAGGTTCCCGCCTGGCGGTTGCCGCCCGCGCCGCGGTTCGAGGAGGCGGTCCTGGTCCTCGATCCGCAGGGGGGGCTCCCGCAAGCGCTGCACAGCGCTTTGGGCAGGGAGCACGCCGTGGTGTGGGCGCGCAATGTGGAGGAGGCCGTGACGGCACTGCGCGAGCGAGAGGTGGCGGTGCTGGTGGCCGACATGGATTCGGACCGGCCCAGCGTCAGGACTTTGTTGCATCTGGTGAAGCGCGAGTTTCCGCAGATTCTCGCGCTGGGTGTCACCGATGCCATGGATTCCTCCATGCTGATCGAGTTGATCAACCAGACGCAGATACACCGCTTCCTCAACAAACCCGTCGCGGCGCAGCGCCTGGAGGACCAGGTACGTTCGGCCTTGAACCGCTACCGCACCTTGCGGGCAACGCCAGCGCTTGCCCAAGTGCAGCAACGAGTCCAGACGCCCAAGGAACAGCCCCCCGCGGCCAAGGGGTTGCTGGAGCGCCTGAAGCGCATCCGTTCGCGTTTCGGTTTCGGCTCCTGATCCTCGGGGGGCGGGGCCGTTGACCTGCGTCAAGGCCCGGTAGCGCCTCGCCGCCTACGGTGAGGGCTGGTGGCGAGCGATCCCGCTCTCCCACCCCCCAACGACTCCTGCCATGACTTCCGCTGCGCTTCCCAGTGCGCCCTCCCAGGGAGCGGCCTCCAGTGCCGGCGTGTGCTATCACTGCGGCCTGCCCGTGCCTGCCCGGACGGCGTACCAGGCCATGACCGGCGGTGTTTGCCGGCAGTGGTGCTGCGCGGGTTGCATGGCCGTCACCCAGACCATCGAGGCGGGCGGTCTGGAGGGCTTCTACCGCGCCCGCAGCCGCGCCCCTGCCCCGGGCGCGGGCCGCGAAGAGGCCGAGTTGCGCGTCTACGACGATCCGGCCGTGCAGGTGCCCTTCGTCATGGCGCATCCCGACGGCACCCGCGAGGCGACGCTGTTGCTGGAGGGCATCGCCTGCGCTGCCTGCGTGTGGCTCAACGAGCGTCATCTCGCCGCCCAGCCGGGCGTGAAAAGCGTGTGGATCAACTACGCCACGCGGCGCGCGCGCCTGCGATGGGATCCCGCCATCACGCGCCTGTCCGATCTGCTCCTGGCGGTGCAGGCCATCGGTTACCGCGCCTGGCCCCATGACGACGCGCGCCAGGAGCGCCTTGAGCAGCGCGAGCGCCGGGACAGCCTGTGGCGGCTGTTCGTGGCCGCCTTTGGGATGATGCAGGTGATGATGTATGCGTGGCCGGCCTATGTGGCGGGCGAGGGCGAGATGAGCGCCGATGTGGCGGCGCTGATGCGCTGGGCGAGTCTAGCCCTCACGGTGCCGGTGGTGTTCTATTCCGCCGCGCCGTTTTTCCGCGGCGCGTGGCGGGACCTGAGGCTGCGCCGCCTGGGCATGGATGTGCCCGTGGCGCTGGGGGTGGGCGCTGCCTTTGCCGGCAGCACCTGGGCCACGCTGTGGGGCCGCGGTGAGGTGTACTTCGACTCCGTCACCATGTTCGTGTTCTTCCTGCTCGCGGGCCGCACTCTCGAGGCGGCGGCGCGACGCAAGGCCGGCGAGGCGCTGCGGCATCTGGCGCGTGCCATGCCCGCGGTGGCGCGGCGCCTGAGCCACTGGCCCGCCTCCCTTGAGGCCGAGGCGGTGCCGGCGGCCACCCTGCGGCCCGGCGAGCGGGTGCTGGTGCGCCCCGGCGATGCGGTGCCCGCCGACGGCGTGCTGCTCACGCCGGGGGCGCAACTGGACGAGGCGCTGCTCACCGGCGAGAGCCGACCGGTGGCGCGCGCCGCCGGCGACACGCTCACCGGCGGCTCTGTGAACCTGGACCAGCCGCTGGTGATGGAAGTGCGCGGCGCGGGGGAAGCTACCCGTCTGGCCGCCATCGTGCGCCTGTCCGAGCGCGCCCAGGCCCAGCGTCCGGCCTTTGTGCAGGCGGCGGACCGGGTGGCGGCGTGGTTCGTGGCAGCCATCCTGCTGCTGGCGGCCGGTGCGGCCGTGGCATGGCTGCAGGTGGACCCTGCGCGCGCCCTGCCGGTGGCGGTGGCGGTGCTGGTGGTCACGTGCCCCTGCGCGCTGTCCCTGGCCACGCCGGCGGCACTGGCGGTGGCCACGGGTGCCTTCGCCGCGCGCGGCCTGGTGGTCACCCGGGGCGGTGCCGTGGAGGCCCTGGCGAGCGCCACCCACGTGGTGATGGACAAGACCGGCACGCTCACCACCGGGCGACTGCAGTTGCTGGCCATCCGCCCCGTGGGGGACCTGGACGAGACCGCCTGCCACCGGCTGGCGGCTGCCCTGGAGGCCGGGGCGCAGCATCCCGTGGCCCAGGCGCTGCTCGCGGGTGCGCCGCCGGCGGCGCCCGCCGTGGCGGTGGAACACGTGGCGGGCGCGGGCGTGGCGGGTGAGGTGGATGGGCGCCTCGTGCGGCTCGGTTCGCGGCGTTTCGCCCTCGGGGCTGGCGGCGGGGCGATGCTGCCCGATGGCGGCGAGCACACCCAGGTGTGGCTGGCCGACCAGCGCGGCCCCCTGGCTTGCTTCCTCCTGGGAGACCGGCTGCGGGAAGAAGCGGTGGCGGTGGTGCGTGCGCTGCGTGCCCGCGGCCTCGACGTGTGTCTGGCGAGCGGCGACGAGCCCGCCGCTGTGGAGAGCATGGCTCGCGCGGCGGGCATCGCCCATTGGCGCGCGGCGCTCTCGCCCCGGGACAAGGGCGAGTTGGCGGCCCTGCTGCAGGCAGGCGGCGCGAAGGTGCTCATGGTGGGCGATGGCATCAACGACGCGCCGGTGCTGGCGCGGGCCGACGTGGCCGTGGCCATGGGCGAGGGCGCGGTGCTGGCCCAGGCGACCGCCGACGTGGTGCTCACCTCGGGGCGGCTCGACAGCCTGATCGCCGCGCTCGATCTGGCGGCGCGCACCCGCACGGTGATGCGCCAGAATCTCGCGTGGGCCTTCGCCTACAACGTGGTGGCAGTGCCGCTCGCGGCCCTGGGCTGGATCGATCCCTGGGCGGCGGGCGTGGGCATGTCGGCCAGCTCGCTGCTGGTGGTGGTCAACGCGCTACGGCTGCGCGCCGCCGGGCCGCGCGCGGCACCCGTCCAGGGCGCCCGCGCCAGCGCCGTGGCCGGCGCCGCATCCTGAGCGTGGCGTGGATATTCTCTATCTGCTCATTCCGCTGTCGGTGGTGCTGGTGTTCCTGATCGGGGTGATCTTCTGGTGGTCGCTGCGCAGCGGGCAGTTCGACGACCTGGAAGGCCCGGCGCACCGCATCCTGCAGGACGACGACTCGCCCGGCGGACCGCCCGGCCCGCGTTGATCCAGATCAAGCGCGGTTTGCTGCATCGCACGCGCGCGCTTGATCTCCGTCAACGGCGCCCCGGGGCTGCCCGATAGCATCACGAGGTGGCGCGCAGATCAGATCCGCCACGAACCGGGGAGCGCATTGATGGGAGAGGAAGCGAACTACAACTATGCGGTCGTGCGGCAGTTCGCCATCATGACCGTGGTGTGGGGCATCGTGGGCATGCTGGTGGGGGTGATCCTCGCGGCGCAGCTGCTGTGGCCCGATCTGACCTATGGCATTCCGTTCCTGTCCTACGGACGCCTGCGGCCGCTGCATACCAATGCGGTGATCTTCGCCTTCGGGGGGTGCGCGCTGTTCGCCACCTCCTACTACGTGGTGCAACGCACCTGTCACACCCGGCTGTTCGCCGGGCCGCTGGCGAGCTTCACCTTCTGGGGCTGGCAACTGGTCATCGTGCTGGCCGCGGTGACCCTTCCCATGGGCATCACCAGCGGCAAGGAGTACGCCGAGCTCGAGTGGCCCATCGACATCCTCATCACCCTGGTGTGGGTGGCCTACGCCGTCGTCTTTTTCGGCACGCTGGTCAAGCGCAAGGTGCCGCACATCTACGTGGCCAACTGGTTCTTCGGCGGCTTCATCCTGACGGTGGCGCTGCTGCACCTGGTGAACAGCGCCGAGATTCCCGTGACGCTCACCAAGTCGTACTCGGCCTATCCCGGCGTGCAGGACGCCATGGTGCAGTGGTGGTACGGCCACAACGCGGTGGGTTTTTTCCTGACCGCGGGCTTCCTGGGGATGATGTATTACTTCGTGCCCAAGCAGGCCGGCCGGCCGGTGTACTCGTACCGCCTGTCGGTGGTGCACTTCTGGGCGCTGATCTTCACCTACATGTGGGCCGGCCCCCACCATCTGCACTACACCGCGCTGCCCGACTGGGCGCAGTCGCTGGGGATGATCTTCTCGCTCATCCTGCTGGCGCCCTCCTGGGGCGGGATGATCAACGGCATCATGACCCTGTCGGGTGCCTGGCACAAACTGCGCACCGACCCGATCCTGAAATTTCTCATCACCTCGCTGTCCTTCTACGGCATGTCCACCTTCGAAGGGCCGATGATGTCCATCAAGACGGTCAATTCGCTGTCGCACTACACCGACTGGACCATCGGCCACGTGCATTCCGGCGCGCTTGGCTGGGTGGCCATGATCTCCATCGGCAGCCTGTACTACCTGATCCCGCGCCTGTTCGGCCGCACCGAGATGCACAGCGTGCGCGCCATCACGCTGCACTTCTGGATCGCCACCATCGGCGTGGTGCTCTATATCGCCGCCATGTGGATCGCCGGCGTCATGCAGGGCCTCATGTGGCGCGCCGTGAACGCCGACGGCACGCTCACCTACTCCTTCGTGGAGAGCGTCAAGGCGAGCTATCCCTTCTACGCCATCCGCCTGCTCGGCGGCACCATGTACCTGGCGGGGATGCTCATCATGGCCTGGAACGTCTGGAAGACCGTGGCCGGTTCCAAGGCGGTGGACGCGCCGGTGATGGCCCCGGCTGCCGCCCACTGAGCCGATCTGGGAGACAAACATGAAGTTCTCGCATGAGTTTCTCGAGAAGAACGTCACCTGGATGATCATCCTGGTGGTGCTGGTGGTGAGCGTGGGCGGCCTGGTGGAGATCGTGCCGCTGTTTTTCCAGCGGTCCACCACCGAGCCGGTGGCGGGGGTGGAGCCCTACAGCCCGCTGCGTCTCACGGGGCGCGACGTGTACATCCGCGAGGGCTGCTACAACTGCCACTCCCAGATGGTGCGGCC
The DNA here is from genome assembly GCA_044339985.1 of Burkholderiales bacterium. Classification (GTDB taxonomy): domain Bacteria; phylum Pseudomonadota; class Gammaproteobacteria; order Burkholderiales. The sequence continues at coordinate 3,964 of JBIIUM010000052.1, read as the reverse complement.
GTTCCGTGCCGAGACCGAGCGCTATGGGCATTACTCGGTGGCCGGCGAGTACGTCTTCGACCATCCGTTCCAGTGGGGCAGCAAGCGCACCGGCCCAGACCTGCACCGGGTGGGCGGACGCTACAGCGACGAATGGCACCGCCTGCACTTCAACAACCCGCGCGACGTGGTGCCGGAGTCGAACATGCCAGCCTATCCGTGGCTGTCGGCCACGCCGGCCGATGCCTCGAGCATCGAGGCCAAGATGCGCGCCCTGCGCGTGGTGGGCGTGCCCTACAGCGACGAGCAGATCGCGGCGGCCAGGGCGGAGCTGGCCGGAAAGACCGAACAGGACGCGCTCATCGCCTATCTGCAGGGCCTCGGCACCGCCCTGAAGAACGTGAGGTGAGGCCATGGAAGAGACCGTCAATCTGATTCGCGCCGGCATGACCGTGGTGATGTTCGTGGCCTTCCTGGGCATCGTTTGGTGGGCCTACGGCCCGACGCGCCGCCGCAGGTTCGAGGAGGATGCACGCATCGCTCTCGACGACGATCAACCGCCGCACGGCCGCGCGCGCGGCCAGCACGGCCAGGGGTGAGGCAACAATGAACGATTTCACATCCGGTTTCTGGGGCCTGTTCGTGGCCGTCCTGACGGTGGCCAGCATCATCGGTTGCGGCATCTTTCTCAGGGCGCTGTCGGGCAAGCGCGTATCCGGCTCGAGCGTGGAGACCATGGGCCACGTCTGGGACGGCGATCTGGAGGAATACAACAACCCGCTGCCGAAATGGTGGATGTGGCTGTTCTACATCACGCTCGCCTTCGGTGCGCTATATGTGGTGCTCTATCCGGGCCTGGGCATTGGCAACGGCGTGTTCGGGTGGTCGTCCCACGGCCAGTACGACGCCGAGCAGAAAAAGGCGGCGGCGCGCTTCGGACCGGTGTTCGACAAGTACGCCGCCATGGACATGAAGGCGGTGGCGGCCGACCCGGAGGCCCGCGAGATCGGCCAGCGCCTGTATCTCAATTACTGCGCGCAGTGCCACGCCTCGGACGCGCGCGGCAGCCGCGGTTTTCCCAACCTGACCGACGGCGACTGGCTCTACGGCGGCGAACCCGAGGCCATCAAGACCACCATCCTCAACGGCCGCCAGGGAATGATGCCGGCGCTTGCCGCGGCGCTGGGGGCCGAGGGCACCAAGGACGTGGCCCATCACGTGCTGTCGCTGTCGGGCAAGACCCACGATGCGCTGCGCGCCGCGCGCGGTCGCGAGCTGTTCGCGCAGAACTGCGCTGCCTGCCACGGCCCGGAGGGCAAGGGCAACCCGGCCATGGGCGCGCCCAACCTGACCGACGACACGTGGCTCTACGGCGGCGGCGAGTCCACCATCATCGAGACCCTCGCCAAGGGCCGCAACGGCCACATGCCGGCGTGGAAGGACTTCCTGGGCGAGCCCAAGACGCACATCCTGGCCGCCTACGTTTGGGGCCTGTCGAACGGCGCGGGCCAGTGAACCGTCGCCACGGCGGGTCTTGAGCCACTCGGGGCCGGGTGCGGTGGAGTCGGGCGCCAACAGCGGCGGGGTGGCCGGGGCGGCGGTCAGCGTGGAGCAGTCGCTCTACGAGGTCCGCAGGAAGATCTACCCCCGGGCTGTTACCGGACACTTCGCGGCGGCGCGGTGGTTGTTCGTGCTGCTCACCCAGGCCGTGTTCTACGGCGCGGCCTGGCTGCCGTGGAACGGGCGGCAGGCGGTGCTGTTCGACATCGCCAGCCGCAAGTTCTACATCTTCGGCCTGGTGTTCTGGCCGCAGGACATCGTCTACCTGACGGTGATCCTGATCCTGTCGGCTTACTCGCTGTTCCTGTTCACCGCCGTGGCGGGGCGCCTGTGGTGCGGCTACACCTGTCCGCAGACGGTGTACACGGAGATCTTCCTGTGGATCGAGCGCCAGGTGGAAGGCGACCGCATGGCCCGCATGAAGCTAGACCGTGCACCGTTCGGCGCCCGCAAGCTGGCCCTTAAGACCACCAAGCATGCGTTATGGATCGCCCTCGCCCTTTGGACGGGCTTTACCTTCGTGGGCTATTTCACCCCGATCCGCCAGCTTGCCCAGGACGTGGCCGGATTCTCCACGGGCCCCTGGGAGACCTTCTGGATGCTCTTCTATGGCTTTGCCACCTACGGCAACGCTGGCTGGATGCGCGAGCAGGTGTGCAAGTACATGTGCCCCTATGCCCGCTTCCAGGGTGTGATGTTCGATCCCGACACGCTGGTGATCACCTATGACCGCGAGCGCGGCGAGCCCCGTGGGGCGCGGGCGAGGGCGGCGGATCCGAAGTCCAAGGGGTTGGGCGCGTGCGTGGATTGCGGCATCTGCGTGCAGGTCTGCCCCACCGGCATCGATATCCGCAATGGGCTCCAGTACGAGTGCATCGGCTGCGCGGCATGCATCGACGGCTGCAACCAGGTAATGGACAAGATGGGCTACCCGCGGGGATTGATCCGCTATTCCAGCGAGAACGCCATGAAGGCCCGGCTGGACAAGGGGGGGATCGCCAAGCGCGTGCTGAGGCCGCGCATCCTGATCTATTCGAGCATCCTGCTCGTGGTGTTGGCGGCAGGCGTGCTCACGCTCCTGCATCGCGACCCGGTCAAGGTGGATGTGATGCGCGACCGCACGCCCATGATGGCCGCCAGCGGCGAGGGCCGGGTGGAAAACGTCTACCGGCTGCAGATCATGAACACCGATGAGACACCCCGCAGCTTTCTCATCAGCGTTTCCGGTCTGCCCGAGATGCGGCTCGACATGCGCGGCAACCCCGTGGAACTGCCCGGAGCCGCCCAGCGCATGGTGCCGGTGCGGGTGTCAGCCGTGCCGCGCGCCGGCCAGCACGGCAGCCTCGACATCCAGTTTCACATCGAGGCGCGGCCCGTGGGCGCGGCGGGAGGATCGTCCGTGACGCTCGAGGAACGGGCGAGGTTCGTGGTGCCGTGACCGGGCGGCGAGACGGAAAAGGAGGAGAGGAGATGCACGACACCACTCTGGGGTCCGCCCCGCGCACGCCCTGGTATCGCGAGCCCTGGCCCTGGATCCTGATGGCTGGTCCGGTGGCGGCGGTGCTGGGCGGCGCGGTCACCGCGTGGCTCGCCGTGACCCACCAGGACGGTCTGGTGGCCGACGACTACTACAAGCGCGGCCTGGCCATCAACCGTACGCTGGAGCGCGAGCGCGCCGCATCGGCGCTGGGCGTGAAGGCCTCGGCGGTGTTCTCTCCGGCGGGTGACGCCGTGCGCGTGTACGTGGATGGCCTGCCCCCCGGCACGGCGGGCCTGAGCCTGAAGCTTGCGCACGCCACGGTGGCGGGCCATGACCGCGTGGTGCCGCTCGAACGCAACGCCGGCGGTTGGTTCGACGGGCGGTTCCGGGCGGTGGAGGCGGGCAAGTGGAAGGTGCTGCTGGAGGATTCCGCCGGCCGCTGGCGGGTCACCGGCGTGTGGCTGCCCGCCGCCGAGGGCACCATCGACCTGGGTGTGGGACCCTGATCCCGGAGTGCTGCCATGACTCACGGCCGCCGCTTCATCCACATCCTCTGGCCCTCTTTCCTGGTGGCCATCGTGGCTGAAGGCGCGTTCTTCACGCTGGTGGACCCGGCAGAACTGAGCGTTTTCGGGGAACCCCCGGCCATCGGCCGCATGGGCGTCTACACGGTGGGCTTCTTCGGCTTCTGGTTGATCACCGCCGCTTCGAGCGCGCTCACCTGCTTCTTCCAGCGCTCGGCCGCCGACGTGAACCGGCGTGCGGGCGATGCCCCCGACCAGCGGTAGGGTCGCCCCCCGCTGGCCGGCTCGCCGGCGCCTTAGCCCGGATGTTTCACCAGTCCCTGCTGTACGGGCCTGGCGGAGCAAATGGCCGTGCCATTGGGGCAGTTTGGGTGGTGTAACCGGTGCATGGCTGCGCTGCTGTGTCTGGATGCCGGCCGCA
>JBIIUM010000051.1:0-17972 GCA_044339985.1 Burkholderiales bacterium | reverse complement strand
AACCGACGGGCGTGGTCGACCCGTGATCGGCTGAGGCCGTCAAATCGCGGCGGGTGAACGGTGATCCAGGCCGAAGCCGCGCTTGAATCGTCAATGCGAGGGGGGTGTTCGCCTGGCGGCGCGCGGTTGACCGCTCAAGGCACGGTGAATACAGTGCCAGCTCGCGGGAAACATCGCTTGAAATTCCTATTCGCCTCGTTCACGTTGCCTGCGTTCACGTCCGTGCGGCCCCCGCATCCGCCGCAACGCGCTAGATTTCGCACGCATCCAATGGCGTGGAAGCGCTGTGGTGTTGAATGAAGTCTGCGATACGCCGGCCGGTTCACGGCGCTTAAGCCAAGGGGCCAGGGCAGTTTGCGCCGCGGCCAACCTCGCGGCCGCAGTCCATTTGCAGAGCGTCGGCTTCCTAGAAGAGCAAAACCGATGACCAAGGCAGACCCGCAGGTACTCCGCAGTCTCATCCTCGAAGTCGTGCCAGCCGATGGTGCCGGTATTGGCAACCAGTCCCTCCATGAGGGAGTGCAGCAGGCCGCGCGCCACGCAAAGGCCGGATTTTCGGAATCCGCCTTCGAGCAGGCCCGCGAGGCCCTGATCGTCGACGGAACGCTGGTCAAGGGCAAGGGCCGGGGCGGGTCGGTGCGTCGGTCGCAGCCAGCGGCCGAAAAAAGCTTTGCGTTGCAGGCTGCCGCCGCGCCCGATGCAGAATCAAGCGGTAATAGAGGCGGCAAGAAGAAGCCGCCGCCCAAGCCCGCGTCCGCGCCTCGCGCCGCACGCAACAGCGACACCGAAGCCACCGTCCTCAGCTACAGGCACCAGGACAAACGCAAGAACAATCCCGAAGTCGGTCTCGTCAACGAGAAAAACCAGCCGCCCGAGGCCAAAACCACGTGGCGCTACGACCCGTATCTGGACCCGGCCCTCCAGTTCGACGTGGGCCGCGCGCAGGTGGAGCGGCTGATCGACGACGCACTGGCCAGCGGCGACAAAAACCGCATGGCCGACGCTCTCAAGGAGCGGGGATCGACGCGACCGGTTCGCGCATTGCCTGATGGCGACCGGGGCTGCAGCCTGCCTGATCGGCATGACGGTCAACCAGACCTTCGATTTCCACGGGGCGCTGGGTCTCGGTGTGGTGATCCTGGGCGTGCTGTTCGTCACGTGCCTCGTGATCGTCCCGAAAGAGCCGAAGCAGCCGCCTGTGGACGCCGTGGATCGTCTGATCGATCCGCGCGGCGCCGGGTGAGCGCGCGGCGTGCCTCGTACCCGAGGTGGCGGTGCGGGTGGCGAGCGACGGGTGACCCGCAAGCATCGCTTGCAGGCCACCCGGTTGATACCTTCGTCAGAGCAGCGGCGTCACTCCCTGAAAGAAGTGGCAGCGATCGCTACCGTCGAAGAGCCCGCTGCGCATGCAGCAGTTCCTGAAACCGACGGGTGGATCCGCAGGGGCAAGGATCGTTGCGACCGAGCTTCTCGAGGAGTTCCTTGTTCCCGTTGACCACGCGGTCTCCGCGCTTGACGCGCGCCTCGGACGGGAAACCCTTGCGACGTTTACTGGTGGCCTCGAAACCGGAACGGTTCGTCGCGGTGGAGTCGCTTGTTCATGACACACCTCCATTCTATGAATTGCCCCGTGGCAGGGGCGCGGAGTATACCCACGCACGCGTCGTGACCGCTACGGTCGGGTGCGGGCTGCCGGTGGAAGGCCATGTGTCCCCGGGAGGATGGGCCTGTGCAGCCTGAGCCCGCCGCGGGCCGACCCGGGGTTCGGCTCTTCCCAGATGGGTCAGCCGAAGGCCAGGCCGCGTGAGGCGGACGTCATCCGGCCCCGCATGCCCCTATGGCGGCCATACGGGCCCGATGACTCACGCGTCGGCGCGGGCCTTGTCGTCGCGCGCGATGCGGCCATGGCCAAGGATCAGGCCTGGGAATTCCTGTTCACCCTCGCCCACGCGCGCCTGACGGGGGCCGTGCAGGCCATCATCAACCCGGTGGCGATCAAGTAAGCCCGTCGAATCAGCAGTGCCGGATAACCGGGCTTCGCGCCCGGTTTTTCATTGGTTCGCACGGCGCGTGGGGTTGATGTCCGCCCGTGCTTCAAGCGGGCACGCTGGCGCTGGTGTTGCCTCGGCCGTGCATGGCGGTGCCCCGATCCTGCCGCAACGAGCGGGCCGTCACATGGCAGCGCGTGACCGCCGCGGCTCCGGTGACCACCTTCAGGCGACCAGCGGTGCGGTCTTGCTGCTAAACGGCGCACCGCTAGCGCTCCGAGGCCGGTCTAGTGTTCGGGAGCCTGTACAGGGCCAATTTCGGGCATGGTGAGGTTGTCTGGTCCGACAAGACTGACGATGTGCCCACCCCCTTCATCGCCCGTTGCTGAGCCTCGTGCCGCCGCAAGGCAGCCAGGTTTTACGCCCCCTGGGCCAAGGCATGGCCAACGGCTGGAACTTCAGCAAGTTCCTCGGTGGCAAGGACGGGACGGTGCTGGAGCGCTTCGGCTCCGGTGCCACGCCCGAGAGCCTTGCGTTCCGGATCGAAGCCCTGCTTCGAGCCCGTACCGCGCCTGGGGGGCGTCGGCTCAGCCCCCGGTCTTGGGCGGGTCGGACCACAAGCGCCCGCCCGTGGCCCAGTTGTGCTTTTCCACATCCTCGAAGATCACGTCCACCGACTCCGGCGCACTGCCCAGATCGATGTTCGCGGCGCGGGTGATCGATTCCGCAAATGCTCGCTTCTGCTCCACGGTACGGCCATTGAACAACGTGACACGGATGGTTGGCATGAAAATCCTCGACAGGTGGGTGAGAGGACGGAGATCTCGCGGCGGGGCGCAGCGGGAAGACCGCCAAACCGATCGACGGGGCGCGGCCGCGCAAGACCGGCGGGCGTGATCATACGGCCCTGACCGGTACCGGCTGAGGCCCTCCGAAGCGCCACGAAAAGCCGTGCTCGGCCGGTGCTTCCGAGCACCGCCCGAATCGCGATGACGCCCCCAGTGCGCTGCGCCGCGGGGCGGATTGCGCCGAGCCCGGGCGACCAAAAAGCGCGATGCAGAGGGCGGGTGGCTCATCCTGTGAGCCTGCCGACAGCGACAATATGGTTCGGCCTTGGACGCGCCAGACCGTCCCGGGTCAGCGGACCCTTCTTGTGTGGGAGCGCCCCCTGTCCACTCATCCTTCGCTGTACCGCCACCCGCGAAGTGCCCGCGTAACCCCCTCCTTTTCTCCACCGAACGAGGTCACTGATGACAGCGCAGACCGAGGAATTTCTTCTGCTGGACGGCACCTACCAGTCGATGCAGTGCCTGCCGCTAGAAGGCTATCTCGAAGAGCGAAACATCGATCCGCGTCAGTTCACCGAGGGCCTCAGCACCGCGCTGTGGCGCGGCTACCAGGGCCTCTGGGAGATCGCGCATGGCCGCTTGTACCTGATCGGGCTGCTGGACGCGTTCGAAAAGCCGATAGACCCGCACTTCGTGTTTCCGGATCGGTCACTGCCCATCGCCGCGGACTGGTTCAGCGGTCGCATCGACGTCGGCGAGGGTGAAATCCTGATGTACACGCACATGGGTTGGGGCAACCGCTACTCGACGCGCCTGAGCCTCTACGTGAAGCACGGCCGGGTTGTCGCCCGACGCCGGTACGATCAGGCCCGCTTGCTCCGCCGAAGGTTCGACCGCTGGGCACAAGAAGACCCGGAGTGGATTGAAGGGCTGCGCGCGCAGGCGTCCACCGGCCGCTCGCCGCTAACCTGGCTAACCCCGGCGGGCATCAAGGCCTTGGGGCGTCCCGAATTGGCAACCACCGATCTCGCCTTCGACACGTCCCTGGACCCGACCGACCAGGAGACAACCGAGTGGGCAGAATCGCTCCTCCGGCATTGCACTCGCGTGCCCGCCGACGCTCCCCCGGAGGCGTAGCCCTCCTTCAGATCGCCGCGCGTGCAACCGTCAGCTACGGTACGAGGGGTCCACGCGGTCGAGCATGCGCAGCGCCGCCGGCCACTCGGGGTGGCGCACGGCGGCGCCGGCCTGGGCGTCGCCGCCCTCGAACTGCTGGCGGGTGCGCGCCATCACCTCCGCCGGGATGCGGTTGAGCTGGCCGGCGGCCATGGCGCGCAGTTGCACGCCCGCGGCCACCTCGAACTGGTGCAGGCGCACCCAGGCCCAGGTGATGCTGGGGCCGCACACCAGCACGCCGTGGTTGCGCAGCACCAGGGTGTGGTTGCCGATGCCCAGGTCGGCCACCAGGCGCTGCTTTTCCTCCCCGTCCAGGGCGATGCCCTCGAAAGGGTGGTAACCCACGCGCTCGTGGAACTGGCATCCCTCCTGGGACAGCGGCACGAAATCGGTGTCCACGGCGGCCAGCGCCACGGCATTGGGCGAGTGGGTGTGGGCCACGCACTGAAGATCGGGGCGCGCGGCGTGGATGGCGGAGTGGATCACGTAACCCGCATGGTTGATGGGGAAGGGCGAGTCGCCCACCTTGTTGCCCGCCAGGTCAATCTTCACCAGGTTGGAGGCGCGGATCTCGTCGTAGGCCAGGCCGAAGGCATTGATGAGGATGTGCTCGGTGCCGGGGATGCGCGCGGTGATGTGGTTGTACACCTGCGAGTCCCAGCCGTGGTGGCGCACCAGCCGGTAGCAGGCCGCGAGCTCCACCCGGGTTTGCCACTCCGGCGCGGAACAGCCCTCGGGAACGGGGCCGTACTCGATGTGTTGCAGTTCGACGGGATTGACGTGCATGGCGGGCTCTCGAGGGGCGTTCGTGATGGTCGAAGTGTAGCGGCTCCGGCGCAGTCGAGTCCCGAAGGAATCAGTCCCCGCCAAAGCGCCGGCTTGAGAGAGGTCATGCTTGTCCAGGCTGGTCTGCACTGAACAAGCCCGTCGTTGCCGCGGAACCCGCCAGCGCCTGCGACGCGAAGACTCATCTTCCCAAGCGGCTTGAACGCGCGCAGCGCGGCGAGCCCTTCGAGGGCGGCCCGTTGCGCTACCGGGCCCCGCTCCATTTGGCGATTTCGCCCTGCAGGCGCGCCACCAGCGCCGGACGCAGCTCGCGGGCCGGCAGGATGGCATCCAGCGAACCCACCGCCAGGGCGCGCTCCACGCTGTGCACCTGATCGAATTCGCGGCCGAGGGTGGTGCGCGCGTCGGCTTCGGCGGCCGCCAGGGCCGACTCGTAGGCCTCCTGGGCGACGCGGCGCTCGTGGCCGTTGCCCGTGCCCAGGGCCGCCCGCGCCGCCACCACCCGCGCATCGGCCAGGGCGGCGTCCTCCACGCGCCGGGCGAAGATCACCGCCGCGGCCGCGCTGCCGCCGATGACGCTGGCGTAGCTGCCCTGCAGGGCGCTCACGTCCAGACGCGCGGACAGCCGCTTGGAAAACACCACGTAGGCCCCGCCGTGGTAGCGCGCGATGACGCAGAAGATCATCGGGCCATCGAACTCCACCACCGCCCGACCGATCTCTGCGCCGTACTCCAGCTGGCGCTCGCGCAGCGATTCGGGTGAGCCGTCGAAGCCCGACAGGTTGGCCAGCACCACCACCGGGGCGATGCCGCTGGAGGCGCGGATGGCGCGCGCCACCTTGCGGGAGGAATGGGGGAACAGCGTGCCGCTCGCCCAGGTGGCCGGGCCGTCCACGGGGCGGGGTCCGCGCCGCGGCAGGGGCGTTGACTCGATGCCGATCACGGTGACGGGCTGGCCGCCGAGCTGGCCGTGCATGGCCACCGCCGTTTCGCCGCCGGCCATGCCGCTCCAGCGCTCCAGCGGCGGGGCGTCCTGGTCGAGCACCGCCTCGATCACCGGCCGGATGGAGAAGGGCCGCTTGCGCCCTGGATTGCCGGTCTCGCTGAAGATCTCGCCCACGGTGGCGAAGCCGCCGCTGCCCGTGTAGGGGGCCGCGGTGACGTCGCGGGCCGCGGGATCGGCGCTGAGCGCGGCGCGCGCCAGCCGCTCGCCCGGGGCCACGTAGGTGTATTCGTAGTGGCGCAGCAGCAGCTGGTAGGCGCCGTACAGGTCGGGCGCGGTGTACTGCGCCTGACCGTTGGGCTCCATGATGTCCAGGCCGCCGATGGCTTCGTTGGTGGCGCCGGACACCGAGCCCGACACCTCGAGGGCCTGCTTGCCCGTGAGCACCATGTAGCCCCGCGGGGTCATGATGAGCGTGCCCTTGCAGTGCATGAGCATGGTGGCCTCGGCGTTCCAGTAGGACTGGGCGCCCACGCAGGGGCCGTCCACCAGCAGGTGCATCACGCCGCCGCGGGCGGTGAATTCCACGATCCGCCGCAGCACCGCGGCGGTCCAGTCGAGATTTTCGGTGCCCGAATCGAAGGCGATCTTGGCGCCGCCCGACAGGGCTACCCATTCCACCGGCAGGCGCTGCTGTTCGGCGTAGTCGATGGCCGCCACCACGCGCCGGCATTCCGGCTCGCCCAGGGAGCCCATCTCGCGGGTCGGGTCGCCGATCAGCAGCACCCGGCGCAGACCCTCGGGGAAGCGCGGCGAGCCATTGGTGATGAGGCCCACCACCACGTTGGCGCGGTTCTCGCCATAGGCCCGGCCCTGCACCGACACCAGCCCGCGGCCGGCATCGTCCAGATCCAGCTCCTCGAAGTGGCCGCGCTTTTCCGCCTGGGTGCCCTCGCGCATGGTGAGCCAGGCCACCAGTTCGTAGGGATAGAACAGCCGGCGGCGCCGTGCCGCCAGCACCTTCTGTTCGAAGGCCGTGCGCACCGCCACGGGCCGGGTGCGGGGCAGCACCAGCTCCACCCGCGGCCCCAGGGTGATCGGGTCGCGCCACTCCACGGCCAGTTCGTGCGCCGGCTGGCCGTCGCCCAGATCGAAGCGGCCCAGCAGCGAGATCTTCTCCAGCCCCAGATCGAAGGTGGAGGGCAGAAGCCGTTCGGCGAGCGCGTGCAGTTGCTCGCGCTTGAGCGCCACCACCGGGCCGATGCACAGCGCCATGCGGTTCAGGGCCGGTGCCTTGGGGCCCGCCGCACGCAGGCTCACGCGCAGCGCCTGGGCGGTTTCGAGGAACACCTGCTCGAAGGCCGGCACGCGCACGAAGTGACCGTCCACCTCGGGGTCGAATCGTTCCACCTCGGCCAGCGCCAGCATGCGATCGTCGCCAGGCGCCGAGGCGCGCAGCATCAGGATGCCGGGCGGATCGGGCAGCCGCGACAGGCTGAAGGCGCCAAAGCGCGCCAGTTCGTGGGCCACCGGGCTGTCGGGGTGGCTGTCGCGCAGCCGCGCGTCCTCGCGCATGGCCGCGCCCTCGGGCACGTAGCTGCGGGTGCGCAGTTCGCCGTCCTCGCTCCAGAGGATGGTGAAGCGCGCCCGCGGCCGGGCCGCGGCCGTTTCCAGGTCGGTGAGCTGCGGCGAGGCCAGCAGCAGCGCCTCCACTTCGGCCTCGTCGGGCAGCGCGGCGAGCGCATCGGGCAGTTGCGCCGAGGCCGCGAGCAGCAGGCCGGTCACGGCATGGCCGTCGCGTGCGCGGGCGCGGCGGCGCGGCACCGGCCCCGGCAGCGCCGTGTCGGCGTCCTGCGGCCCTCCGCCATGCAGGCTGGCGAGCAGTAGCGCCAGGGTGGACTGGCCATCGAGGGGAGAGTCCGGCGCGGTCAGCGCGCCCGCCAGCGCGGCGCGTGGCAGCGCCAGCAGTTGCTCATGCAGCGCGGCCCGCTCCTCGGGGGCGGCGGCGGCGAGCCGGGCAATACCCTTCAACGCCTCGGCGGCGTGGCGTTCATGCTCGAGGCGACGGGCCGGCTCGTCGAACCAGCGGTAGATCAGGTTCCAGGCAGCGGTGGCCACTTGCAGGTCGAGGCGCTGCACAGCCTCGTTGGCGAGCTTCTCGAAGATGACCCGCTGCTCGGTGTCGCGTTGCGCGGAGGGCGCCGCGCCCGCGTCGGGGCTGGAGCGTGCCAGACCATGGAGCAGCGCCAGGGCGAGGCTCGTGGTGTCGCCGCGGTCCTCGTGGCGCGACTGGAACAGCCGCAGCAGGGCAATCTGCAGCGGCAGGCCGTCCTCCACCTCGGTGATGCCGTGCAGCTCGAGAAAGCGGCGCAGACGGCGCACGAAGCGCGGCGACAGCCGCTCTTCCTCCACATGACGGTGGTGCACGAACCAGGTGAGCTGCTCCAGGCTGCTTTCACGGGCGTCGTTGCGGGCGTCGTCGTAGGGGCCGGTCTTCCAGAGCTGCTCCTGGATAACGCCGGCGCGCAGCAGGCGCAGCAGGCGGCCGCGCGGTGGCGCGCTGTCGTGCTCCAGGGCCTTCAGGGCCTGGTGGGCCTCGGCGGCGGCCACGTCGAAGCCCAGCAGCCGGCCCTCCAGCACGCGCAACGGATCCACCGCCTCGGCGGTGGCCACCGGCGGCAACTCCAGGGGTGCGGGCGCCTGCGCGGCCTGCTCGCCGGATTCCTCCAGCTCCACCAGCACTTCGCCCGCGGTCACCTGGCTCGCCACGCGCACGTGCACGGCGCGCACCGTGCCCGCCGAGGGCGCCTCCACGGCGCTTTCCATCTTCATCACCTCGATGGTGACCAGCCGCTGGCCAGCGCTGACGCGATCGCCGGGCTGCACGTGCACCTGGGCCACCGAGGCGGGCAGGGGGGCGCGCACCCGCCCGTCGGAGACGCGCCGGAAGCGGTGGGCCACGCCCTCCACTTCCACGTACACCTCGGTGGCGGTGGGCACGTGCTGGATGGCGTAGCGGCGCCCGCCCATGTCGATCACCAGCGTGCGCTCGCCGGTGGAGCGCGCCCGCAGCAGGCTGGTCCACTCGCCGCAGCGCAGCCGCAGTTCATCGGGGCCCACCACCGACATCTCCACGCTCACCGGCTGGCGGTCCACCTGGTAGCGCAGCGTGGCCGGGCCAGGGTCGGGGATGCTGCGGGGCAGGCCGCGCTGGGCTTCGGCCAGGAAGTTGGCCACGAAGCCACGGCGCATCTGACGGTAGTCGCCCAGCGCCGCGGCCGCCAGCGCCACCGCCAGGTGCGCTCGCGCAGCGGGGCGCGGGCGCTCGGTGACGTAGCCGTCCAGCCAGCGCGTGGATACGGGGGCCCGCCGGAAGGGCGTGTCCTCCAGCACCTCCAGCAGCAGGGAGCGATTGGTGAGCCCCGACTCGAGCACGATCACCGTGTCGCGCAGCGCCGAGGCCAGGCGCACCAGGGCCTGCTCGCGGTCTTCGCCGCGGGCAATGATCTTGGCGAGCATGGAATCGAAGGCCGTGGGCACCTGGCCGCCGGCCTCGTAGCCCGAGTCCACGCGCACGCCTGGCCCCTGGGGCGGGGTGAAACGCGCCAGCCGCCCGGCGCGCGGCGCGAAGCCTTCGTCGGGATCCTCGGCGTTCAGGCGCGCCTCGATGGCTGCACCGCGCGCCTGCGGCGGCCCGGCCGGGTCGAGCGCCTCGCCGCGCGCCACGCGCATCTGCAGTTCCACCAGGTCCACGCCGAAGATCTCCTCGGTGACCGTGTGTTCCACCTGCAGGCGGGTGTTCATTTCCAGGAAGTAGTAGGTCTTGCCGTCGGGCAGCAGCAGGTATTCCGCGGTGCCGGCGCCGGCGTAGCGGCAGGCCTTCGCCAGGCGGATGGCCGATTCGCACAGGCCGCGCTCCACCTCGGGCGACAGTCCGGGCGCGGGCGCCTCTTCCAGCAGCTTCTGGTGGCGGCGTTGCAGCGAGCAGTCGCGGGTGCCCAACGCCCACACCGTGCCGTGGGTGTCGGCCAGCACCTGCACCTCCACATGGCGTGCCACCGGCACGAAGGCCTCCACGAACACCGCCGGATCGCCGAAGGCGGCGGCGGCCTCGGCGGTGGCGCCCTGGAAGGCGGCCGCCAGTTCCGCGCTGCTGTCCACCCTGCGGATGCCGCGGCCGCCGCCGCCGGCGGAGGCCTTGAGCAGCACCGGGTAGCCGATGCGTTCGGCGATGGCCTCGGCCACCCGCGGATCGGCCACCGGCTCGCCCGACCACGGCGACACCGGCACGCCCGCCTGCTCGGCAAGCCGCTTGGCGGCCACCTTGTCACCCAACATCCGCATGGAGTCGGCGCTCGGCCCGATGAACACCAGCCCGCGCGCGGTGCAGGCCTCGGCGAACTCGGGGCTCTCGGCCACGAATCCCCAGCCGGGCCACACCGCATCGGCGCCGGCCTGCACGGCCAGGTCGAGCACCCGGGCGTGGTCCAGATAAGCGCTGCGCGGCTTGCCTTCGGCACCGGGCACCAACGCCTCGCCCAGGCACACGGCGCGCGAGGCCAGGCGCACGAAGGGCGCATCGGCATCGGCGTGGGTGTAGAGCGCCACCACATCCAGAGGCTCGCGCCGCTCGCGCTGCCAGGTGCGGGCGGAGCGCATGAAGCGCACGGCGGCTTCGCCGCGGTTCACCACGGCGACGGTGCGAAAGGGCCGGACGATCATTCGGAGGACTCCTGGATTTCAGCCGGAAAGGACGGCGCCGCGGGCAGCGGCCGCCGGAGAAGGGGCGCGGTGCCCGCCGCAGGCGGACCCACGCACTGCCGCACGAGCACCCACCCGCTCAAACGGTGATGGCGAGGCCGCGGTAGATGCGGGCCCGGTAGCGGCTTTCCTGCGCCTCGGCGATGGGCGCGGCGGCCAGCAGCGCGGCGTGGGCGAAGCGGCCGTATTCCTCGGCCTGCTCGGCGGCGTCGCGCGGCTCCTCGCTGCGCATGCGCCGCGTGAGGTTCACCTGGTTCACCGGCACGTAGGTGTAGAGCCGCTCGTTCTCCACGCCCAGGGTGGCGGTGAGCGCGTGCAGGGTGGTCTTGACGAAGTTGGCCATGGCGAACTGCGCCAGGCTGCCGCCCACCGGAACGTCGGGCGAACACAGGATGAGGCGGGTGTTCTTGAACAGCGACACGCGCCGCGCCACGCGGAAGTGGTGGGTGAGATTGCCCTCCACCAGTTCGCCGAAGCCGGCGGCGTCCAGGTGATCCTTGCCGTCGATGCCGAACAGCGCCCGCGGGATGGGCGTGAAGGGCGAGGAGATCACCGAGGCCGGCGCCCCGGCGCGGCGGAAGGCCTCGTCCATGCCCGCGTCCAGATCGTCGCCCACCGTGAGATAGGTGATGCGGTCGTGGCCCAGGGCGCGGTGCAGGGCCTTGCGAATGGCCTCGCCGGCGGCGTCGGTGCGGGTGAGCATGAGGATGTTGCCCACGTGGCCTTCGGCGAGGAACAGCCGCGCGCACTCCGCGAGGGGCTCCACCAGGTGCTCGCCGATCATCCACACGGTTTCGCCTTCCATGCGGCGCACGCGCTCGGGCTTGGCGCGCCCGAACAGCTCGCGCTCGGTGATGGTGCGCTCCTGATGCAGGCCGCCGGAGGGTTCGAAGGTTTCGCCCGAGATGGCACGGTCGGCCATGAAGTACACGGTGGCCAGGGCCACATCGGTTTCGGTGGGCATGCGGCGCAGGTGGAGCATGCCCAGCACACCCTTGCGGATCTTCTCGGCCTCGGTGGCGATGGCGGCCGGGTCCACGAAGGGCTCGGGCGGCTCGGGCAGCGCGCGAGCCCACTGCTCGGCGGCGCCGTGGCCGGCGGGGTCCAGCAACAGGCAGCCGTTGCGCAGCCGCGCCACCAGCCGCAGCGCCATGGCGCGCGTCATCACGAAGCGCAGCGAGGAGTGCACGGGCTCGTCGTCGGCGCCGCTGTCGCGGGCCGCCTGGGCGGCGAACTTGCGCAGCGCCTCGATGGCGCCCTCCTTGCCCAGCAGGCCCAGGTCGTTGCTGGCCAGGGCGGCGAGGATTTCCTCCACCGGAGTGCCGCCTTCCACCGCCTTGAGCACGGCGCCGTGCAACTGGTTGAGGCGCTTGTTCTCCAGGATGAGCTTGGCGCGCCGGTCGAACAGCCCCGCCTTGCCGTCCTTGCCCTTGAGGCGCTGGCCCTCCACCGGGCCGGGGGCGATGGCGTTGATCTGGATCTCGGGCCCCACGAAGCGCGCCAGGTTTTCCACCAGCGCGCGCTGGCCGGCCTTGGACACGGCGTAGTCGGCGCGGTTGGGGTAGGGCACGGCGATGTACTTCTCGCCGCCGAAGTAGGAGCTCACGTTGAGGATGTAGCCGCTGCCCTGCTTCTTCATGAGCGGCACCACCTTCTCGATGAGCGAGTAGTTGGACACCAGGTTAGCCTCGAGCGTGGCGCGCCAGGTGGCGGGGTCCATGTCCACCACCATCTGCTCGGCGCCCGCCACGCCGGCGTTGTTGATGAGGAAGTCCACGCGTCCGAAGGCCTCGAGCGTGGCGGCAAGCGCGCCCGCCAGCGAGCCCTCGCTGCCCACGTCCACGTCGGCCAGCATGCGCACCCGCTCCTGCGGCCGGTAGTAGCCCATGTCCTCGAGCTCGCGCACGATGGACTCGCGCATCTCGCGCAACTGGTCCTCGCGGCGCGCGGTGAGCATGACGCGCGCCCCGGCGATGGCCAGCAGCCGGCCAAGCTGCCCGCCGATGCCCGCCGAGCCGCCGGTGATGAGCGCCACCTTGCCCAGGTGCAGGCCCATGAGCGATTCGATCCAGCCAAAGCCGCCACGGGCCGAACCGGTGGCGTCCACGATGCAGGCTGGCAGGTACAGGTTCACCTGGGCGATGCGGCGCTTGGTGTAGAGCAGCCGCGCAGCCTGGCTGGCGGCAAAGGGCAGCCCTTCCTGCTCGGCGTTGCACCAGCGAACGATCTGGTTGGACCACTCGGCGCAGCGTCGCTCGCCCGAGCGCTCCTGGGTCTGGCTCTCGTCGCGCCACACCCGCGCCAGCTCTTCCACCGCCGCGCGCAGCACATCGGCGTAGGCATTGCCCGCGCCATCGTCGCCATTGGACATGAACACCGTGCACGGGTAGCTGCCCGGGGGCACGGTGTCTTTCCAGAAACGGGTGAGCGCGCGGGCGATGGCGATGGCGCCGCACAACTCGCCGCCCAGGAAAGACTCCACGTCCGAGTCGCTTGCCTCGGCCAGCGGTGCCTGGTAGCGCCAGGGCCCGAAAGCCGGCAGCACGATGGCGCCGTGCAGCACGCGATCGCGCGCCTCGGACTGGCTCAGCAGCGCGGCCAGTGTTTCAGGCCGGCGGCGGTCGAAGAGCACGGGGCGGATGCGCCGGTCGGCCTCGTCGTCCTGCCGCGCCGCCTCGGCGGCCTGCACGATTTCCTCCGAGCCCAGGCCCAGCAGAACCGTGGCGCCGCACCCGGCCTGAATGCGGGCGATGGCGAGCGCGTCGGTGACCTGATCGCCGGCGGCCACCAGGATGGTGACGCCGGTGCCGTCCAGGGTGCGCAGTTCCGGCCGCGACACCCAGGTGGACTGGGATTCCTGCGGCACGGCCATGCCGTTGGTCACTTCGAATCCCTGGCTGCTGAAGGCGCGCGACTCGTCGCTGCCCAGGAACACCAGGGTGTTGGCCACGTCTTCCACGCCGGGCAGATCCTTGTGGGGCGCGCCGTCCTCGCCCGGGCGCGACAGCGCCATGGTGTCGAGGAAGTCGGCGGCGGTGGTGCCCGCCTCCACCTTGCGCAGCCGGTCCATGGCGTCGAACACGGTGCGGATGCGTTCGCTTTCGATGGGGCCGGGGAAGACGGTATTCACGCGGATGCCGCGCGGGCCGAGTTGCAGTGCCAGCTGGCGCGACAGGGCGTTGAGCGCTGCCTTGGGCACCACGTAGGCGGTGCGCCCGTAGTAGCGGGTGCGGGAGAAGATCGTGGAGACATTGATGATGCTGGCGCCGGGCTTCAGGTGCGCGGCGGCGGCGCGCACCACGTTCCAGGTGAGGCCCAGCAGGTTGCCGGCGGCGTCGCGGGCGGTTTCCGTGTCGGTGGCGCCGGCGGCGCGCAGCGCCTCCAGCTCCTCGCGGGTGAGCGGCACGTCGTGCAGCTTCTGCTTCGGGCCCGCCGAGCCGGCGTTGTTCACCACGATGTCGATGCGGCCGAGCTTTTCCATGGCTGTCTCGAGGCCGGCGCGCACCTGGCCGGGATCGGCCGCGTCGAAGGGCAGCACCAGCGCCTGACTGGCGGGCATGCCGGTGCGCTTGAGCAGCCGGCGGCGCGCCTCTTCGAGCTTTTCGCGGTTGCGCCCCACCATGGCCACCTGGGCGCCTTCTTCGAGATAGCGCCGCACGATGGTTTCACCGATGTTGCCGGCGGCGCCGGTGATCAGCGCCACTTTGCCGGCCAGCCGGCCCGAGGGCACGGCTGCGGCGGCGGGATCAGCGGAAGAGAGTCCTTTGGGAGTGCGCGGCATGCGGGCGATCCTCGGTGGTTGGGCGGGCGGGGCGGCGGCGTCACCGGGGTCCTGGACGGCCGGGGCGCGCATGGGCTGGCATGGCGGGCATGTTTGGCCCGGCGAGCCGGTTGCGCGTGATGCAGGCGAAACGTATCACGGCGTTTGTCCTAGTCAAGAGCAGGACGTCCGGCCGCCACGACATGCACCCCGCCTGCTGCGTTGCGGCATGACAGGCTGCCGCGACGGGTGGCGCCAGCGGGCGCAAGCCACCGGCGCCGTGCCGGGCAAAGTCAGGCGCCCAGGTCGATGGGGCCGCCCACCACCCCACGGTCCCGCAGGGCGCCGATCTGGCCGTCCGACAGGCCGAGCAGCGTAGCCAGCACTTCGTCGGTGTGCTCGCCCAGCCGCGGCGCGCATCGCGGCCCTTGCGCGGGAGTGGCGGAGAACTGCAAGGGCGAACCCGGCACCAGGCTCGGTCCGATGCCGGGCTGATCCAGGGTGGCGAACAGCGGATTGGCCTCGGACACCCGCGGGTCTTCCTCCAGCAACTGGCGGAAGCTGCGGTACGGGCCCCAGCACACGCCGGTGCCGGCGAAGGCGCTTTCCACCTCGGCCAGGGTGCGCGACTCGAACCACGGCGCCAGCAGCGCCGTGATGGCGTGGCGCACCCGGTAGCGCTCGCCCTCGCGCGTGAGGTCGGCGCCGAATGCCTCGCCCAGGGAGGCCATGCGCGCGGTGGTGCCGGTGGCCTTGCACAACTCGTCCCACATGCGCCGCGTGAGGCCCACCACGTAGCAGAAGCGGCCGTCGCGCAGGCGGAACTCGGAGCCGTAGGCGCCATAGAGGTAATTGCCCACGGCGAAGTGATCTTCCTGGTTGACCTGCGCCTTGGCCAGCCAGCCCAGGTTGGCCACGGTGGCGAAGGCCACGTCGGCCAGGGGCACTCGCACCAGTTGCCCGGCGCCGGTGAGGCGGCGGTGGCGTTCGGCGGACACGAGGGCCAACGCCGCGGCCATGCCCGTGAGCAGATCCCAGGCGGGCAGCACGTGGTTGACCGGGTTGACGGCCACCTCGCCATGGGCCGGGCCGGTGGCGAACGGAAAACCCGTGGCGCAGTTCACCGTGTAGTCCACGGCGGAGGTGCCGTCGGCATTGCCCAGCACGTTCACCATGATGAGATCATCGCGCCGGGCGCGCAGCTTGTCGTAGCTCATCCACCCGGTGGCCGGCAGGTTGGTGCTGAAGATGCCGCCGCCCTCGCCGGGCGCGGTGATCAGACCCGTGAGCAGTTCCTGGCCCTCGGGCGAGCGCAGGTTGACGGCGATGGAGCGCTTGCCCTTGTTGAGGCCGGCCCAGAACAGGCTGCGGCCCTCGCGGGTGACCGGCCAGCGGCGCGCGTCCAGCCCGCCCTCGAGCGGATCGAAGCGAATCACGTCCGCGCCCAGTTGCGACAAGGTCATGCCGCAGGAGGGGCTGGCCACGAAGGCCGCACCCTCCACCACGCGCAGTCCGGAAAGAATGGTGGTGTTCATGATTCCTCGTGCCATGGCGACGCTGCGCCGGTTGTGGAGATCACTGCATCGCAACATCGCCGCCCGGCCGAAACATTCGATTGCGCGGCGCGGGCGCGCGTTGTTACCCTAGCCCGGCCCGGCGACCTCGCGACGGGCGCCTAGTGGAGGCTCGGATGCAGGCTTCGGATGCGGAGAATGCAGCAAGCGCGGGCACGGCGGAAGCGCGCCTGCCGCTCACGGGGGTGCGGGTGGTGGACGTGGGCACCTTCCTGGCGGGCCCCTACGCGGCCTCCATCCTGGGCGAGTTCGGCGCCGAGATTCTCAAGGTGGAACACCCCATCGCCGGCGATCCCATGCGCCGCTTCGGCGTGGCCACCAAGCGCCACGATGCCACGCTGGCGTGGCTGTCGGAGGCGCGCAACCGCAAGTCCGTCACCCTCGACCTGCGCCAGGAGCAGGGCGTGGAGCTGTTCCTGCGGCTGGTGTCGAAGTGCGACGTGCTGGTGGAGAACTTCCGCCCCGGCACGCTGGAGGGCTGGGGCATCACGCCCGAGCGGCTGCGCGAGGCCAACCCCGGGCTGGTGGTGTTGCGGGTTTCCGGCTACGGCCAGAGCGGCCCCTACCGTCGCCGCCCGGGTTTCTCGCACATCGCCCACGCCTTCAGCGGTCTGTCGTATCTGGCGGGCTTCCCGGGCGAAACCCCGGTGGTGCCGGGCACCTCGCCGCTGGGCGATTATGTGTCGGGCATCTACGGCGCCATCGGCATCCTGATCGCACTGCGTCACAAGCAAAAGACTGGCCGCGGCCAGGTGATCGATCTGGGCACCTACGAGGCGGTGTTCCGCATCCTCGACGAGCTCGCGCCCGCCTACGGCCTGTATGGCAAGGTGCGCGAGGCCGAGGGCTCGGGCAGCTACGTGGCGGTGCCCCACGGGCACTTTCGCACCCGCGACGGCAAGTGGGTGGCCATCGCCACCACCACCCAGAAGATGTTCGAGCGCTTCTGTCACGTGATGGAGCGCCCCGACCTGCTCTCGCCGGCGCTCTATGGCGAGCAGGCCAAGCGGCTGGCGGCGCGCGACGAGGTCAACGCCCTGGTCACGGAGTGGGCCGCATCGATGGACCGCGACGAGCTCATGCGCCGCTGCATCGAGGGCGAGGTGCCGGTGGGCAAGTTGAACAGCATTGCCGACATTTTCGAGGACGAGCACTTCCAGGCGCGCGGCAATCTCGCCGAGGTGGAGGCCGAGGGTATCGGCCCGGTCACCGTACCCTGCGTGGTGCCGCGCATGTCGGAGACGCCCGGGCGCATCACCAACCTCGGCCCGCCCCTGGGCAACGCCACCTACGAGGTGATGAACGGCCTGCTCGGCCTGAACGCCGACGAGATCGCGGCGCTGCGCAAGAAACGGATTCTCTGATGCCGCGCGCGCGGCGCACCGGGAGGTCGAAGGCCATGGAACACACTGAAGCCCCGCCGCTTCCGCTGGCGGGCATCCGCGTGGTGGATGCGGCCACCGTGATCGCGGCGCCCTTCTGCGCCACCATCCTGGGCGAGTTCGGCGCCGACGTGATCAAGGTGGAGCACCCCGTGGGCGGCGATCCGTGCCGCGCCTTCGGCACGCCCACGGCGCGCAAGGACACGCTCACCTGGTTGTCCGAGGGCCGCAACAAGCGTTCGGTCACCATCGACCTGCACAAGCCCCAGGGCGTGCAGGTGTTCAAGGACCTGATCGCCAAGACCGACATCCTGTGCGAGAACTTCCGTCCCGGCACCCTGGAGAAATGGGGGGTGGGCTGGGACGTGCTTTCCGAAATCAACCCTGGCCTGATCATGCTGCGCATCACCGGCTACGGCCAGACCGGCCCCTACAAGGATCGCCCCGGCTTCGCGCGCATCGCCCACGCCGTGGGCGGCCTGTCCTACTTGGCGGGCATGCCGCGCGGCACGCCGGTCACGCCCGGCTCCACCACCCTGGGCGATTACCTATCGGGGCTCTACGGCTGCGCGGGCGTGCTCATGGCGCTGCGCTACCGCGACGAAACCGGCCGCGGGCAGTACATCGACATCGGCCTGTACGAATCGGTGTTCCGCTGCAGCGAGGAGCTGGCGCCGGCCTACGCCATGTACGGCACGGTGCGCGAGCGCAAGGGGCCCCACATCGAGGTGGCCTGCCCCTACGGCCACTTCCAGACCAAGGACGGCAAGTGGGTGGCCATCGCCTGCACCACCGACAAGCTGTTCGAGCGCCT
>JBIIUM010000220.1:0-5222 GCA_044339985.1 Burkholderiales bacterium | reverse complement strand
CCACAGCCTGAAATCAGGGTGCTCCAGCGTCCCGGGCAAGGCGGGCGGCCACAGGGCGAACACCTCGATCGAACCCGGCCACAGGCCCTGCAACGCGAACACGGCCACATTCAAAGCGAGCAAGACGAGGGTGACTGAAGGCACGGTTCAAAACCAGATAGCGGGGGGATGGGCGGGAACGCGCCACGCGCAGCGCAGCAAACAGCGGCATCATAACGCCCGCCACCGCCCCTCGGCTGGCGGATCAACCACGAACGGGCAGCAACTCCATGGGACTATTCAGCGGCACGCGCCCCTCTGACCTAGGGGTGCGCAACGGCAAGCTCAAGCCACCCCCGCCCACCCCCAACTGCGTGAGCAGTCAGGCGCAAGGCGGCTACCACGCCATCGCGCCGCTGCCGTATCGCGGCACGCGCGAATCGGCCTTCGCGGCATTGCAGGCCATCGTGCGCTCCTCGCCACGCACGCGCGTCGTGGAACAGACGGCCGACTATCTCTACGTGGAGTACGTCAGCGCCCTCATGGGCTATGTGGACGACGTGGAATTCTGGTTCGCGCCCGAGGGCGGGATCATCCACGTGCGCTCCGCCTCGCGAGTGGGTCACAGCGACCTCGGGGTCAATCGGCGGCGCGTGGAGGACATCCGCGCGAGGCTGGCGGCGGCGGGTGCCTGAATCCACCATGAAAAAAAACGGGCCCGCGGCAAACACGAGCCCGTCGAACCTGCAACCGCGGCCCTCAGCAGGCCATACCCGTGCCGGCAACCCCGTCGTAATCGATGACCACGGCCACGGGCGGCTGGCTTCGCAGTGCTGGATCCCGCGACCCTGGCCAGCCCCTCTCCTGGCGCAACCCGGCGCGCTCGTTGCGGCGCTCCAGGGCCTGGCGAAAAGCGATTTCGAGCTTGGTGCATTCCATGATGTCCTCCCCTGTGGTTCGCGGATGGGCGCGAGGTGCGCACGCCCGGATGCTGCGCTGCCCACGCAATGGGCCGCCGCCGCAACGGCCGGGTAGTTGCCACCTCCCCGGCTGGTATCGCAACATGCGACCGGAAACGAGGTGACGCACGGTTGCATCCACTCAAGTTCAAGGGGGAGACCATGATCGAAACCACTGCGCTCATGGACGCGCTCAAGCGCGCGTTGCGGGCGAAACGCATCACCTACGCCGAAGTGGCGCGCCGCCTCGACCTCAGCGAAGCGAGCGTGAAACGGCTGCTGTCACGGGGCGGCCTCACCCTGGAGCGCTTCGAGCAAATCTGCCAGGTGGCAGGAATCCGGATGGTGGAGCTGGTGCGCGAAACCGATCGCGGCAAGGACATGGTCTCCCAGCTGGAACTGTCCCAGGAGCGGGTGATCATGGCCGACGTGCGCCTGTTGCTGGTAGCCGTGTGCGCGCTCAATCACCTGTCGGCGGACGACATGGTCGCCGTCTACGACCTGACCAAGGCCGAGGTGATCAAGCTGCTGCTTAAGCTGGAGAAGATCGAATTCCTCGAACTGCTGCCCGAGAACCGCATCCGCCTCAAGGTGAGCCGCACCTTCTCGTGGCACCCCAACGGTCCGATCCAGCAGTACTTCAAGGCACGCGCCCAGAACGAGTTCTTTCGCGCCCATTTCGACGGTGAAAACGAAATCATGCTGCTGTCCAACGCGACGCTGACGCCAGCCACCCAGGCGCAACTGGTGCAGCGGCTCAAGCGCGTGGCCAACGAGTTCACCGAACTGCACGAGGAATCCAAGCACATGCCCCTGGGCGAGCGGCGCAGCACCACGCTGCTGCTGGCCATCCGGCCCTGGGAGCTGGACGAGTTCCGCGCGCTGCGCCGCAAGCCACCACAGGCAAACGCCAGACCCGCCTCGGCCGCAGCGCCAAAAACGGCGTTGCGTTGACGTTCGCGCAGCGCTGCCGGTGATCGGTTGCCCGGGCGCAGGAAGCAATAGCCGGGGCAGTGGATTTGCCCGGCCCGGGCACGGCGTCGCGGCCGCGCTGCTGCCCCTTCAGTCCGCTCGCCGCGGGTTGCCGGGCGCGGGCTGGGACTGCCCAGCTCCCTTGCCACGGCGCCGCTGCCCGCCGCCGCCCGGCTTGCCACCGCCACGTTTCTTCTGGCCGTCGGGCCGCGGGGCGCGATTGCCGTTGACGTTGCCGCCGCCTCCGCCGCCACCCTGGCGACCGCCGATGCGCACCCGCGGCTCGCCGAACACCCGTCCCGAAGAGGGGAATAGCGACGACTCGTTGGACAGCGGTTGGCGATGGTCGTCGTCATCCTCTTCGTCAAGCGCCGTGCCATCGCTCCAGCGATCTTCCCCGGGGAGCGCCACGTTGCCACGCGACTGAAGCACACGCTCATCCACGGGTCCGCGAAGCAGCGAGGGCAGGCCGCGGTGCTGCCGGCGCGGAGGACGCTCGGCGCGGGGATCGAGGGGCTGGCGCTCCTCTCGTGCCGAAGCCGGCTGGCCTTCGCCCTGGGGGCGCGGCGGCCGTTCGGCCCGTGCCTCCGCGGGCTGGCGCTCCTCGCGCGACTGGGCTGGAGAACCCTCGCCCTGGAGGCGCGGCGGCCGCGGTTCGCGTTCGCGCCGCGGCGGCTCGGGCCGGCGCGGCGCCGGGACCGCAGCCCCCTCCGGAGCGCCACGGCCGGGCTCGAAGCCCGCCACCGCGACGCGCTCGATGTTTTTCTGCAGCACCTTCTCGATGTCCGACAGAAGCGGTTCGTCCTCGGGCGTGACCAGCGACACGGCCTCGCCAGCGTTGCCGGCCCGCCCGGTGCGGCCGATGCGGTGCACGTAGTCTTCGGGTACCCGCGGCAGGTCGTAGTTGACCACGTGGGGCAACTCCTCGATGTCGATGCCTCGGGCGGCGATATCCGTGGCCACCAGCACGCGGATCACGCCATCCTTGAAGTTCTTGAGGGCGCGCAGGCGCTGCGGCTGGCTTCGGTTGCCGTGGATGGCATCGGCGGTGATGCCCTGTTTTGAAAGTTGCATCGCCAGGCGATTGGCGCCGTGTTTGGTGCGGGTAAACACCAGAACCTGTTGCCAGTCGCCCTCGCGAACCAGTTGGCAGAGCAGTTCGCGCTTGCGCGCCGGATCAACAGGGTGCACCTTCTGGGCCACCAGTTCGGCGTCCGCGTTGGGGCGGGCCACCTGCACGGCCACCGGCTCGTGCAGCAACGCACCGGCCAGATCCACGATCTCGGGCGGGAACGTGGCCGAGAACAGCAGGTTCTGGCGACGCGCCGGCAACAGCGCCAGCACCTTGCGAATGTCATGGATGAAGCCCATGTCCAGCATCCGGTCGGCCTCGTCCAGCACCAGAATTTCCACGGATCCCAGATCCACGGTCTTCTCGGCCACATGATCCAGGAGCCGGCCGGGCGTGGCCACGAGGATGTCCACGCCCCTTGCCAGCGCATCCACCTGGGGCCCCATGGCCACACCGCCGAACACCAGCGTGGACGCGAGCGGCAGGTGGCGGCCGTAGGCGGTGATGCTTTCCTGCACCTGGAGCGCCAGCTCGCGGGTGGGGGTGAGCACCAGCGCGCGCAGGGGCCTGGGACCGGTGCATTCACCGGCGGCCGCCAAGCGCTGCAACAGCGGCAAGGCAAACCCCGCCGTCTTGCCGGTGCCCGTCTGGGCCGCGGCACGCACATCGCGCCCTTCGAGGATGGGCGGAATGGCTTCCGCCTGGATGGGCGTGGGACTGGTGTAACCCTCTTCGGAGACCGCGCGGCAAAGCTCGGCGCGCAGCCCTAGACCTTCGAACGACTGTAACAAGCGTTTCTCCTGCGATCGGCCTGCCACGGAAAACCGTGGACCGGTTCAGGCAGATGCACCAGCAGGATTGGAGAGACGGCGGGCCAGAGAGGCCTCGACCGGGGTCCGTATGCCGCAAACCGGATGAGGCGGCTGGCAGACCAACGCCACGAACTATATCTAAAAAACCCCGCCTGTCCAGTCCTTTTTCCGCATCCCCGGAGCGTGGCGGAGCTCGCCGCCCGGGTTCGTCCTCGGGCACACTCGCCCCATGAAGCCGCCCTCACCCGCCGCACCGCCCCCCGCCAAGCCGCAAACGCCCGGCCCGCAACAGGCCTCTACGGAGGCGGCCGTGGAAACGCTGCGCCGTGTGTTCGGGCACCCCGGCTTCCGCGGCGCGCAGGAAGAGATCGTGGGCCACGTGGCGGCAGGCGGCGACGCGCTGGTGCTCATGCCCACCGGCGGGGGCAAGTCGCTGTGCTACCAGCTGCCAGCCCTGCTGCGTCCCGGCACGGGAGTGGTGGTCTCGCCGCTCATCGCCCTCATGCACGACCAGGTGGGCGCGCTCCTGCAGCTGGGTGTGCGCGCCGCGTTCCTCAATTCCACCCTCGACGCGCGCCAGGCGCGCGAGGTGGAGCACGCCCTGGAATCGGGCACGCTCGATCTGCTCTACGTGGCGCCCGAGCGACTGCTCACGCCCCGCTGCCTCGAGCTGCTGTCGCGCGCGCGCGTATCGCTGTTCGCCATCGACGAGGCCCACTGCGTGTCCCAGTGGGGCCACGACTTCCGGCCCGAGTATCTCCAGCTGTCGGTGCTGCGCGAGCGCTTCCCGAGCGTTCCGCGCATCGCCCTCACCGCCACCGCCGACCCGCAGACCCGCGAGGAGATCGCGCAGCGCCTGGGCCTCGGCGCGGCCCGGGTGTTCGTGTCCAGCTTCGACCGCCCCAACATCCGCTACGCCATCGTCGACAAGGCCGACGCCCGCGCCCAGCTGCTGCGCTTCATCCGCGACGAGCACCCCGGCGAGGCCGGCATCGTCTACTGCCTCACGCGCCGCAAGGTCGAAGAGACCGCCCAGTGGCTCTCGGCCCACGGCATCGGCGCGCTGGGCTACCACGCCGGCATGGATGCCGCCACGCGCGCCAGGGTGCAGGAGCGCTTCCAGCGCGAGGAGGCCGTGGTGGTGGTGGCCACCATCGCCTTCGGCATGGGCATCGACAAGCCCGACGTGCGCTTCGTGGCCCACCTCGACCTGCCCCGCAGCATCGAGGGCTACTACCAGGAAACCGGCCGGGCGGGCCGCGACGGGTCGCCCGCCGACGCCTGGATGGCCTATGGCCTGGCCGACGTGGTGCAGCAAAGCCGCCTCATCGCCGAATCCGACGCCGACGAGGCCTTCAAGCGCGTGGCCTCGGCCAAGCTCGACGCCCTTCTCGGACTGTGCGAAACCGCCTCGTGCAGGCGGGTGCG
>JBIIUM010000219.1:0-5246 GCA_044339985.1 Burkholderiales bacterium | reverse complement strand
TGGTCTCCAGGGCGGCGCGCGCCTTGGCCATGCCGTGCTGTTCCTGCACGATCACCTTGTCGCCCAGGCCGTGGGCGTGGCCGCCCTGCCCCTCCAGATGGTCGTGGGATTCAAGGCTGAAGGGGTCCGCCTCGCCGTGGCCCTCCAGGAAGCAAATCTTCTGGGTAACCCCCTGGGACACCCGCAGGATGGCATTGGCGATGTCGGCCTCGTTGCCGCTTTGCACCTGTTGCTTGCGGCCCTCGCTCTCGATCACCGAGGTGCCGGCGAAGGTCACGCCCATGAGACGCGCCTGGGCCGGGTTGAGCGTGGGATCGAAGAACTCCACGCTGATGCGATCGTTCTGCCGGGCGATGAGGCGGTAGAGATCGGCCGTCTCGCGCATCATCGGATCACCGAAAAAGGTGATGCGCAGAGGCTTGTCGATACGCTTCAACATGGCGATGCTCTGCTCGCTGAGCGAATAGCGCCCGCCGCGGGTGAGATCGAAGCGCGCGGGCACGAGCGCCGCGAGCCATGCCGCCGCCACCAGGATGCCCGCCAGGCCAAGGGTGGTGAGGGCAATTTCGCCGCGTCTTCCACGGGCGAGCTGGCGCAGGTCCTCGCGCAGCTGCCAGCCGGCCCAGACGGTGACGGCCAGCCCCACCAGCGCAACGCCCAGCGACCATCCGCCGGGTTCGAGCAGCAGCAGTTGCAGGATGCCCGCCAGCGCCAGCAGGAACAGGCCGACGAGCAGCACCAGACCGTGGCGGAAGTTGCGGTCCATCAGTGCGTTCCTAGCGGCGCCATTGCAGCCATCCAGCGTTGAGCACCAACGCGATACCCGCCACCGCCAGGTAGTAGGCAATGGCCTCGGAGCGCACCAGGCCCTGGATGAAGCCGCCGTAATGGATGGCGAAGGAGAGGTGGGAGAGCAACGCGCGCATGCCCGGGGTGGACTGGAAGGCCTGGGCGTGCCCCACGAACCAGAACCCCAGCACCACCACCACCGTCACCAGCGCGGCGATGATCTGGTTCTGGGTCAGGGCAGAGAAGAACTGCCCGATGGCGAGACAGGCCATGCCCAGCAACACGAAGCCCACGTAGCCGGAGAGTATGGTGGTGAGCTCGGGGTTGCCGTAGAGGGCCAGGGGCACCACGTTGATGGCCGTGCCCAGCGTCATGATGAGCAGGATGGTGAGCGCGCCGAGGTACTTGCCCAGCACCAGTTGCCATGGCTTGAAGGGCAGCGTGGCGAGCAGCTCCATGGTCTTGCCGTTCACCTCGGCGGTGAACAGCCGCATGGAGACGATGGGCAGCAGCGTCACCAGCAGGATGCCCATGTTCTGGAACGTCTCGTCCATGCTGGCGTTGCCGGTGAGAAAGGTGTTGTAGAGGAAGAAGTAACCGGTGCCCACCAGGAACACCGCCACCACGAAGTAGGCGATGGGCGAGCGGAAGTAGCTCAGCAGTTCCTTGCGGTACAGGGCCATGAGCGCGCGCATGGAGCCTCCTCAGGCCGCCGCGGCGCGCTCGGCGGCGCCGTGGGCATCAAGGGTGGTGTCGCCCACATAGCGCAGGAACACGTTCTCGAGCGTGGGCTGCAGGCGCTCGAGGCGCTGCAGGTCGAAATGCACCGCCACCGCCCGCGCAATACGCGCCTCCACGCCGCTTTCGGCGCGCACCAGGCACTCCGCCGAGAGCAGCCGGCCTTCGGAATCGGCACTGCGCACCACGACGCTCTCCACGCCGTCCACCGACGCCAGCGCGCGCTTGAGGTCGTCGGCCTGGCCGGCCACGAGCAGATGCACGCGATTGCTCTCCTCGGCCTTGCTGCGCAGGCCCTCGGGCGTGTCGATGGCGAGCAGACGACCCTGGCTGATGATGGCCACGCGCCGGCAAATCATGGTGACCTCCGGGAGGATGTGCGTGGACAGCAGCACGGCGTGGCGCTCACCCGCGGCGCGGATCACCTCGCGGGTTTCCTGAATCTGCCCGGGATCGAGACCGGCGGTGGGCTCGTCCAGCAACAGCACATCCGGGTCTCCGAGCAGCGCCTGAGCCAGCCCCACGCGCTGCCGGTAGCCCTTGGAAAGCTTGTAGATCTCGCGCCGCATCACGGCCTCGAGGCGGCAGGCGGTGGCCACCCGCTCGAGTTCGGCCTTCACCCGCCCTCGCGGCACACCCTTCACGTCCGCCACGAAGCGCAGGTAGGAGCCCACCTCGAGCACGTCATAGAGCGGAGGAGTCTCCGGCAGGTAGCCCAGATGCCGCGCGGCCTCGGGCTGGCGAAGCGCCATGTCGTGGCCGGCCACCCGGATGCGGCCGCTGCTCGCGGTGGTGTAGCCGGCGATCATGCGCATGGTGGTGGTCTTGCCGGCGCCATTGGGGCCGAGAAAGCCCACGATCTCGCCGGCTGCCACCGTGAAGGAGACGTCCTGCACGATGGTGCGCGAGCCGTAGCGCTTGGAAACCGATTCCAGGGAAATGGCGGCAGACACGAGACGAAGCAGCGGGGAGGAAGGGAAGAACGCGGGGTGAGACGAACCTGCCAGGCGGCTTCGGTCTCATTGAACCGCAGACCGTGGCCAGACAACCAAGGCCGCAATGATCCGTCACGCGGCCCACAAAGAAAAGGCCCCCTTGCGGGGGCCTTGTCATGCAGCGAGCCGCGAACGGCTTACTTGTACCAGCGGTTGCCCTTGGCGGCGAACTGGTCCTGGTCGTGCGCCATGAAGATCTCGGAGCCTTCCAGATCGCGGATCATCTTGAGACGGTTGACCGAGTCGGTGTAGTCCTTCACCGAATAGTTCAGGCCGGCCGGGTAGCCTTCCAGGTTTTCCTTCATCCAGATGGCATCCTGGGTGATGACGATGGTGCCGGAGTTCTTGGTCTTCACCTTGATGGACTGGTGACCCAGCGTGTGGCCGGGGGTGCTGAGGATCTGCACCGTACCGTCACCGAACAGGTCGTAGTCGCCGTTCAACTCGAAGAAGTTGTAGTCGCGGGCGGAGGCGAGATCGTTCAGCACGAAGCTGCCGTTCACCGCGCGGCCCTGGAACTTCTCCGGCCACCAGCCTTGATAGAGCTCCTTCTTCTGGAGCACGTGGATGGCATTGGGGAACAGCGCGATGTTGCCCACGTGGTCGAGGTGCGAGTGGGAGGTGACCACCACCTTCACCTTCGCCGGATCGTAGCCGAGCTTCTTGAGCTGCATGTCGATCACGTCCGCGCGCTTCTGCGAGGGCTTGAGGAAGTCGCAGTTGCCGGCAGCCCAGTACTTCTTGCAATTGTCGGGGCCGTCAGAGATGGCCACGTTGTTGCCGGTGTCGAACACCACGACACCCTTCTCGTGGTCGATCACCCACATGGAGACCGGGATGGTGATGTCACGGGCCTTGTCCTCGGGCAGCGCGGGAATCAGACCGCGGATGTTGAAGGGGCCAAACATGCCGCTGGTGGTCCAGTACACGCCCTTCACCTGCGCCGATGCGGCGCCCGACAGGGCCATGGCGGCGGCGCCGAGCAGGCCTGCGATCACAGCTTTTTTCATCGCTCTCTCCTTTTGGTGTGGTTCGCGGGAAACCCGCAACTGCCGACGGGAAACGGCAAGACACCAGGCGGAGGGAAGACTCTCCAAGATCGCTCTCGTTCGCTCCCTGCCGCCCGGGTGCCTGACACGGCCCCGAGTTCTTACAATCGGCGCGTTCTTCTTAACGACTGATCCGGAACGCTTTTTCCGAATGGCGCGCATATTGGCCCCCAGGCCCGCGGGGCGTCAACGTGTTTTTACGAATAAGGAAGTCGCCCAAACGCACCACCCGGTTTGCAACGGCTCAACGCCGGGTGGCCAGCACCGTGAAGCCCTCGCCGATGATCGACCGGCGAATCTCACCCTGGAAACCGGCTTCACGCAGCAGCCACTCCTGCTCCTCGCGGTCGGGGATCTCATTGCCCCAGGTGAGTTCCTCGATGCCGGTCTGCAGCGGAAAGCGGAACTCGGGCGCACGGGTCTGGGCCAGGGTGGAGGGATAGGTTTCGTCCACGATCAGCATCCAGCCCCCGGGCTTGAGGGCTCGCGCCGCTTCGGCCACCACGGCGGGGCGTATGGGCTTGGCGATCTCGTGCAGCACCTCGATCATCACGCACGCCTCCACGCTGCCGGGCGCCACCACCTCGCCCACCCGCCCAGCGCGCAACTCCACACGCTGTTCCAGGCCGGCCTCGCGGATGCGCTCCCGCGCCACTTCCAGGCCCGAGGGATCGATGTCCACGCCCACGGCGCGCGCGGCGGGAAAGGCCTTGGCGAGCTGCACCAGGAAATTGGCCGTGCCGCAGCCCACTTCCAGCACCGCACCGCCCGCCTCGAGCGCCGCCACCAAGCCCTCCAGCGCAGGTAGCAGTTTCTTGGCCGTGGCCAGCTGCAGCCCCCAGGTGGACTCGGCGATGGCCCGCGCGAAGACCTCGCCCCGGCCCTGGAAAGGCGCCACCTGCCCGGTGCGGAACGCCTGGCGCGCAGCCCGGTAGTCTTCGGTGGCGAACTCGGTACCCAAGCGCACGAAGCCGCCCAGATAGCGCGGGTGACCCGGACTGGCGAGGATGGCATCGAAGTGCGGCGCCAGCCGGAAGGCATCCTCGCCATCCGCATCCACCATGCCGAACCCATGGGCGGTCCATAGCCAGGTGCGTACATAGGGCGGGTGCAGCGCGGTGGCCTGAGCCAGCGCGGCAGCGCTGGAGCCCGGCGCCCCGGCCAGCGCCTGGAACAGGCCCAGCTCGATGCCCAGGTCCATGACATGCATGGCATTGAAACCGCGGCGCCATTCGAACACCCGTGCAACCTGCTGGTCGGCGGTGACGGCGGAATCGGTCAGGCTCATGAAAGCTCCTCGTGTCTGTGGGCGACCCAGTCGGCGCGGACTGGGCAGCCAAAGCGGGCGACCGGTTTGGTGAGTTCATCCGGGCGGCGCCAATGGCCCTCTTCCCCATGGAAGCACACGGCGCGCTTGTTGCCCCGCTGGATGATGTGCCAGGGGATGCCGGGGAGGCTCAGGCGGGCGCGGCGGGGCATGGGTAGGCTCAATGAGGATGAAAGTGAATCACAGAATGGCAAGCAATCGTGGTCTGTCCCCTATTATTCCGCAAGCGGCAGTTGCACTCACCAATCAGTTGCTCATTTCCCAGCTAGAGGATCTCTTCGAGTCGTTCATCAACCTCATCGCGGAGGCCATCGACGACAAGTCGCCCCATACGGGCGGTCACTGCGA
>JBIIUM010000218.1:0-5261 GCA_044339985.1 Burkholderiales bacterium | reverse complement strand
CCCGTGCCAATGATGACGCCGAACACCACATTGGCGTCTTTTCCAGCGCCATCGATGGCCTCGGAAAGTGCAAAGCAATTGGCGTCGTTGGCAATACGCACTGGCCGATCCAGGCGGCGTTCCAGATCCTGTCGCAGCGGTTTCCCGTTGAGCCACGTGGAATTCGCGTTCCTGAGCTCACCCGTGAAGGGGCTGACCGAACCAGGCGTACCCACACCCACGGTTGCCAGCGTACCTGCCTCGTTCTCCGCCCAACGGACCGCTTCCGTGATGCTCGTCAAGGTGTTTTCGTATGAGCCCCGCGGCGAATCGGTACGTTGGCGCGCCAGCACGGTACCGAATGGGTCCAGGGCAATGACCTCGATCTTGGTTCCACCAAGGTCCACACCAATCCGACAGTCAGACGCCATGGCAGGCACCGGGATGGGAGATGGATGATCCAGAGTGCTCATGGCTTATGGTGTTGGCTGTCACAGCGGGGTAACTCGGTGCGCTCACGATCGCCTCTGATCTGGTATGCGTCCTACTCAATGAGGTCGACACTCGCCACCTCGCTTGCCGCAGGAACGCCGTCTCCCGAGCCGGTGCAGGACGCTGTCGTTCGGCGCAAAGCCCGGGGCACGGTGGCCGAGCGCGACGCCTTGTACCTTCACAACGAAAGAATGCGGCTGCACCCACAGGCTTGTCACAGTATCGACGCGGATACTCCCGTCTCGGTGCTTGGCTTGGAGCAGACTACCATCAGCCGCTTGTATCGGGTCGGCATCCTGCGCCTTGAGATGCTGCAGCGCTGCTCCGTGGAGGAACTCTGGCGCAGCATGGGGCGCCATGGCATCAGCAATATTCTCGACCGCCTCGAAGCCAACGGCCTTTCGCTCATGCCCCTCACGGAGTACGAAAAATGGCGGCTGGGCCGGGTAGCCCGCGAAGAGATTACGCTCAGGGTCGGGCTGGAGACACCGGTAGCCGAACTGTGGCCTCGGCTTGGCACCGCGGTGACGCAACTGCTGAGAAAACGTGGCATGTTCTGCGTGGCGGACCTTGTTCCAACGGATGAAGACCGGATGCTGCAACTCTACCGGCTCGGCAAGGCAAACCTGCGGCGCATCCGGGCCATTCTTTTGGACGTGGGGCGCGATCTCGACGGCGAGGCCGCCCTACGGTTGCGGCGCGCGCTTGAACTGATGGCCAGCCACCTGGACGGCCGCAGGGCTGTCCCACTCCCCCGGCGTTGACACACACAAAATGTCAGACGATCCCCGCGAGATCACCGTACCGCAGAACACGAAGGCCGCCGCCGAAGCAGGCGGGGAGCAAACGCTCAATTGGGCCGATTTCATCGACTCGCTGCACGAATTCCGCGCCCCTACCTTCAGGCTGGCACGGGCGTACTGGGCGGCGCCAGGAACAGAACCCGTCGATGCGGCCGATGAGCCAACGTCTGGTGATTCCAGCCCCGGTTGATCCCGGCGGCCCTGACCTTCTTCCTCAGAAGGTGTACCGCGCGGCGAGAAAGACACTGATTCCCGTGAAGTCAAACAGCAGGGCATTTGACTTGCGCTTGTCGTAGGAGACGGTTGCATCGACCTGGGTGCGACGGCTTGGCGTCCACAGCACGGATCCGGAAGCCGTCCAGAGGTCGTCCACACGTATGGTGCCCGTGTTCGCGGTCAGCGGATCGCCGAGGAACCTCCGGTTGCTGAAACCGGCAGTAGCCTGGAAGCTGAGCTTTTCGCTGTAGCGCCACACCGGCCCTGCACGTACACCCTGAGTGAGGGCGTAATTCGCCCCCACCGTCTCGGGCGTCGATATCTCTCGGAACACGGTCGTGTTCATGGAGGTGGCGCCCGTGAGGCCGTAATTCCACACCAGTCGGCCGGTGAGGCCCGAGAAGTTACGAATCGAGATCTGGTCGTGAAGCCGGTTGGTCCAGCCGATGGCGCCTTCGAGGGACGTGAGCTGGCTGTACCGCCAATTCACGACCCCTTCGGCGGTGAACTGGCGGAACGTATCGTTCGCCGTGGACACGAGTAGCTGCTGACGGTTGGGAAAGACGCCGTCGATGGCGCGGAAATTGAACCCCACGAAGTTGTCCTCGTCCTTGCTGTAGTAACGAGAGCCCAACTCGTAGGAGGTCTCCCGGCGGTTGGCGCTCAGGAACAAGGGGTCGCCGTTCTGCAACTCGTAGTAGCCCAGGGCCGCGCGCAGCTTCCAGTCGTAGAGCACGCGATACATGGCGCTAGCCGAGTAGGTGTTCACCTTTCGAATATTCTTTTGGCTGCCGCGGGTGTCGATGAAACTGCCGAGCGACTCGCCGAAAGTCGCGGCCGCGTCGCCATCCCACCGGCTGCCGGCCACCCAGTTCCAGGTGCCACGCACATCGTACGCGGTGTTGTCCAGGGTACTGTAGGTGGAAAAATTGTTCTGGCTGACGCTGGATCGAAACAAGAAGGTCTGACGGCTGGCCGTGAGATCGGCGTCGAGACCAAACCGCAGACCTCTGCTCCAGTCGCTCTTCTGGCCGTTCTTGAGGAAGGGGACGGCAGCCGAAGGAGTGCGATCGTCCAGGTAGAACAGGTTGGAATTGTAGTTCGCCACCACGCCCACCGAGGGACGTATGCGATCCCCCTCGAGCGCATGCCCGGGACAAGCGGTGGCGAGCAGAGCCGCCGCAGCGGCATGCCGCATCACCCTTGCGAAGTGCCTCACCAGAAGTGCCATGACCGCGTGAATGTAACCCATGCGCCCAGCAGGCCGTTGGTCACCGCATGGGCCAGCACGGGCATCCAGAGGTTTCCGGTCACTCGATAAACCCACGCGTAGCCGACGCCGGCGAGGAAGCCGGCGAACCACTGATGGTGCTCCACGGCGAACACGGCGGAGGTCACGAGCACCGCACGAGCCGACGCAGCGCGCGGATCCACCGTCAGGAAAGCCTGCCGGTCGATCCAGCGCATCACCAGGGAGCGCCAAAACAGTTCCTCCATGACCGGCACCACTAGTGCTGCGCCCGCCAGCCGGGACGCCACCAGGAAAACGTTGATTTGCCCATCGTCGCGTGGATCGAAGCCCGGCCCGGGGTCACCCACCACAGCCCAGCCACGGTCAAGGTTGATCCAGGCGACGAATACGGCCGCCCCGACCGCCACAGTCAGAAGCCACGAACCCAGCCGGGCTGGCGGGGCGCAGCGAAGCTCGTCATAGCGAGGCCAGAACACAACCAGCGCCAGTGCCACGAACCCAGCCTGGACCGGGTAGAGCCACCGCGTGTCGAATCCGGAGACTCCCCCTCTGAGCACGAGAAATCCGATAAACAGCGCGAACGGCACCGCGCGGGGGAAGGCGGCATGGGTGTGGATCGATCTCGGCACGCGCGCCTCAGGGCATGGGGCGCCGCCACGGAAGCTGCCGGCGCGGGATTTGCCTGCTTGCGGGCGTGGCCACGGCGGCGCCTCAACGACTTGCCTGGGGGATCACGCGCGCCTCGTCGGCGCGGTCACGGTACTGCTCCAACAGGTTTTCCACCTCCACCTGTTTGAGCCCCATGAATGGTTCCTTGCGCCGCACGGCCTCCCAGAATCCCTGCGAGCGGTACCGCTCCATGAGCTCCCGGGACAGCGCATAGAGCTTGGCGTTCTTTGACTCCGCCTCGGCGCGGGCCGCACCCTCGCGGCTGGCCAGTTCCTTCGACAGGGTGAGCTCTGCCTCGCGCTCGGCGAGCGCGCGCTTCGCGCGCGCCAGTTCCGCGGCGGTTTCCCGCACCTGCCCTTCCACACCAGCGAGCCGGGTGGACAGACCGTCACGCTCCTTCTGCAACACATCGCGAGTGCCGACGGCCTCGCGCAAGGCGCGCTCCAGGTCGTCGGCCCGCTTCTTTTCCCGGGACGCCGCGCCAGCGAACTTCGAAACCTTTGACTCCACCTCCTGCAGCTGCCCAGCAAGCTTGCCCTTTTCCGCCGCCAGTGCTGCCAGCGACTCCTCCGCCTGCTTCTGGCCGGCCTGGGCGCGTCGCAACAGCTCCCGCTCGCGCGACGCCTGCCGGTCCGGGGGCGGCTGCTGCGCGAGCAACGGCCCGCAGAGCAGCGCTAGCAGCACGACGGCTAAGGCTGAACGGACGATCATGCCTCAGAACCGTACGTTGAAGTCAGTCTGCAACACGTCGATGGAAAGCGGCAATCGTGCGCTGGTGCCATTGCCCAGAGCCGGGCCGTGGATCTCGTTGCCGCTCAAGTAGCGCACCCGCAGGAAGGCATTGCGATCCAGACCGTAGAAGCCGCCAACGAAATAACCCTTCGTATCAGTGCCGCCCAGGTAGAAATCGGAGTCGGTGAAGGCATCCAGCACGGCATCGCGCTCCACATAGCGGTAGCCGACAAAGAACTGCCAGTCGTGCAATTTCCGGATGGCGTCAGCACCCACGGTAAGGCGCGCCTGATAGGCCGTGGTGCGTGGTTCCACGTCCAGACCGGTGCGGGCGCGAATCTCGTTGCGGTCAAAGCCGATGTTCTTGGCCCAGTCCGCGGCGATCTTCACGAATAGCGGGTCGAAGCGGCCGACATCCAGTTCGCCACCCAGGTTGAGCACCCGGTACCGCGGGGCGAGGGCGAACAACGCCGCGCTGCCGGTACCGTCGTTGATGTCGAACAGGGTGTTGCCCTTCTGCCGGAAGCCCGGTGCGGTCCAGTCGTTGGCGTTGGGCTGGAGCACGGTGTTGCGCAGGCCCGAGACATTCTGAAAATCGAACAGCGCCGCCGCGCCGCGGGCACGCAGGGTGCTGTCGGGTTTCCACTCCGTGCCGCCCTGCACGCCGAACAGCCACTTGTCGCCCGGCGTGGGCGAGAGGGGCGTGGCGGAGGACTGGAACAGCGGAAAGGCCCCGGCGGTGAGAAACCCGGTGGTGGAGGCCGACAGGCGCGGCTTGAAGGAGCCCGCGAGACCGTCAAAGTTGAGATCCTCGTCCCACACCAGGTCGGTGGGCCAGAACCAGGGATTGGGCATCCGGCCGGCAGACAGGCTCCAGCGCTCACTCGGATCCCACTTGAGGTAGGCGCGATCCAGGATCAGCTGCTGGGCCGAAAAACTGTTGCCGAGGTTGGCGTTGGTCGACACGGGGTTGTTCAAGTTTCCCGTGGCTAGCCGGAATCCCGCCCCAAGCGTTTCGGTGATCTTGGCGAGCATGCCAAGTCGCACACGGATGCGCCAGAGGTCCGCGTCCTGCTGCGTGTTGGTCAGGTTGCTGCCGGTGAAAGCGTTGTAGACCA
>JBIIUM010000217.1:0-5276 GCA_044339985.1 Burkholderiales bacterium | reverse complement strand
CGTTCTTCAACGTCCTGAACTTCGTGTTGCAGTTCGCGCCGACTCACCCGTCCGAGCGGGCGTTGATGCGACGCTTTGCCAGCATCGGCGTTGGCGCCGGGCGCCCCTTCGACGAGACCACGCTGTCGCCTGAGATGCTGGCGGCCTTCAAGGCCGGCATGGCCGACGCGCTGGAGGAGCACGCGGGCCTGGATAAGCGCATTGCCACAGGCGAAGTGACCTCCGGCGATCTGTTCGGCACCCGCGAACGGTTGAACAACAACCACCTGTACCGCATGGGCGGCGCGGTGCTCGGCATCTACGGCAATTCGCGGCAGGAAGCCATGTACCCCGTCTACACCGTGGATTCGGCCGGGAAAGCGCTCGACGGCGCGCACCGCTACCGCCTGCGCCTGCCGCCCGGACAGTTGCCGCCCGTCCATGGCTTCTGGTCCCTGACGCTGTACGAGCTGCCCTCGAGCCTGCTGTCGGCGAACCCGTTGAATCGCTACCTGCTCAACTCGCCCATGCTGCCCCAGTTCCAGCGCGACCCGGACGGTGGCATCACCCTGTTGATCCAGAACACCTCTCCCGGAAAGGAGAAGGAAGCCAACTGGCTGCCCGCGCCCAAGGGTCCGTTCTTCATGGCCATGCGGCTGTACTGGCCCAAGGAGGAGGCGCTGGACGGCAGGTGGACCGCGCCGCCGCTTACGCGCGTGCCGTAGTCGAGGGGCGGCCCACGCGCGGCGTGCGGCGGCGCCGCCTTCACGCTCAAGGCATCTGAATTTTTCCGCCGCCCGGCATGCCGCCCGGGCCGAGCCCGCCCAGCCCGCCGGGGCCGCCCATGCCGGGGGCGCCACCGCGGGGAATGACGATGGAAGAGGCGGCCTGACGGCGGTATTCCTCGAGCTCGTGGACCATCCGTTCCACCGCCTCCTTGGCCGCGGGCGCATAGCCCGCCACGGCCTCGGAGAGGTTTGCGGCATCGATCTCGAAGGACAGCGGCAGGGTGCCCATGTTGGTGTACATCTGGGCCTCGCCCACGTAGACCATCTGGCGCGCGGCGTCCGGGCTGCCGTCGGGTTTCACGGGGGTGAGCACGCGGATGGTGCCCACGCGCCGGTCGGTGATGACCTCCTCGCGATACAGCGCGGCGGGGTCCATGGTGGGTTCGGGCATGCGGGGTTCGGCCATGACGATCTCGGGCAAGGAATGAGAATGGCGAAGATGTTACCTGAGCATCCCGGCGCCGGGATGCGCCCGCCCCGTCCGCCGACGGGGTGAAGGAAATTTGGGCGGCGCGGGGCTGCCCGGTAAACTCGCGGTTGGTTCCCACGTTCGTCCCGATCGCCGTGACCGCCCTCAACCAGTTCTCCCTCGAAGGTCGCCGCGCCCTGGTCACGGGCGCGAGCCGCGGCATCGGCCGCACGCTGGCAGAGGGCCTTGCGGCGGCTGGAGCCCGCGTGGCGCTGGGTGCGCGTTCGGGCGATGAACTGAACGCGGTGGCCGAAGGCATCCGTGAGGCTGGGGGCACCGCGGCCACTGTGGCGCTGGATGTGTCCGACGCGGCTTCCTGCGGGCGCGCGGTGCGCGCGGCGTCCGAGGCGCTGGGCGGTCTGGACATTCTGGTGAACAACGCTGGCATGGAGCAGGTCTGCCCCTCCCTGGACGTGGACGAGGGGCTGTGGGACCGCATCCTCGACACCAACCTCAAGGGCGCCTTCTTCTGTGCCCAGGCGGCGGCGCGGATCATGCGCGATGCGGGCGGTGGTGGCGCCGTGGTGAACGTGTGCTCCCTCACCTCCGAGGTGGGCATTCCCACGGCCGTTCCCTACGGCAGTTCCAAGAGCGGCCTGCTGGGCATGACCCGCGCGCTGGCGGTGGAGTGGGCGCCCCTCGGGATCCGCGTGAACGGCATCGCGCCGGGCTACTTCCGGACCGACCTCACCGAGGTGTTTTATCGCGACGCCACCTGGCAGCAGGCGATGCTGGCGAAGATTCCCGCCGGCCGCTTCGGGCAACTCGACGATCTGGTGGGCGCCACCGTGTTCCTGTGCTCGCCGGCCGCCGCCTATGTGACCGGGCAATGCCTGTTCATCGACGGCGGCTTCATGGCGTCCATCTGATCGTGAAGGCCGCCGACGCGCCGCTGCCCGTGGATGCCGCCACCGCCATGGTGGAGGTGCGCGGCGTTGGCAAGTCCTTCGGCGGTGTGCCTGCCGTGGACGACGTGTCCTTCACCGTGGCGAAGGGACGCTTTCTCACCATCCTGGGGCCCAGCGGGTCGGGCAAGACAACGCTGCTGCGCATGATCGCCGGCTTCATCGAACCCGGCGAAGGGGAGATATTCATCCACGGCAGGCCGGTGTCCGCGGCGCCGCCCCACCGGCGCTCCATCGGCATGGTGTTCCAGCGCCTGGCGCTGTTCCCGCACCT
Source organism: Burkholderiales bacterium (assembly GCA_044339985.1). GTDB lineage: Bacteria > Pseudomonadota > Gammaproteobacteria > Burkholderiales. Next base: position 2,861 of record JBIIUM010000217.1, on the reverse strand, counting down.
CACGGCGGCCCAGAACGTGGCCTATCCGCTGCGCATGCGCGGCTTCGCCGCCGGCGAGATTCCCGACCGCGTGGAGGCGATGCTCAAGGTGGTGCAGCTCGGCGGCCTGGGCGCGCGCCGCATTCACGAGCTCTCCGGCGGGCAGCAGCAGCGCGTGGCCATCGCCCGGGCGCTGGTGTACCAGCCCGACCTGGTGCTGCTGGATGAGCCGCTCGCGGCGCTGGACCGCAAGCTGCGCGAGGAGATGCAGCTGGAGTTCCGCCGCATTCAGCAGGAACTGGGCGTGACCACCATCAACGTCACCCACGACCAGCGCGAGGCGCTGGTGATGTCCGATGAAGTGCTGGTGATGGATCGCGGGCGCGTGCAGCAGTTCGCCTCGCCCGATGCCGCTTACCGGGCGCCGGCCAACGCCTTCGTGGCGGGCTTCATCGGCGTCACCAATTTTCTTGAAGCGGTGGCCCTCGACGGCGGCCGCGTGCGCCTTGCGGGGCGTGAATGCGGCTGCGGGGCCGGCCCGGTGCCGCTGCCCGCAGCGGGCACGGTGCTGGATTGCGCGCTGCGTGCCGAGCATGTGCGCATCGCCCCGGCGGGCGCCGCGCCCGATGCGGCGCCGCTCGACGTGCAACTGGCTGGCGTGGTGCGCCAGGCGGCCTTTGAAGGCGACCGCACGCTGTATGAGGTCGGCGTGGCTGATCTGGGCAATGCCGTGCTGCGCGCCATCGATCGCAGCCCCGAGGCTCACCTGGGGCTCAGGCCGGGCGTGGCGGTGCGCATTGGCTGGCGGGCCCGCGACCTGATACCGTTTCCGCGCTGAGACTGCGCGGTCTTTCCACCCTGAAGTCGTCGACCATCAACCACAGAGGGAGCCTCAAACCATGAACCCCCATGACACCTTCGAATCCCGCCGCCGTGCCTTGTTGCAGGGTGCGGGCGCTGCCGCCGTGCTGCTGCCGTTTTCGCGCACGGGCCTCGCCGCCGAGCCCGCCAAGCCCAAGGAACTCATCGTTCGCGTCTGGGGCGGCGAGTGGAAGGACGCCATCGACGGCGGCGTGTCCAAGGGCTTCACCAAGGCCACCGGCATCGCCATCAAGTACGACGAAACCGAGGACAACGAACTGCAGCCCAAGCTGTGGGCGGCCGTGAAGCAGAAGCGCCGCCCGCCGGTGGCCGTTAACTGGGACACCACCACCAACGCCACCAAGTCCGCGCTCAAGAACATGGGCGAGGACCTCTCCGACCTGTCCAACCTCAAGGGGCTGCTGCCCGTGGCCAAGCCGCTGGGCTTCGACGGCTGGCCGCTGGTGAACGTGTATAGCTACGTCTACGTGCTGGCCTACCGCACCGAGGCCTTTCCCGGCGGCGCACCCAAGAGCTGGAGCGTGCTGCTCGACCCCAAGTTCAAGGGCCGCATCGCCCTCTACAACGACGGCATCGGCTTCCACCCGGCAGCCCAGGTGGCCGGCGGTGGCAAAGTGGAGGACATCCCCAAGAACATGAAGGCTTGCTGGGACTTCATCGCCAAGCTCAAGGCCCAGAAGCCGCTGCTGGGCGAGGACCCGGACTTCACCAACTGGTTCCAGAAGGGCGAGATCGACCTGGCCTGCACCATCGTCACCAACGCCCGCGGCGCCAAGAAAAACGGCGTGAAGGTGGCCTGGACCATCCCGCAGGAGGGCGCCAAGGTGGATACCGACGCCCTGTGGATCCCCAAGGGCCTGCCCGCCAACGAGGTGTACTGGGCCAAGCAGTACGTGAACTACGCGCTCACCACCGAAGCGCAGCAGGGCTGGTGCGACGGCCTGGGCCTGCCGGGCGTGAACCCCGGCATCAAGCCCCCGGCGGACATGGCGGGCGACCCCGCCTACCCCACCAAACCCGAGGACTTCGCCAAGCTGCTGCGCGTACCCAACAAGATCCAGGTGGAAAACGAAAAAGAGTGGTTCGGCAAGTTCAAGAAGATCATGCAGGGCTGAGTGTCTACATCCGACTGGCCCGCGTCTCGCGAAGCAGACGCAGGGCCCTCTCCGGGCCGGGACACCACGCGGCTGCATGGGTCGGACGTTCTGCCCGGAGTGCTGCCCGCGTCTCGCGAAGCAGACGCAGGGCCCTCTCCGGGCCGGGACACCACGCGGCTGCATGGGTCGGACGTCTCGCCCGGAGTGCTGCCCGCGTCTCGCGAAGCAGACGCAAGGCCCTCTCCGGGCCGGGACACCACGCGGCTGCATGGGTCGGACGTCTCGCCCGGAGTGCTTTTCCCTGAGATGCGTCACTGCGCATGATCCGCGTCCTCGACGTCCTCGAATCCCTGCGCGCCGCACTCTGGCCGCACGCCGCAAGACGCTTCGAAGCCGTGGCCTTCCTGCTACCCGCGCTGCTGCTGGTGGGCGTGCTGGTGCTCGGCCTGGCCTGGATGGCCGATGCCAGCCTGCGCCTGCTCGACACCGAGACCTTCGAGCTGAGCGAGCACTGGACGCTCGCCAACTACCGCGACCTGCTGGAGAACGAAACCGCCTGGATCGTGCTGGGCCGCAGCGTGCTGGGTGCGGTGGTGGTGACAGCCGTCACGCTGGCGCTGGCCTTTCCCTACGCCTGGGTGATGGTGCGTACCGGCTCGGCGTGGCTGCGCAAGCTGTTGCTGGTGAGCCTGTTCCTGCCCTTCTTCATCGGCCAGGTGGTGCGCGCCTACGGCTGGCTGATCGTGTTGGGCAAGGAGGGGCTGGTGAACCATTTGCTGGGCACCCTCGGCGTGGGGCCCTTCAAGATGATCTACACCTACGGCTCGGTGGTGTTCGGCCTCGTGCAGTACATGCTGCCCTTCGCCGTGCTGCTGATCGCCCCGGCGGTGACGGCCATCGACG
>JBIIUM010000216.1:0-5295 GCA_044339985.1 Burkholderiales bacterium | reverse complement strand
ATCTGGGCTTCGGGCAGCCGGCGGGCGGGTGCACGCAGCGGGAAGGCGAGGTTGTCATACACGCTCAAGTGCGGATAGAGGGAGTACTGCTGGAACACAAAGGACACGTCGCGGGGCGCCGGGGCAGCGGCGGTGACATCGCGCCCTCCGATGTGGATGCGGCCCGCGTCGGGTTTCTCCAGCCCCGCCACCAGCCGCAGGGTGGTGGTCTTGCCGGCCCCGGTGGGGCCCAGCAGCACCGTGAATTCGCCATCGCCGGCGCGCAGGTCCAGTCCGCTCACGGCCTCGGTGTCGCCGAAGCGCTTGGACACGCCGCTCAGGAGCACCTCAGCCACGGGCCACCCCTTGGTCGTGAAGGCTGGTGCGCAGCGCCCGTCCGGAAGCGCGCTCAAACAGCGACAGACGCTCGCTGCGGAAGGCAAGCCCCACCTGCTCGCCCGGGCGCACCGGCAGCGCCGAGGGCAGGCGTGCCTTGAGAGCCGCCCCCCCGGCGGTAGCCAGGGTCGCGATCTGGGTGGTGCCGAGGTACTCGGTCTCCACCACCGTGGCTCGCAGTCCTGAGGCATCGTCAAAGCGCACATGCTCGGGTCGCACGCCGAGGACCAGCGCGCCCTCGGCGCCGTCCTCGCGCAGCTCCGGCACCGCCACCTCGGCATTCTCGAGACGCACGGAACGGGCGCCGCGCGCAATCCGCCCCGGGAAGGACAGGAGGTTCATGGACGGCGAACCAATGAAGTCGGCCACGAACAGACTGGCCGGGCGGTCGTAGATTTCCTGCGGCGCGCCGAGTTGCTCGATGACGCCCTGGTTCATGACCGCGATGGCGTCGGCCATGGACATGGCTTCGAGCTGGTCGTGGGTGACATACACCGTGGTGGCGCCGAGCCGGTCGTGCAGTCCGCGAAGCTCTCCGCACATGAGCTCGCGGAACTCCGCGTCCAGCGCGCCCAGGGGTTCGTCCATGAGAAAGGCGAGCGGTTCGCGCACGATGGCGCGGCCCAGAGCCACGCGCTGGCGGTCGCCGCTGGAAAGCCCCGAGACGGGTTTGTCCAGCAAGTGGGAAATGCGCAGCGTGCGCGCCGCCTCCTCCACGCGCTGGCGCGCCAGCGCACGCGCCATGCCCTGGGAAAGCAGCGGGTAGGCGATGTTGGCGCGCACGTTCATGTGCGGATATAGCGCGAACAACTGGAAGACGAAGGCAATGTCGCGCGCCGAGGCCTGCTTGAAGGTGACGTCCTCGCCGCCGAGCAGGATGCTGCCCGAGGTGGGCAGCTCCAGGCCGGCAATCATGCGCAGCGTGGTGGTCTTGCCGCAGCCGGAAGGTCCGAGCAGGCAGAAAAACTGGCCATCGCGCACCGTGAAGGTGGAGTCGCGCACCGCGGAGAAGGTGCCAAAGGCCTTGTGCAACCTGTCGACGCAAATCTCGGCCATGGCTCAGGCGGGTCGGCTGCTCATTCGGGGAACTTGGACACCACCACGAACATGGCCGTGCCGGCGAGCGTTGTGACGAAGGACCAGGTGTACAGCCACAGGGCAAAGGGCTGCAGCAGCATGAGCACGCCGGCAGCGATGAGCGCCGTGGCCACGGCCTCCATGGGGCCGCGGCGCAGCCAGCGCGGCCAGGCGCGGTGACGCAGGCCGCTCATTTGCGCACGGCTCCGAAGGTGATGCCGCGCAGCAACTGCTTGCGCAGCAGCACGGTGAACACCAGGATGGGCACGAGGAAGAGCGTGGTGCCCGCCGCCACCGCCGGCCAGTCCTGGCCGCCCTCTCCAATGATGGTGGGGATGAAGGGCGGCGCGGTCTGGGCCTCGCCGGAGGTGAGCAGCACCGCGAAGGCGTACTCGTTCCAGGCGAAGATCAGGCAGAAGATGGCGGTGGCCACGATGCCCGTGGCGGCCTGGGGGAGCACCACCCTGAAGAAGGCCTGAAGCCGCGTGTAGCCGTCCACCATGGCCGCTTCCTCGTACTCGCGCGGAATCTCATCGATGAAGCCCTTGAGCAGCCACACGGCGAGCGATACGTTCACGGCCGTGTACAGCAGGATCATGCCCAGGCGCGTGTCGGACAGACCGAGCTCCCGGTACATGAGGAAGATGGGGATGGCCACGGCGATGGGCGGCATCATGCGGGTGGAGAGGATGAAGAACATCAGGTCGTCGCGCAGCGGCACCTTGAAGCGCGAGAAGGCGTAGGCCGCGGTGGTGCCCAGCAGGATGGAAAGGGCCGTGGAGCCGAAGGCGATCACCAGCGAATTGATGAAGCGCGGCGTGTAGTTGGAGGGGCCCACCACCACCATGTTTCGCTGGCGGGTGATGCGCTCGCAGACGCCCGAGGGCGGCGGCAGGGTGTCGATGTAGTCCTGTGTCTGGCGGGAGCGGGTGGTGAACAGGTTGCAGTAGCCCTCCAGGGAAGGTTCGAACACCACCTTGGGCGGATAGCTGATGGAATCGGGCGGAGTCTTGATGGAGGTCAGGAAGATCCATGCCAGCGGCACCATGGTGACCAGGGCATAAAGCACCACCACCGCCGTGGCGATCCGCCTCGACAGCGGCCCCGGTTCGACGATGGAGTGGGCGTGGGAGATGCCGCGGCTCATCGGCTCTTCACCCGGTTGAGCGCCTTCACATAGATATTGGCGAGGCCGAAAACGGTGACGAACAAAATGATGGCGAAGGCCGAGGAGTACCCAGTGCGCCACTTTTCGAAGGCTTCGCGCTTCAAGGTGATGGAAGCCACCTCGGTGGTGGACCCCGGCCCGCCGTTGGTAAGCAGGTTCACGAGATCGAACATCTTGAAGTTCTCGATGCCGCGAAACAGCACCGCCAGCATGATGAAAGGCAGTGCCATGGGCAGTGTGATGGTCCAGAATTGGCGCCACCGGGAGGCGCGGTCAACCTCGGCGGCCTCGTAGATATAGTTGGGAATGGATCGCAGCCCGGCAAGACAGATGAGCATGACGTAGGGTGTCCACATCCAGGTGTCCACCAGGACGATGGCCCAGGGGGCGAGCTTGACCGATCCGATCATCTCGAAGGACGAGGGGTCCAGGCCGGTGAAGAACGACACCACGTAATTGAACAGGCCGATCTGCGGCTGGTAGAGAAACGCCCAGAAGTTACCCACCACCGCGGGCGACAGCATCATCGGGATGAGGATCACGGTGGTCCAGAAACCGTGGCCGCGGAAGCGCCGGTCCACCAGCCAGGCCAGGGCGAAGCCCAGCAGCGTCTGAAGCAGGATGGTCCAGAAGACGAAGTGGGCAGTAGCCTGCATGGAGGCCCACACATCGGGATCGGTGAGGATGTCGGCGAAGTGGTCGATACCCACTCCCACCACCTCGGCATTGGGACGATTGGCTCTGTAGTTGGTGAACGACAGGCGGATCGTCCAGATCAGCGGAAAGATGTTTATTGCCAGCAGAAGAACGATGGTGGGCGAGATGAACAGCCAGGCGATGGCCCGGTCGGACAGCCCGCGCACGGCGCGTGCAAACGGCTCTGGCGTCGCGGTCGCGGCGCGTTCGGCGAAGGACGGTTTGGCGGCAGGTTGCATGGCGCGCGATCAGAGGCTTGCGGAGAGGCGCGGGGCGCCTCTCCGCCGGCGGAGGGCTTACATCAGCTTGCCTTCTTCCTTGAAGACCTTCTGCCAGTCCTTGATGAGCGAGTCGAGCGCCTCCTTGGCGGTGCCCTTGTCGGCCACCACGTAGTCGTGCAGCCGCTTCTGCATGGCCTGCAGCAACTGCGCGTAGGCGGGCTCCTGCCAGAAGTCCTGAACCCCGTTCATGGCCTTCAGGAAGTCAGCCGCAAAGGGCGCGGTCTTGGAGAAGCCGGGGTCGCCCAGCACCGCCTTGTGGCAGGAATAGCCGCCCAGCGCCCACCATTTCTTCTGGATGTCAGGTTGCGCGAACCACTTGATGTACTGCAGCGCCGCATCCTTGTTCGGCGAGTAGGACACCACCGAAATGCCCTGTCCGCCTAGCGTGGAGGCCTCGACCTTCTGGCCGGGGTTCACGAAGAAGCCGATGCGATCGCCACCTACCTTCTCGTCCTTGTACAGGCCGGGGAAGAAGGCGAACCAGTTCATCATCATGGCCACCTGGCCGGACTTGAAGGCGTCCAGGCCTTCCTGCATGTAGGCGTTGGTGTAGCCCGGGGGCGTGCAGCACTTGTACAACGACTTGTAGAACTCGAGGCCCTCCACGGCATCCTTGGAGTTCACGAAGCCTTCCATGGAGTAGGGCTTCTTGGGGTCGTCGTACTTGAAGCCCCAGGAGTAGAGCGCCGAGGTGGCGCCCATGGTGATGCCCTCGGAGCCGCGCTCGGTGAAGATGGCGGCGCCATAGACCTTCTTTCCGTCGATGGTGCGGCCCTGGAAGAATTCGGCTACCTCCTTCATCTCCTTCCAGGTCTTTGGCGCGGCAAGGTCGCGGTTGTGCTTTTTCTTGAATTCGGCCTGCAGTTCGGGCTTGGCGAACCAGTCCTTGCGGTACACCCAGCCGTTGGCGTCGCCCATGGCGGGCAGGGCCCAGTAGTTGGGCGAGCCCTTGGGCCAGGTGGAGTAGGCATACACGGTCGCGGGTGCGAAGTCCGCCATCTTGATGCCGTTCTTGTCGAAGAAGTCGTTCAGCTTCACGTAGTGACCGTTTTCCGCCGAGCCGCCGATCCACTGGCTGTCGCCGATCATCAGGTCGCACAGCTTGCCCTTGGAGTTGAGCTCGTTGAGCATGCGGTCGGCAAAGTTGGGCCAGGGCACGAATTCGAACTTCATCTGCACGCCGCTCTTGGCGGTGAAGTCCTTCGACAACTCCACCAGGGCGTTGGCAGGGTCCCACGCGGCCCAGCACAGGGTGATGGTCTTGGATTGCGCGAAGGCCGGGGTCGCGGCCGTGAACATCGCGGCCGCCGCCAGAGCGCCGGCTCCGCCATAAAGCTTCCTCATGACTTGCTCCTCCGTAACGTTGTTGGACATTCCCGCCACCGCCCGTGCAGGCCCGGCATTGGCCGTGCACCGCAACAAATTCACTAAACATCCATACGGTGACGCGTTGCAACACGCCCCTGGGAAGGCGCGGCGTCGCATGTTTACCTTACGGGATTACCACTAAACATGGCAAGGGTGGACTCCAGGTGCAGGGAGGTCGCGGTTGCAAGCCCGGCGGCGCGTGCCTAGGCTTGCGCCCTCTCTTTCCGAAGGCCGATGGCTTCAACATGAACTCGCCCGAGACGCTGAACCGCCTGCGCCATGCCGCGCGCATGGACGAAATCGAGCCCTTTCACGTGGTGTCGCTGGTCA
>JBIIUM010000215.1:0-5299 GCA_044339985.1 Burkholderiales bacterium | reverse complement strand
GCCACCCATCCGCTGGACGCCGAGCGCATCGCCGCCGTGGAATCCACGGCGCGTGCGCAGGGTTGGCCGATTACTGGCGCTATGCGACCTGTTCCAGCCGACGTGCGCGCCGCTGTGCGCGGCGTGGCGGAACGCCCGGCGTCTGGCGTGGTCGATTGACACGTGCACCATGCGCAGCCTAGTTTTGCGGCTGCGCATAACCTCGCGACGGGAGAGTGCTCCGGGCCGATGACCCGGGGCCGCCGAAGGCGCAAGCACCCGTGAACGCTCAGGTTCCCTGAACCGTCGCAAGAGGGCGCAACTCTGGAGAGCGCGGGCTCGAGCGGGCCCGCCACCGAAGGGGCAACCGGGCCGGCCGCGGCGTGCAGCCGGACCCGCAATCTCTCAGGTAAGGCGGACAGAGGGGTGATGCCGGGGCTTCGGCCTGGCCTCACCCTTTTTTCATGACCGCTCATGCAAGGAGCAGCCTCATGCGAGTTCTCGTGCTGGGCAGCGGCGTGGTGGGCACCGCGGCCGCGTGGTATCTCTGCAAAGCCGGTCACGAGGTGACGGTGGTGGACCGCCAGCCCGCCTCCGGACTGGAAACCAGCTTTGCCAACGGCGGCCAGATCTCGGTGAGCCACGCCGAGCCGTGGGCCAATCCCCACGCCCCAGCCGCGATCCTGAAGTGGCTGGCGCGGGAGGATGCGCCGCTGCTCTTCCGGCTGCGTGCAGACCCGGCCCAGTGGTCCTGGGGGCTGCGCTTCCTGGTCGAGTGCCTGCCGGGGCGAACCCGGGACAACATCGTGCAGCTGGTCAATCTGGGGCTCTACAGCCGCGCGGCGCTGCAGGCGCTACGGGCCGAGACCGGCATCCGTTACGAACAGCAGAAGCGCGGCATCCTGCACTTCTACACCAGCCAGGCGGAGTTCGAGGCTGCCGCGGCGCCGGCCGAGCTCATGCGCCGGCATGGCGTGGACCGGCAGATCAAGACAGCGGCCGAGTGCGTGGCCATCGAACCAGCGCTGGACGCCGCCAGCCATCGCATCGCGGGCGGCACTTATACGCCCTCGGACGAATCGGGCAATGCCTGGATGTTCACGGAAGCGCTTTCAAAGCTCGCCGCCGCGCGCGGGGTGGTGTTCCACTACGGCACCGATGTGCTCCGGCTGCTGGCCGCCGGCGGGCGCCTGGAGGGCGTGCGTGTGCGCCGGCCCGAGGGTGGCGAGGAGCTTCTGCGCGCCGATGCCTACGTGATGGCGCTGGGCAGCTTCAGCACGCAACTGCTCAGGGGCGCGGGTATCCGCGTAGCGGTGTATCCGGCCAAGGGCTACTCCATCACCGTGCCGGTGGCGCGGCCCGAACGCGCCCCCTTGGTGAGCCTCACGGACGATGCCCACAAGCTGGTGTTCTCGCGCCTGGGCGACCAGTTGCGAGTGGCCGGCACCGCCGAGCTGGCGGGCTGGAACACCGAGATCAACCGCGTGCGGTGCCAGTCCATCGTGCGGCGCGCAGCAGAGCTGTTTCCCGGCGGCGCCCACTGGGCCCAGGCGCGTTTCTGGGCCGGCCTGCGGCCGGCCACCCCAGGCAACGTGCCGCTCATCGGGCGCTCGCGGCTTGCCAACTTGTTCCTCGACACGGGGCACGGTACGCTCGGGTGGACGCATGCGTGCGGCTCGGGCAAGGCGCTGGCCGATCTGGTGAGCGGCCGGATGCCCGAGGTGGATTTTCGCTTCCTCGGCCTGGCGCGTCCCAGGTCGCTGAAGCCGCAGGCAGCCTGACCGACGGGTCCCGAAGAGGTCCGCGCCAGTGACATCACGGAGACGCCCGGTCGTGCCGGCCGGGACTGGCCAATCGCCGTACCAATGGAGATTTCCATGACCTCGCTTCGCCTCCTGCCGCTCGCCGCGGCCGCTGTCCTGCTGGCCCCGCCCGCTGCCGTGGCAGGCCCCGCCGATGCCGACCTGCTTGCTGCCGCAAAGAACCGCGGCGAGTGGCTCATTTACGGCCGTACCTACGACAACCAGCGCTTCAGCCCGCTCACCGGGATCAAGCCCTCCAATGTGGCCGGGCTTCGCCCGGTGTGGAGCGCTGGCCTGAATTCCCTCGATGGCCTGGAGGCCACGCCGGTTGTCAGCGGGGGCGTGATGTACGTCACGGGTTCGCACTCCCACGTGTACGCCTTCGATGCCGTGAACGGCCAGCGCCTGTGGCACTGGGCGCCCGAGGAGCCGGAAGGGCTGGGCACGGTGCTGTGCTGCGGACCGGTGAACCGCGGCGTGGCCGTGTACGGCGATCTGGTCTACGTGCTCACCCTGGATGCACGGCTGGTGGCACTGAAAAAGGACAGCGGCGAGGTGGCCTGGGAGAAGGTGATCGACGACTGGAAGAAGGGCATCTCCGCCACCGGCGCGCCCTACGTGGTGAAGGGCATGGTGGTGGTGGGCATCGCCGGCGGCGAGTACGGGGTGCGCGGCTACGTGCGCGCCTACGACGCCAGGTCCGGGGCCGAGAAGTGGACCACCCACACCGTTCCCGGCCCGGGCGAACCCGGCAACGAGTCGTGGCCCGGCGACACCTGGAAGACCGGCGGCGGCGCCACCTGGCAGTCGGGCGCCTACGATCCCGACCTCGACCTGATCTACTGGGGCACCGGCAATCCGGGGCCGTGGAATTCCGACTTGCGCAAGGGCGACAACAAGTGGACCGCGTCGCTCATCGCCATGGATGCCACCTCCGGCACGATTCGCTGGGGCTTCCAGTACACCCCCAACGACGGCTGGGACTACGACGGCAACAACGCGCCCATCCTCGCCGACATCACCGTGGGCGGAAAAAAGGTGAAGGCGGCGCTGCAGACCAACCGTAACGGCTTTTTCTACGTGCTCGACCGGGTGACCGGCAAGTTCATCTACGCCGTGCCCACGGTGGAAGGCATCAACTGGACCACCGGCATCGACCCCGTCACGGGCCGCCCGGCGGTCAACGAGAAGATGCGCCCCCTCGCCGACGGCAAGACCGTGGTGCCCATCGTTCCCGGTCTGGAGGGCGGCACCAACTGGTTCCCCATGGCCTTCAATCCCGAGACCGGCGTGGCCTTCGTGCCCACCAATACCTGGGCCATGGCGCTCACCGGCTACAAGCCCGAGGACATCAAGTACGAGCCGGGCAAGGTGTACATGGGCATGGACTACAAGATGCACCGTATCTCCGAGACCATCGGCAGGTTGCGCGCCCTCGACGTGCAAAAGAAAAAGTGGCTCTGGGAGATCCCCAGTCCGCTGCCCTTGTTCGCGGGCGTGCTCGCCACCAAGTCCGGACTGGTGTTCTCGGGCGACCAGCAGGGCTTCTTCTTCGCGGCCGACGCGAAGACCGGCAAGGTGCTGTGGCGCTACCAGACCGGCTCGGGCATCAATGCCTCTCCCGTCACCTACGAGATCGGGGGCAAGCAGTACGTGGCCATTCTGTCCGGCCTGGGAGGCGACCCGAGCTTCTATTTCAGCGGGCCCAAGGGCAACACGCTGTTCGTCTTCGCCCTGGACAACATGCCCGCGGCCAAGGCGGGCGCCGGCAGGTTCGGCGTCCCCGAGATCGAGGGTGCCCTCACCGCCGTGCCCAAGTGAGGCCGCCGCCTCTTGGTGAAACGCGCCACCGGGGTGGGTGGCGCGTCCAGGGCGGAACCCGCGCATGAAACGCCGCTTCCGTTGCCTCGCCGGCTTGCTGGTCCTGGTGGCCGGCGCGGCCCATCCCCAGGCGCACCAGCCGCCCAAGGTGGAGGTGGACGCCTATCAGTGGGAGAGCCCGGAAAACCCCTTCAGTGGCGATGTCGAGGCCATTGCCGAAGGTCAGCGCCTGTATCGCAGCACCTGCTACATCTGCCATGCCGACACCGGGTCGCGCGGCCCCAACCTGCGCAAGAGCAAGCTCAAGGGGCAGGCTTTCCTCAAGGTGGTGATCAACGGCCGCAGGAACACCCAGATGCCGGCCTGGAAGGGCAAGCTCACCGAGGCCGAGATGTGGAAGATCTACAGCTTCATCGAGGCCCCGGCGCCACAGTGAGCGGGCGGCCCGCCATCGGTGCGGAGGGGCTTCAGTGGGGCAGCAGGCCCCAGAGCATTTTCACCGCCATGAGGGTGAGAACCACGGCGAACACCCGCTTCAGGCGCGGCACCGGCAGCCGGTGGGCAAGTCGCGCCCCCATGGGCACGGTGATGAAGGTGCCGGCCACGATGCCCACCAGCGCGGGAAGGTAAACGTAGCCAGCCGACAGGGCCGGCAGGTGGTCTTTGTCCCACCCTGTCCACAGGAATCCGGCCACCCCGGCCAGCGCGATGGGCAGGCCGAGGGCGGCCGATGTGCCGACGCACTGCCGCATGGGCACGTTGCACAGGCTCATGAGGGGAATGCTCACGAACCCGCCGCCGGCACCCACCAGCGCTGACATGGCCCCCACCCCCGCTGCCGCAGCCTGCAGGCCCGCGGGCCCGGGCAGCTGTCGCGAGGGCTTGGGCTTGAGGTCGAGGAACATGTTCACCGCCGAGTACACCACGAAGCCGGTGAATACCAGCGCCAGCCACCGGGAGCGCAGCATCTCCGCCACGGCGGCGCCGCCGATGGTGCCCGCCACGAGACCGAAGGCCGTGTTGCGCACGATATCCCAGCGCACCGCGCCGTGTGCCTGGTGCGAGCGGGCGCTCTTCAGGGAGGTGAACACGATGGTGGCCATGGAGGTGCCCAGGGCCAGGTGCATGATGCGATCGGGTGCAAAGCCCTGGGCGTTGAAGGCGATCACCATGAGCGACACCAGAATCAGGCCGCCGCCCACGCCGAGCAGCCCGGCGAAAAACCCCGCGAACAGCCCCATGGCCGGGTAGACCGCCCACCACCATGACACGCCTGCCACCCACCTAGTCCAGCAGACGCTCGATGAACACCCACTCGTCGAGGGTCACCGGCGTGATGGACAGGCGGTTGCCGCGCTGCAGGATGCGCATGCCCGCCAGTTCAGGGTGGCTGCGCAGTTCGCCGATGCCCATGAGCCGCGTCTTCTTCACCAATTGCACGTCCACGTGCATCCAGCGCGGGTTCTCGCGCGTGGCCTTGGGGTCGAAGTACTTGCTGGCGGGGTCGAACTGGGTGTCATCGGGGTAGGCGGGGCTGGCCACGCGGGCAATGCCGGCAATTCCCGGCTCGGCACAACTCGAGTGATAGAACAACACCGGATCGCCAGGCTGCATGAGATCGCGCATGAAGTTGCGCGCCTGGTAGTTGCGCACGCCGAACCACGGCACCGTGCGGCGTGGCATCGCGGCCAGGTGGT
>JBIIUM010000214.1:0-5312 GCA_044339985.1 Burkholderiales bacterium | reverse complement strand
CGATGCGCTGGGAAGCCTGCCGCCAGCGCGCTATCGCGAGAAGCTCCTCGCGGCAGAATGTCTACTCTAGAACTGTCTGCTTGACGGGGGAGCTTACGCCTGGTGCACAACATCGAGAAGCTGATGCGGGCTAAGCAGGGACGATGAGGGGTGGTGTGAAGACCAGGATCGAGAGGAGTGCTGGAATCACCGCGATCAGCGCCTGTGACGGTCGCTGCGACGAGGAAAAACGGGGGCCCGTATGATCGGTACCGTCTGGCCGCGTCGGCGGGTTTTTCTACAGCCTCGTCAGGCATGAGGCCACATGAATATCTGGAGCCTTTTGCTTTTCCTGCTTTTTTTGCTTGCGTGCGTCGTTGGGGCGAGAGTGCTATCGAAATTTCTGCATCCAACGGCAATTCTATTGCTTGGATGGGCAGTGGGACTAGGTGTCTATGTCGCATGGTGCATCTCATTTCTGAAAGCAAGTCCGCCACCGCAGGAGGATAAGGACTGGTGGGTCTTGCTCTTGTGGTTAGTGCTTTTCCCGTGCGCGTTTCTTCTTGCGTTTCCACCAGGTTTTTTGAAGCTAAGGAAGGCCTATTTGCGAGCGATGGCTTCATTTGTTGCGGCCGAAGTGTTCCTGGTCTGGTCTGCATTCCGGATTTTGCGTGATCCGAACTTCGACGATTCAGCGGGAGCTTTTTTGGTTGTTCCGATGATGCTTTTCCCCGCATGTCTATTGGCTTTGTTACTTGCGATTCGTTTGTTTTGGCGCCGCTGGTGCGGGACGTTGAGGCTGTAGCCCCCCCTTGTCCCCTTGATCCTGTATCCGGTCCTCGGCATCATCCTCGCAACAGCATTGTTGCGGAGAAGTGGCCGATGCCGAACTTCCGTTCCGTCGACAGGAAGCCCAAGTTCATCACCGTCGACTTCGAAGCGCAGATTGTGCCGGGGACGTTCGAGCACGCCTCGAGTGCGCTTGTGGGCCAACTCGATCTCTCGCCGTTCATCGAGACCTACCGCAACGACGACACCGGCGCGCCCGCGTATCACCCCGCGGTTCTTCTGAAGGTCATCCTGTTCGGCTACAGCCGCGGCCTGATCAGCTCCCGCGCCATCGCGGCGGCCTGCCGCCAGGACGGCGAGACGATTGCTTGCTCTCGTTGGCCACCGAGACACTCACTGCCACCTGGCAGTCGTCCTGCTTGCCCGGCACCCCGCAGTACTGCCGCGCCACCCCCACCGAGTGTTTGCCCTTCTTCGGAAAGGCCGTGTCATCCACGATCGAGAAGCACCGGCGGCGGGCGCCGGGCCAATCCGGGCGGCGGCAGCGGAAAGGATGGGCGGCCCCCGCGCCCGTGATCGATCATGATCTATCGTCGAAAGATGGCGCAGACTGTCGCTTCGGGCGCATGGCGTCCGCCGATTGGGCGCCGGGTAGAAGCGTCAGGCGCCCTCTGCGAGGGGGTTCGGGAGGGTCGAGCGTGAAGACCTGTGCGCGCGGGAAGTCCCCCCGTGAACCAGATGCTTTCATTCGCCAGGTGGTGGCTGCATGGTGGGCGATGCGTGGGAAAGCGGCCGCGTGAGCCCGAGCCTGCCAACGGCCGCCTGGGTTAGAAATCACTGGCTGGCGATTCACATGGCCTGCTGGTTCGTGGCCTTTTCGTCGTTGACATCCATGGCGCTGGTGCTCAGGTCACAGTATGGAAGTTTGGCTGAGTTTCTTCAGTGGGGCCTGTTCTTCTGGCCCTATCCAGCGTTGCTGGCGCTGCAGACCTGGGGGCCGAGCCCGTGGGTAATCGTCGCCCTGCAGTTGACGGGGCTGGGCCTGGTGGTGGCGTTCGGGGTGTGGCTGCGCAGCACTTTTGCCGTGTTCTCGGAGCAGACCCGGTGGGGGGGTGCGCTGGCAGCGGTGGTGTGGTGCCTGCCGTTGATTGTGTTTCAGCTGGTGCTGGTGCTCGTGATGGTTGCACTGGGTTTCAAGGTGGGAGAGTGATGATGGTGGTGGACGATGGATCGCGTGCCGGCGCAGGTTGCACGCCGGAAGAATCGCGTGGCATTCGCCGGCCTGCAGGGCCGATGGCCGTGACGGCGCGATGACCTCGCGGTGCGCGCCATGACCAGGGGCGCCGTGCTCGTTACCGGCGGGGCGGGCTACATCGGCTCGCACACCACGCTGGTGCTGCTCGAGGCGGGGCTCGAGGTGGTGGTGCTGGACAACTTGTGCAACAGCGCGGCGGAATCGCTGGCGCGCGTGGCGCGCATCGCGGGGCGTGCGCCGCGCTTCGTCCGCGGCGACGTGCGCGACCGCGCGCTGCTCGACGAGCTGTTTGCGCAGCACGGCATCGATGCGGTGTTGCACTTTGCCGGGCTCAAGGCCGTGGGCGAGAGCGTGCGCGAGCCCCTGCGTTACTACGAAAACAACGTGGCGGGCACCGTCACGCTGTGCCAGGCCATGGCGGCCGCGGGCGTATTCAGGCTGGTGTTCAGTTCCTCGGCCACGGTGTACGGCGATCCGGCCACGGTACCCATTCGCGAGGACCAGCCCCTGGGCGAGCCTACCAACCCTTACGGGCGCTCCAAGCGGATGGTGGAACAGGTGCTGACGGACCTGGCGGCGGCGGACGAGCGCTGGCGTGTGGCGTTACTGCGCTATTTCAATCCCGTGGGCGCGCACGAAAGCGGGCTCATGGGCGAAGACCCCACCGGTGTGCCCAACAATCTGGTGCCCTACATCGCCCAGGTGGCCGTGGGCAAGCTGCCCGAGCTGGCAGTGTTCGGCACCGACTATTCCACCGCCGATGGCACGGGCGTGCGCGACTACATCCACGTGATGGATCTGGCCGAGGGCCACATCAGCGCATTGCAGGCGCTGAGGGATCCTGGCGCGCGGGCATGGAACCTGGGAACGGGGCGGGGCTATAGCGTGCTGGAGATGATCCGCGCCTTCGAGCAGGCCAGCGGCCGGGCTATCCCCTACCGGATGGCGCCGCGCCGCCCCGGCGACGTGGCCGCCTGCTACGCCGACCCCGGCAGGGCCGAGCAGGAGCTGGGCTGGAAGGCCCGGCGCGATCTGGCGCAGATGATGCGCGACACCTGGCGCTGGCAGTCGGGCAATCCGCAAGGCTACCGGTAGCAGGGCCGCCGGCTCGACCGCCGGGGCGGATCAGAAGCAGGGTGTCCAGGCGCTGGGCGCCGACAGCAGCCTCGCTCCGGTGGATACGCTGGTGCCGTCCAGGTGGTGAGGAAAGCGCCCGGGATCGTCGATGCGCACCGCCACGCGCGCGCCGTAAATCGCCACCACCGTGCCGCGCAGCCAGTCGTGCTCGGTGCTTCCCACGGGCACCCGCCGGCAGACCTGCAGGCCCGGTTGCATCACCGCCTCCCGGCGCTCCCGCGCCAGGGTGCGCGCGTCGAGCAGCGCCGGCTCCACAGGGGTGCGGCAACCTGGCACGGCTGCCAGGGCCAGTAGCGCCAGAAACACCAAAGCCCGGAATCTCACTGGAACTCCATCGTTACGGCTACGCCGTTCGGGCGTAGCTGCACCCGCGGGCGCCCCTTGCCCGCCTCGATGGATGATTCGTAGAACAGCCGCCCGAGTCCGTAGCCCAGCAGGCTGCCGGCCACGGTGTCCGACAGCCAATGTTCGCGGTCTGCGATGCGTCCCAGATTGGTGAGCGCGGCCACGCCGTAGAGCCAGGGCGCGTCGTAATGGCTGGCAAAAGGGGTGGCCAGGGCCCAGGCCACGGCGGTGTGGCGCGACGGGAAAGAGTCGCCCTCGCTGCTGCCTGAAAAGGGCGAAAAGTCCTGCGCGCCCATGCCAGCCTCGGGCCGCGAACGGCCCACGGCGTATTTGAGGCCGGTGGCGGCGAAAAATGCCGTGCCGCCGGCCTCCAGGGCCGCGTAGGCCACTCGGGCTCGGGCGGGGTCGTTATCCAGGGCGGCGAGGCCCGCCCCGGCCATGCCCAGCCAGGGCAGGGCGCTGCCCAGATCGCCCAGCCGGCGCGACACCCCGCTGCCGCTGTGCTCGGCGGCGAAGCGGTCCACCCGTTCGTCCAGCAGAGCGCTGGAGACCAGCAGCCCCGCCGTCGCGGCGCTAGCCCGCCACCAGTTCACGTCGTGCAAGGCGCCTGCGGCAGCCTTGAAATCGCGCCCCACGCGCTCGATGGGCCGCAGGTCGGGCGCGAAGGCCTCGGTGGCCGAGGCCTCGCCACGGCGCTCCAGGCTGCCGAATTGCCGGAAGGGGTACGGATCGAGGCGCGAGGGGTCGAGGTTTTCCACGCGCACCGTGGCCACCAGGTCCTCCAGCGACACCCGGCCAGCGAAGTAGCCCTCAAGGCGCTTCAGGTCCACGAACTCGTAGCGCACCGTGGGGGTGTTGCGCTCCGCGAAGACGATGCGCAGTTCGCGCGCATCCAGCGGCGCCAGCGCGAGCGCCGTACGCGCGGCGCGTCCCACGGCACGCCCCACCGGGCGCATGCTCTGGTGCGAGAGGCTCACCTGCAACTGCAGGCTGTCATTCAGTTGCACGTGAATGTTGCGGAAGCCCTGTTCCTGGAGCGCCTGCACCAGGCGCAGGCGGAAGCCCTCGGGCTCGGCGGTCCACGCGGCGCCAAAGGCACGCGGCTCCACCTGGGTAAAGGGCGGCGCCTCGCGCGGCGGCGGTTGCCAGGTGTCGCGCCGGTCCACCGCCGGCACCGCCTCGTTGGGTGGCGGCGCAGGGCCAATGCTCATGGCGCGCTCGTCGCGCGCGCGGGTGTGGTCGTAGAGCGGCACGGCCCGTATCAGCTTCGCGCCGCCGTCGCGTGTGAGCGGCCGCCAGATGAAGCTCGCCTCGCCAGGGCTGGAGCGCACCAGGAAGGCGTCGAAGGGGATGGTGACGTAGACGCCCTTGTCGAAGCTGCCTTCACCGAATTGTTGGGCCGACACGTTGGTCTTGGTGAAGAAAGCCCCGATGCGGGTGCCGTTGTCGAAGCGGCGGGCGAGGTCCACGGTGAAGCCGCGATCGCCCGCCAGGTATTGGCCCGCGCTCAGATTGGCCTGAACCTGGTTCCAGCCTGTTTCCCAATAGAGCGTGGCGTGCCCCGTGAAGGTGGAGTAGTCGCGCATGGAGAAGCGCTGGTCGAAGTCGCGCTGGCGCACATGGTTGGCATCCACCCCCAGAGCGAAGCGGCTGCCATGGGGCCGGTAGAGCCACTCCGCCCCCACGCCGGCGAACATGCTCTCCAGCAGCCCCCCGTAGACGCTGTAGAACTGGTTGTCCGTCAGTTGCCCCACGTGGGTGGCCTGGAGATTGGGGATGGTGAGGCGGCTGGTGGTGACGTATTCGC
>JBIIUM010000213.1:0-5357 GCA_044339985.1 Burkholderiales bacterium | reverse complement strand
AAGTCGACCTTGTCTTGCGTACACTTTGGCATCGGCGGTCCTCGGTTGTCTGAAGGCTTCGATCACCTCTGATAACGCGCGAAAGCACGAGGCCGCCGACCTCATACTGGTGAAATATCCGGGCTAGTTCCGTGCGTTGGTGGCTCGCCAACCCCACCGCCGCTTGCGGGCGGGCCGGGTTTCTCACTTCCATGTGGCCGCCCGGGCATCGAAGCGCTTGCGCAGCTCCTCGAGCAACAGGATGGCGCCCTGCTCCGCCGCCGCGGACTGACCGGCGATGGCGCTGACGTTGAGTGCGTTGGGGCTGCGAGCAGCCAGGAAGCCCGCTACCAAGGCACCGGTGGTGGAATCGTAGAACTCGCCCGCCAGGGTGACCGAGCCCATGAAGGTGCCGGTGCCGCCGGAGGCGCCCTTGGCGATGTTCAGCGCCGCACCGATGGGGATCACATAGGTCGCCCCCTGCAACACGGGCCGGCTGCGGGTCATCCCCACCAGCGTGAAGCGCAGTCTGAGCACATCCGGCGCTGGCGCACGCGTCAGGACGACCTTGCTACCGCCGAGGATCTCGGCGGCCTTCGAGTCGATGAAGCGCGCGAGGGCCTCGCGGTCGGCCCGCGGGACATCACCGAAGCCGTTGTCCGCGCCTTGGTAAACCACCACGGGGTCGAGTATCAGACGGCGGAAACCCGACAGATCGTAGGCCGGGTCGATGTACTGGTAGACCTAAGAGCCCTTGGGAACAGACTCAAGCTTGTCGGCGACCTCCAGACCCTGGGTCTTTTTGAGCGCCGGCGAGGAGCAGCCGGCCAGCGCCAGCAGGATGACGGCGGGGACCATCAGGATGGATTTCATTGGGAGACCTCCTTGTCAGGTTCAGGCGCCGCGCCATGTGAGAGCGCATCGGCCATCTGCTCGGCGCGCAGCCCCCAGCCGACACCGAACGCACGGTACGCCGAGGCCAGAGTGTTGACCACATCACCGCGCGCCTGAGCCTCGGCCCGCTGACCGCCGAAGAGTCCACGCTCGGAATCCAGCACCTTGCGGTCGCTGCTGTACCCGCCCTCGTAGCGCGCCCGCGACGGTCCGGCATTGCGATGCAGGGTCTGTACCTGCCGGGCTTGGGGATGTTCGCGCATCCTGGCCGTGGTCATCGGGGCGTCGTGGACCTCGCGAAAGGCCTGCTGCACCGTCTTCTCGCAGGTGGCGAGCAGCTGCGTGCGGCGACCAGGAACTGCAAACGACCTTTCCCGCATGCCGGAACTGAAGTCAACGTACCTTGCGGGGTAAACCGTGCGCCGCCAGGCGCCCTCCCCTCGCAGTGCCGGTTCAAGCGTGGCTTCGGCCCGGATCAGCCTTTACCCGCCGCGATTTGACGCCCTCACGCGATCACGGGCCGAGCACTTCTTTGGGTTCTGCTGCAGAGCCGTGATAGTGCTTCTCCCGGAGAAGGCTTCGTGACCGAGCGACAACTGCCGCGCGGGCAGTCCCAGATACGGGCGTATGCCCACGATCACCACCGTCTCGTCGATCGCGGCGAGGCTCTTCAGCTGCCTCCCGCACGCAGCTTCTCGTTCGGGGCAAGCACCCCTCGGAACCGGGTCAGGTGCAGCGGCGGGCGTGGCACCCGTGCGGTCAGGCGCTAACGCCCTGCTCTTCCAACCGATGGCCGGTGCGCGTGAGCCGCCTCATCGGCCGCGCGGCGATCTGCTCGAGCAGACCCGCGAGATCAACGCCATTGGGCGCACGCGCCTTGTCGAAAACGGCTTCACCCTCGGTGGTGCGCCAGACCACCCCGTCGAGCACCAGGCAACGCAGGTGGATGTTCAGGTTGGCCACTGGGCCGAATCGCAGAACGAACCTGGCGGCGGCCGGGGTGGGCCGCCATGTCTTGCTCTACCATTCTCAAATCCTTCACGCCCCTTCGCCCCGCGCCATGACTGCTCCCGCCCTCGTTCTGGATCACCTCAACATCCCTGCCCGGGACCCCATCGCCCAAGCGCGCTGGTACGCCGAAACCTTCAGCCTGCGCCAGGACGAGCATCGTGCCCGTGGACCAGGCGTGCTGCTGGTGTTCCAGGCCGGGGAACCTCTCGGGCGGGGCCCCGAGTTGCACCTGGGATTCCGCCTGCCAGACCGCCGCGCGCTCGACCAGTGGGCCGGACGTTTCGAAAAGCCGGTGTACGTGGGGCCGGAGTTCTCCGCCATCCAGGTGACTGATCCGGAAGGCAACGTGGTGGAGCTCTACGCGCCCAACACCACCGCCTGAAGCCCTGCTCCGCCGTGCGTGCAAGGCCCTTCAGCCGTCGCGGGGCTCCGCGGGTCCCGCCAGCACCCGTTGGTAAAAATCCAGGTCAAGCCAGCGGCCGAACTTGAAACCCACCGCATTGAGCCGTCCGGCGTGCACGAAGCCCAAGCGCCGGTGCAGGGCCAGGCTGGCGGCGTTGCCCGCATCCACGGCGCCCACCATCACGTGCACCTCCCGCAGGGCGGCCGCCTCCAGCAGCGCCGTGAGCAGCGCCGTGCCCACACCGCCGTTGCGGCGATCCCCGCGCACATAGACCGAATGCTCCACGGTGTACTTGAAGGCCGGGAACACCCGGAAGGGTCCCCAGGAGGCAAACCCCAGCAGCGTGCCAGCCTCATCCTCGGCCACCAGCACCGGCAGGCCGTTGTCACGCTTGGCCGCGAACCAGGCCGCCATCGTCGCAGGGCTGCGCGGGCGGTATTCGTAGAGCGCGGTGGAGTGCGCGATGGCGTCATTGAAAACCGCCCGCACCGCCTCGCCATGCCTGGCCTCGTCGCCATCGACGATGCGCATCAGGAGTGCCCCATGGGTCGGTTGCGGGGAGTGCAGCGCATGGCGTAGGAGGTGGTATCGGATGCGGTGCCACAGGAGCGGCTAGTGCGCGCATTCTGCCACCGGGTCGCCCGCAGCGCGCCCTGAACGCGCTTATCGGTCCCATGGCGCGGGTGCGGCGCGCTTGCCTCTGGCGTAGCCAACCCCATCTACCCGTAAACTGGACCTTCGCCACCATGGAAAACACCCTGCACCTGGTCTGCCCCCATTGCGATGCCGTCAATCGGCTGCCCGCCGAGCGCCTGTCGCGGCAACCCCAATGCGGCAAATGCCACCGGCCGCTGTTCACCGGCGCGCCCGTGGCGCTTGACGGGCCCCGCTTCGAGCGCCACGTGGCTCGCAACAGCATCCCCGTGGTGGTAGATTTCTGGGCGCCCTGGTGCGGCCCTTGCCGCATGATGGCGCCGCACTTTGCCCAAGCCACCACCGTGCTTGAACCCCGCGTGCGCATGGTCAAGGTGGATACCGAAGCTGAGCCTAACCTGGGGGCGCTGCATGGCATCCGCAGCATTCCCACGCTTGCCCTGTTCCGTGGCGGACAGGAAGCGGCGCGCCATTGCGGTGCCATGAGCGCCCGCGATCTTGTGGAATGGGTGCGCACCCAGGAAGGCTGAGTACCGACGTCACGCAGTTTCGCTCCGGCGGCACCCGTCCCTGGGCCGAATTGTCTAGCCAAGAGAACAACCCATGCGGTTTCGCAATCCCTTCGGCACGCGGCGTGTGCCGGCCACGCCGGCCCCGCAACACGACTTTCAGTCTGGAATGGCGCACGCGCGCGCACTGGCCGAACAGGGTCTCGCCCAGGAGGCGGCCCTGGTCCTGGACGGACTGCTAGCCCGCCACGGACAGAATTTTGATGCCCTGTACCTGCTGGGTAATGTCTGCGACGAAATGGCGCGTACTGAGCAGGCACACCAGGCATTCACCCAAGCGCTCGAAATCGAACCGAATCACGTTGCCGCGCTGTGCTGCGCGGCCCTCGACGCCCGGACTCTGGGGCGCTCGGCCGAGGCGCAGACCCTTCTTGAGCACGCGGTCCGGATCGCACCCGAATCGCCGCACGCCCGCTTCAACCGCGGTCTCATCCGCCTCGACCAGAAGCGCGATGCCGACGCAGCCGCCGATTTCGCGGCTGCCCGCGCCCTGGTACGCGGTCACCCCTGGGGCATCGGCAATCCCGTTCCGCCAGGCGTGCCAGCCGGCATCGACCCCCAAAGCACCGACTGGCAATGCGCGCGCTTCAAGCTCGCTCACGATATCGAGCAAATGGAGCACCTGCGCCGCCTGGGAAAACTGCACCGTGACTTCGATGCCGTGCTGGATGAGTACCGTCGCGCGCTGGAGGACCCAGGCCTGCCGGCGGAACCCTATCAACGCGCACTGCTTGATCCCGAGCGCTATCCGCTGCTTGCCGCAACCTGGAAGCGCCCCGTGCATGCCCCCGATCCGGACCCTCCCGCCGGCGGCATGGTGTCCGCGAATCTGCCGTGGACGGAAATCGAGGCGCACTACCTCGCGGCGGACCCGAACCTGGCCTGGATTGACGGTCTGCTCACAGCGCAAGGCCTGGCCGCACTGCGCGGATGGTGCCTGGAGAGCACTGTCTGGAATGACTTGAAGGCCGGCTATCTCGGCGCCTACATGCACGATGGCTTCGCTAGCCGCCTGATGCTGCAGTTGGTCGCAGAGCTCCGCCAACGCATGCCCCGCGTGATCGGTGATCTGCCTCTGCAAACCATGTGGGCCTACAAATACGACTCGCAGCAAGCCGGCATCGGTTTGCACGCCGATGAAGCGGCGGTGAACGTGAACTTCTGGATAACACCGGATGGCGCCAACCTGGACTCCAGCTGCGGCGGCCTGGTGGTCCACACGCGCGACGCACCGGATGGCTGGGGATTCCGCCGCTTCAACTCCGACCCTGAGGCAATCCGCCAGTACCTGCGATCGGAGGGCGGTGCGGCCGTTCGCGTTCCCTACCGCGAGAACCGTGCAGTGCTCTTCGACTCTGACCTGTTCCACGAGACTGATCATTTCCATTTCAAGTCCGGTTACGAGAACCGTTGAATCAACATCACCTTGCTGTTCGGTTCCCGGGGCCGGTCCGACGCCCGCATATCCAGAGCCGACAGCCAGCCTGCCTCCTGACGATTGTGAACATCGATCATTTACGCCAGTTGCTGCGAACCCACGGTGCCGGGCCTGAACACGAAAAGCTCGCCCTGCGGGCGTGGCTGCAAGGCCGCTCCCTCGCTACCGGGCACTCCCGCCCGGATCAGTTTTTTCCGGCGCGCTTGCGGGCGGCCCTGCCTGCGCTGGAGCAACAGTTCGACGCCATCGCCCGGGTGCGCACGGCCCATCCGGCAGCCGACCGCGCCACGCGGCTTCTGGTGCAGCTTTCGGACGGCCAGTCTGTGGAAAGCGTATTGCTGCCGCGCGAGGGTGTGTGCGTATCCACCCAGGCGGGCTGCGCGGTGGGATGCGTCTTTTGCATGACCGG
>JBIIUM010000212.1:0-5364 GCA_044339985.1 Burkholderiales bacterium | reverse complement strand
CACCACCGCGTTCCAAAGCGGCTACGCCCCCACGGAGCTTCGTGGCACGGTCACACGCGCTGCGGGCCGCCGCATTTTCGAGATCGACCACCAACGGGCGGCAGACAAGTACGCTCAATGGACCGAGGGCGCCGTGAGGCCTCCCGCCACGGGCGCAATGAACATCCTCATGGCCTCGGCCCTCACGCCGCTGGGCCGGAAAGCCGGTTTCCTCGGCGACATGCCGCTCTACACCTTATCCCATCCGGAGACCATCTCCGCCGACGGCAGCCTTACCCTCTTCACCAACGTGGCCGCCGGCGACGAACTGGTGCTGATGAAGGCCACGCCCGCAACACTGGTCAGCCGCGCCAGCGGGGTGGTCCGCTCGGCGAGCCGGATCGGCGATATCGACCCAAGCCGGGTATCCGCCATGGTGATGTACTACTGTGGGGGTTGCATGCTGCAGATACGCAATCGGCTACCGGAGATCCGCGACTCTCTGGTCTGCGAGTTGCCCGGAGTTCCCATGGTGGTGGGCTTCACCTTCGGAGAACAGGGCTCGCTTTCCCTGGGGCCGGTGCAGCATGGCAATCTCATGATTTCTTCCATCGTCTTCGGTCGTTGAGCCGCCCCCCGCCGACCAAGGGGTTTTCCCGCCACGTCCGGCCGCGCGCCATGCAAGAGCCATATTCCACCTGCGGCGCCATGCTGCTCGTCGACCTGGACACACTCGGCCGCCCGGTGGGCACCTACACGGGCGACGAGCGTTTGCTGCGGGCGCTTCGCCACACGGCAACCGGAGCGCCTCCGGAACAAGACGCCTTGCACCTGCACCCGGAGCTGGCGCGGATCGCCGCGGCCGCGCTTCAGGAGTGCGCCGCGAACGGCACCGCGGTCGTCCGGGATCTGCCACGGGGCCTGGCTGGCGTGCGAACGCCCATGGAGGTGACCCTGGCGCCCAGGAAACGCCTCGATGGCAACGGCCCTGACACCTATTGCCTGCTGATTCGGGACGTGGGCGCGGGCGACTCGCGGCTGCGCATGCTGAAGCAGCTCGCCCAGGTGGCCACCTGCACATCAAACCTGGTCGTGGTGTGCGATGCCCAACGGCGCTTCGAGTGGGTCAACCCTGCATTCACCGAGGTCACCGGCTATACCCTGGAAGAGGTCAGGGGGCGCCGGCCCGGAGAACTGCTGCAGTTCCATGGAACGGATCCGGAAACGGTCGCGGCGATCCGGCGCGCCCTCGACGCCCAGCAGCCGATCCACGCGGAAATCCTCAACAAGAGCAAATCCGGCCGGGAGTATTGGCTTTCCTTGGACATCCAACCCGTCGTGAACGATGCTGGTGTCCTCGACGGATACATCGCGGTGCAGGTTGATGTCACCGAGCAGAGGCGGCAGACACAGCGATTGACGGAGCTGGCGGAGGAGGCTTCCGCTGCGCGAAATGCACTGTTGACGGCGGTATCGGCGTTGCCGGATGGCTTCGCCTTGTTCGATTCGCAAGAGCGCCTGGTGCTCTTCAATGAGCGGTACACGGCGCTGCACCCGAAGTCGGCCGGCATCCTTGAACCGGGCATTACCCTCGAGGCGCTCTTGCGAAACGAACTGGCACAGGATGAGTATCCCGAGGCGCAGGGCCGGGAAGACGAATGGCTTGCCGGCGCGCTGGGCGCTGTGCGTCAGGGAAGTGGGTGGCGCCACGAACTGGAGCTCGCCGATGGCCGCTGGGTGCGCAGCATCAAGCTGCGCACCAGCGGCCGGGCGCTGATCGCGCTTCGGACAGATATCACGCAGCTAAAGCAAGCCGAACGATCGGCGGTGGCCCAACGCGTCGCCGCGATGGATGCCTCGCAGGACGGGATCGCCATCGCCGACGCCAACGGGCGCCTGAGCTACGTGAACCCCGCGCTCCTAGACATGTTCGGCAGAGATTCCGGACATGGACTGCTCGGAACGCTCTGGACCGATCTTTGCCACCCATCCGACCGGGAGTCGGTCAGGCTCCGGGCGCAACAGGCGCTGTCCGCCGTGGGGGTATGGCGCGGCGTGCTGCGGGCGCTTCGAACCGATGGTCTGCAATTCAGCCAGGAAGTGTCCATCACGCGCGCTCCCGACGGAACCCTTGTCCTCATCTCGCGTGACGTGAGCGAACGCCTGCGTCACGAAGAGGAGCGCTACCGCCTCCAGGAAACCGTCATTCTCGAAAGGGTGGAGCATGAAGCGAAGCTCGAAGGCGCGCTCGTCGAGATGAACAGGCTCCACGAACGCGAAGCACAGGTCAGGCAGGCTAGCGAAATGCTCGTGAAGGCGCTTCAAAGCCTGAGCGAGGCTGAAGACCTCGGCGATGGCCCCCGGCACCTGCTGCAGCAGCTGGCGCAAGCGATGGAGACCACCTGCGCGGGATTGATTCCGCTCGGTTCGGAGGACGAGCCGCTGTGCCTCCATCACTCGGACTGGTGGATCGCCGTAAAGCGAAACGGCGAACTGATCGACTACCTCGCGAAGAGACACCGCAGGTTGATCCATAACCTTTCGGCTGCGCCGATATGCAGCCCCATGGCCGATACCTGGCCAGAGGGGCCCCTTGCCTGGATGGCCACGGCCCACGTCAGGCCGGCCAAGGCGGAGTACCTGCTCGTGCTGGCCGGGGGGCGGGAAAATGGTCTCGCACAAGGCCGGGTGCACCTCTTTGCCCGATTCGTCCCGTTGCTTGCCGAAGCCTTGCGACGGCGTGATGACTTCATGCGAGCACGCAAGCTGGAGCAGGATCTGCGACAGGCGCAGAAGCTGGAAGCGCTGGGCACGCTGGCGGGAGGCATCGCCCATGAGATCAACACGCCGATGCAATACATCAGCGATAACTTGCACTTCCTGAAAGATTGCTTCGCCGAACTGCTCAAGGCCCTGGAAAAGCGCGGCGCCGGCACCCTCGCCAGCGAAACGGACAACCCCGAGCTTGACCATATGCTCCAGGAGATTCCCCTGGCGCTGGATCAGTCCTTGAGCGGCAGTCGGCGCGTCGCGGAGATCGTCGAGGCGGTCAGGACCTTCGCCTACCCGGAACTCGCCAGGGATGAGCGCTTCGATCTTCGCGGCGTGCTTGAACATTGCCTGGTCATCACGCGCAGCCAGTGGAAGCATCGGGTCCAAATGTCGCTGCACGGCGAGACGAGCATCGGGATGATCCGCGGCAGCCCCGGGCAAATCAGCCAGGCATTCGTCAACCTCATGACCAATGCCTGTGACGCCGCGCGGATGTCGGGGAACGGGCAGACAGGCATCGTTTGCATTTCCCTTTCCGTCGCGGCGGGTCACGCAGTGGTGCATGTGGATGACAACGGTCCGGGCATCCCGGCGGCGCTTCACGACCGGATCTTCGATCCGTTTTTCACCACCAAAGCGGTGGGAAAGGGCACGGGTCAAGGGCTGGGAATCTGCCGCAGCATCCTTGAGCGCCACGGCGGAAGCATTTCCCACGGCGAGAGTCCCCTTGGCGGGGCGCGCTTCACGGTCCTGCTGCCGGTCGGCGCTCACGAGTGACGCGGGCAGGCGCCCGGCGAAGCGCCAACGCCCGACCCGGCGGGAGGCGCTTCAGCCCCCCGTGGTTCTCAAGACGACGCGGACCAGATCCGCCTGGCGAGACACGCCGAGCTTGTTGAACACGGTTTTCAGGTAGGTCTTGGCGGAATTGAGCGTCCAACCTTCCTTCTGGGCAGCCACTTCAAGCGAAAGACCGCTGGCAAGGGCGGCAGCCAGCTTGCTTTCGGAGACGGTAAGTCCGAACAGGCCACGCAAGAGCCGCGGATCCACCGCCGAGGCATCGTCACGGGCAAAGAGATAGAGGCAAACGCACGGGCCCGTGTCGCTGGCATCGTCCTCGCACGGTCGGACAACCACCCGCAGGGGGCCACGGGAACCCGTGTCGATGGTCATCGCATCGGGCAAGTGCTGGTCTCGCGCCGTCCGGATCGCCTTGTGGAGGTTTTGGGTATCCTCCAACGAGGATGCGCGGCAGACGCCCGTGGTGTCCACGACGATGCCTTCCCTGCGCGCCAGCAACTCCCCAGCCCGCTGATTCGTGAACAGCACGTCGCCACGCAGCCCCAGCACGATGACCCCGCATTTCAGCAAGTCGATGGCGGCTTTCGCGGAAGTGCCCTGATCGCTGGCTGGAGCGGTCTCCATCTGGCTGCGCAAGGCCGCGCTGATCGCGGCAACCAGTGCGGGCGTGGGGCACGGCTTGAGGAGGTAACGAAAGATCCGGCCCACGTTGATCGAGGAGATGGCAAGGTCGAAATCCGTCGATCCTGACAGCACGATGCACACGGTTTTCGGAACCCGCCGCGCCAGCTCGGCGGCGACCTCGACGCCGCTGAGATCGGGCATCCGGATATCCACCACCACCACGTCGACCGGCGCTTCCACCAGCGCCTCCAGGGCGGGCCTGGACGCGCTGTGAAAGGAGGTGTCCCAGCCCAGGTTGAGCCCCCGCAAGGCCCGGCGCAGCCCCGCAAGCAGGTCAGCGTCATCGTCGATGAAGGCGACCCTCGGTAGCCGTGGAGGCCGTTCATCCGGCGCTGGGTCGCTGGCCTTGAGGTCGTCAATCATCGCGGCATTCACCAGCCGTGCAGCCCCATTGACGCTTTCTTCCGCTGCATCAGACTTGTCCTTTCGGTTGACCTGCGCAATGCTGGATTTCTGATCTGGCCAACGCCCCGCCAACCGAATCCGGGCACGGCGACCGGGCGTGCAAACGTTCAACTTGTCCTGACCACCATGATGCACGCTCTGCTGCCGGATTCTAGTCTTCGTTGGGTGTTTCAGGAGGCCATCCCCCCCTTGCGGAGGGCGGTGCCACCTTGGGCGAGCGCATTCGCCGGGATGCTCGCTCTGCTTCTGTGCTGCGGCGCCGCCACCGGCGCCGAGCGCCTGCGCGTGTGCCTCAATTGGGCCCCGGGCGCGGACCACGCACCGCTCTACCACGCCCGCCAGGAGGGCTGGTTCGCCGGCGCGGACCTGGCGGTGGACATCCTGCCCGGCGGTCAGTCGGCCGACACGCTGCGCCGACTCGCCGAGGGCGAGTGCGAGGCGGCCGTAGCCGACTTCGGCGCGCTGCTGGCCGCACGGGCCCAGGGCCGCGATCCGGTGGCGGTGATGGCCATCGGCGCCCATGCTCCACTGGCCTTCTACGCCCTCGACAGCACCCCGCTTCGCACACCCGCAGACCTGACCGGGAGGCGCATCGCCGCCTACGCCACCGATCCCCCGCGCCGCCTGTGGGGCGCCTTCGCATCCCGCCACGGCTTGGCGCCTGGAGCGGTGCAGTGGATCGACCTGCCCAACAACGCCAAAGTGGAGGCCCTCGCCACCGGCAAG
>JBIIUM010000050.1:0-18332 GCA_044339985.1 Burkholderiales bacterium | reverse complement strand
CAGGGGTTAGGTAGCGCCAGACACTTTCTCAGAAACAGGCACCCTCTATGCTTGACATAATAAGCATTATGCGGCTTTCGCGTTCGGTTCCCAACGGCTGGTCCTAACGCTTCGCCTCTCGTCCGGCCGGCCTTGCATCCTTGAACAGCCGGAAGAAGTTTGCCGTGGTGAGTCCGGTCAAGGCATCGAGGCCGATGCCCCGCACGCGCGCAACTTCCTCCGCCACGTGACGAACGAAGGCAGGCTCGTTGGTGCGACCTCGCAGCGGCACGGGTGCAAGATAGGGCGAATCTGTCTCCACCAACAAACGCTCCGCAGGCACCCGCCGGGCCACGTCGCGCAGTTCGGTGGCGTTGCGAAAGGTCACGATGCCTGAAAAGGAGATGTAGAACCCCATCTCCATGGCCGCTTCGGCCACTTCCCAGGTTTCGGTGAAACAGTGCATCACGCCGCCAGCCGCCTGGGCGTCTTCTTCGCGCATGACCCCCAGCGTGTCTTCACTCGCGCTGCGGGTATGCACGATAAGCGGCTTACCCGTTTCCCGCGCTGCCCGGATATGCGCGCGAAACCGTGCGCGCTGGACCTCGGCGCGCTCGGGATGCCGGTAGTAGTCAAGACCCGTCTCACCGATGGCCACCACCTTGGGATGGGCTGCCAGCGCCACCAGACGCGCAACATCGGGCTCTTCGCCGCCTTCGTGGTCGGGATGAACCCCTACCGAGGCTGACAAATGGTCGAAGCGCTCCGCAAGCTCCCTCACCCTCGGGAAATCTTCCATGTTCACCGCCACGCACAGGGCGTGTCCCACGCCGGCGTCCGCCATGCGCGCGGTCACGGCGTCGATATCCGAGAGCAGTTCCGGAAAATCAAGGTGGCAATGGGAATCCACCAGCATGGGGACGTTCACAGCGTATGGGTGGGTCGGGCCGAGTTTCCATGGCCGCCCAGCAGGGTCTCGATACGGGCGCGAATCTGGCGGCCACCTTCGTCACCAGCCTTGAACAGCACACCCATGCCCTGAAGCTTGTTCATCTGGGCGCCCGGCGGCGTCACCCAGGCCACTGTGCCAACCACGGGGACGCGGTTGGGGTCGTTCATCAGTGTGATCAGCAGATAGACATCGTCGCCCAGCCGGTAGGGTTTCGTGGTGGGAACGAAGATGCCCCCGTTCTTGGCGAAGGGCATGTAGGCGGCGTGCAGGATCCCCAGGTCCTTGATGGAGAGAACCAAAGCGGTGGCACGCGTTGGCGCTGCCTTGTCAAAAAAATCACTCACAGGGACTGGCTCTCCACGAGAATCTGCTCGGTCTGCAACCGTACGTTGAGCGGATGCTCCACCAGGCGCCGTGACTGGGCGAGCCGCTGCTCGAAGCGCGCAACAAACACCGGGTTAGCACGCTTCGCGACCCCGCGGATGGCATCGCCATGATCGGGATGATAGCGAAGCTCCAAACGGAAGCGTGCTGCCATCACATCCCACGCCCACGTCTGGGCCACATGCACCACAGCCAGCCAGTCCGTGTCCTTCACATCCAGTCCGGCGAGACCCGCTGACGGATTGCCCAAACGCGCAAGCAGGGTCTCTCGCACCCGCCAGTACCGCTCATCCAGGGCGGCGGCAGACTCCGGCATTCCCGCCGTCTGGGCAAGCGCCAGTGCCGGGCTGCCCTGCCCCCTTGAACCCAGCCACGCGGCCGCCGCCTGGGCGGAAGGCCGCGGCAACACGAGCCGTACGCAGCGGCTGCGGATGGTGGGCAGCAATCTCCCGGGGGCATTGCTCACCAGGATGAAGCGCGCCGCGGACGGGGGCTCTTCCAGGTCCTTGAGCAGCGCGTTTGCGGCCACAGCGTTGAGGCTTTCCGCCGGGTGCAACATGACAATGCGCCCGCGCTGACGCACGGGCGCGAGACGGATGAAGGCTCCCGCACTCCTGACTTGTCCCACATCGATCTCGCGACGCCGGCGCCGCTCCTTCTCCGCCGCCGCTGCCTGCGCGCCTTCGTCGCCCTTGTCCTGCTCCTTGTCTGGGTCTAGCAGCAGGAAATCCGGATGGGCATTCGCCATAAACCAGCGGCAATCATCGCACTGGCCGCAGGGAAGCCCCTGGGGGTCCACCTGCCTGCACAGCAGTGCCTGCGCCAGGGCAAGAGCAAAAGTCCTCTCTCCCGAACCGCGGGCAGCAACCAGCAGCAGCGACTGGGGCAACTGCGCACCCTTCACACGGGTGCGCCAGAGATCGAGGTGCCACTGGAACATCATAAGGAGGGCGCCTCGGGCACGGCCCCGGGAAGGGCAGACTGCCGCGCTGCTGAACCACCCGACAAGCGCAGGGCTTGCAGGGCTGCCGATACCCGCACTCTGACCACATCGGCGCTGAATCCGGCATCAATCACAACGATGCGCTCCGCGCACTGCTTCGCCCGTTGAAGATAGGCCTGTCGCACACGTCCGTGAAAGGCCACCGCTTCAGACTCGAAGCGGTCGGGCTGTTCGCCGCGTTCACCCCGCCGCGCTCGACTCGTTGCGGGATCAATGTCGAACAGCAGTGTCAGGTCCGGCTGCAACCCTTGCTGCACCCAGTGCTCAAGAGCGGCGATACGCCCCGCGGCAACACCCCGCCCGCCGCCCTGGTAGGCATGGGTTGCATCGGTGAAGCGGTCACAGAAAACCCAGTGGCCATTGGCCAGCGCGGGCCGAATGACCCGCGCGAGGTGCTCGCTGCGGGATGCGAACATCAGCAACAGCTCCGTATCCGGATCCATTCCAACGCTGGTGTCGAGGAGAATGCGGCGCAATGTCTCGCCTAGCGGCGTTCCACCGGGTTCCCGCGTCGCCACATGTGCGATGCCGTTTGACCGCGCCCAGTCCAGAGCGTGACCAAGCTGAGTGCTCTTGCCCGCGCCGTCAATGCCTTCGAAGGTGACGAATCGTCCTGGCATAAGCTTCAGCGCCGCCTTTGGTAGCGGTCCACCGCACGTTCATGCTGCGGCAGCGATGGCGAGAACACCGAGGAACCGTCGCCACGCCCAACGAAGTACAGGGCATCCGACCGCGCTGGCTGACTGGCGGCTGCCAGTGCCGCCTCGCCCACCAGCGCGATGGGCGTGGGCGGCAAGCCTGCCCGCGTGTAGCTGTTGTACGGCGTATCCGCCTCCAGATCCACGCGCCGGAGGTTGCCGTCGAAGCGATCACCCAGGCCGTAGATCACCGTCGGGTCGCTCTGCAGGCGCATGCCGCGCCGCAGGCGGTTGGCGAATACCGATGCCACCAGCGGCCGGTCGGCCGCGCTGCCCGTTTCCTTCTCCACCACCGACGCGAGGATCAACAACTCGTAGGCCGATGTGAGGGGCAGGGCCGGATCGCGCCGCTCCCAATGAACGGCGAGAAGCTCGCGCAGCTTCTGATGGGCCTTGCGAAGCACCACCAGATCGCTGCTGCCAACGGCGAAATGATAGGTGTCGGGAAACAGAAGACCTTCCGGATGCCGCTCAACCGCGCCAAGACCCTCGAGCAAGGCCGCGTCGCTCCAGTCCTGCGTGTCATGGCGCAATCCCGGATGGGCATTCAGGGCGGCCCGCGCCTGGCGCAGGGTCCACCCCTCGATGAAGCGGACCGTGTCCTGCAACGATTCGCCCCGCGCCAACATCTGAAGGATGCGCTCCGGCGTGAGATCGGGCGTGATCTGGTACGCGCCGGCCTGCAGACGATCGCCCTGCCCGCGCCAGCGGGCGAGAAGCACGAACGCCCATGACCACCGGATCACACCGTTGGACTGTAACTTTCGGGAGATGCTCTTGAGGCCCATGCCGGGCTCCACCACCAGCCGCACAGCGGGTCCGTGGAAACCCGTGGGGGAATCGATGAATCGTTTCACCCAAACCACCGCCATACCGCCTGCCAGCAATCCCAGACAGGCGAGCAGCAGCAGGATGTTCACGCGGCCAAGGACGCTGCGGCGCAATGCGTCCCTCATGGCGACCCGCCGGCACATCTCCATGCTCTGCGGGGATCAACCACGGCGGACGGGCTTCAGAGAGCGCGGAACACCAGCGAGCCGTTGGTACCGCCGAACCCGAAGGAATTGGACAGTGCCACGCGGATATTCATGGGGCGCGCCTCGTTGGGGACGTAATCGAGGTCGCAGCCCTCGTCCGGGTCGTGGAGGTTGATGGTGGGCGGCGCCACCTGATGATGCAAGGCCAAGACGCTGAAAACCGCCTCCACACCGCCAGCCGCACCCAGCAAATGGCCCGTCATGGACTTGGTGGAGCTGATGGCCACGCGGCGGGCGTGATCACCGAAGCAACGCTTGGTGGCCATGGTCTCCGCGAGATCGCCCAGGGGCGTGGAGGTGCCATGGGCGTTGATGTAATCAACCGAATCCGGTGTGATGCCCCCGTCGCGCAGGGCATTGCGCATGCATCGAAGCGCCCCGTCGCCATCGGAACACGGCGCGGTGATGTGGTGGGCGTCGGCGCTCATGCCGAAACCGGCCAGTTCACAATAGATTCGCGCACCGCGATCGCGCGCATGCTCGTATTCCTCCAGCACCAGGATGCCGGCGCCCTCACCCAGCACGAAGCCGTCACGCCCCTTGTCCCACGGACGGCTGGCGCCCGCGGGGTCGTCGTTGCGTGTGGACAAAGCCCTCATGGCGGCAAATCCGCCAATGCCCAGCGGGCTGACGGTCGACTCCGCGCCACCAGCCACCATGGCGTCGGCGTCACCGTATCGGATCAGCCTGGCGGCTTCGCCGATGCTGTGGGTTGCCGAGGTGCAGGCGGTGACGATGGCAAGGTTGGGACCCTTGAACCCATAGTTGATGGACAGGAGACCGGAGATCATGTTGATGATGCTTCCCGGCACGAAGAACGGAGAAATCTTCCGCGCCCCGCCAGCCTCCATGGCATGGTGGGTCTGCTCGATCAGTGGCAGGCCGCCGATGCCGGAACCAATCACCACGCCAATGCGCTCGGCGGTTTCCTCGGTGGCCGTCAGACCCGCGTCCTTGACAGCTTCGATGGACGCTGCCAGTCCGTAATGAATGAAGGTATCGAGGCGCCGTGCTTCCTTGGCGTCGAGGACCGCGGAGGGATCGAAACCTCGCACCTCCCCTGCCATTCGCGACGCCAGCGATGACGCATCGAAGCGGCTGATGGGTCCGATGCCAGAGCGCCCCGCCACGATGCTGCTCCATGCGTCCGCCACGTTGTTGCCGGTGGGACAGACAATCCCGAGACCGGTGACGACTACCCTGCGTTTGGACAAGTGCGCCCTCTCCGTTGCGCCGCAAGAACTCGTCAGCCGAGGTGCGAGGAGATGTAATCGATGGCCTGCTGCACGGAGGTGATCTTCTCAGCCTCTTCGTCGGGGATCTCGCACTCGAATTCCTCTTCGAGAGCCATGACCAGTTCAACCGTGTCGAGGGAGTCAGCGCCCAGATCGTCAACGAAGGTCGACTCATTCTTGATGTCGGCCTCGCTCACGCCCAGTTGCTCGGCCACGATCCGCTTCACACGCGGCTCAATATTGTCTGCCATGGTGTTTCCTTTTTGTTTATGTGAATGTAACGGGGTCCGATTGCGCCGGACTGCCGTTTCCCGCGCAGACCCAGCACCTGCCCCACGGGACCGAGGCCCGGAAACCTTGCTTCAAGGAGCCCGGAGTTTACCAAAAGTCGCCTATGAAATGCCCCACCGAGGGGCTCAGTCCATGAACATGCCGCCGTTGACATGCAACGTGCTGCCGGTGACGTACCCCGCCCCCTCCGAGGCCAGGTATGCGGCCGCGGCGGCAACATCCTCAACGGCTCCGAAGCGGCCAAGAGGCACCTGGTGCAGCAGCGCCTGACGCTGGGCATCGGTGAGCGCGCGGGTCATGTCGGTGTCGATGAAGCCGGGCGCAATGCAGTTCACGGTGATGTTCCGGCTGCCGATCTCGCGGGCCAGTGACTTGCTGAACCCCACCACGCCAGCCTTGGCAGCGGCATAGTTAGCCTGGCCTGCATTGCCCGTGAAGCCGACCACCGAGGTGATGTTGATGATGCGGCCCCAGCGCGCCTTCATCATCGCGCGAAGAACGAGGCGGGACAACACGAACACCGCCCGCAAATTGGTGGCGAACAATTCGTCCCACTCCTCGTCCTTCATGCGCAGCAGCAGGTTGTCCCGGGTGATGCCGGCATTGTTGACGAGGATCGCCGCATCGCCGAAGCGCTCGCGTACCTGTGCGAGCAGCTGGTCACAGGCCGCTGAGTCCTTCACATCGAGTGCCAGGCCGGTTCCCTGCACCCCCGCGGCCGACAGGTAGTCGGCGATGGCTTGCGCGCCGGAGGGCGTGGTGGCGGTGCCGACCACCACATGGCCGGAACGACCCAGGGTTTCGGCCACGGCTCTGCCGATTCCCCGCGTTGCGCCAGTCACCAGGGCGACTTTCGATTCAGACATTACGGTTCTCCTCAGGCGACGGCGGATCGCGCGTCGACAATTGCCTGCGACGACGCCAGCGTCCAGGAAGGAATGTCCGGCGCTATGCGTTTGACGAGCCCCTGCAGGACCTTGCCCGGACCGCATTCCAGGAAGTGGGTGGTGCCCCGCGCGCGCAGCTCGCCCACCACCTCGATCCAGCGCACCGGGCTGTAAAGCTGTCGTACCAGCGCCTCGCGAATGCGCGCGGGATCAGCGGGCGCGGCCACATCGGCGTTGTTGACCACCGGGATGGCCGGCGAGCGCATGGATACGGCGTCCAGATGCCGCGCGAGCGCCTCAGCGGCGGGGCGCATCAGCGCGCAATGGGCCGGGACGCTCATGGGCAGCATCACAGCGCGTTTCGCGCCGCGCGCCTTGGCCGCGGCGATGGCCCGCTCCACTGCCGCGCGCGCGCCGGCGATCACCACTTGCCCGGGGGCGTTCAGGTTGGCGGGCTCCACCACGCCGGCATCCGATGCTTCCACGCAGGAAGCGCGAACGCCATCCATGTCCAGACCGAGAATCGCTGCGATACCGCCCTGCCCTTCGGGCACCGCCTCCTGCATGGCGCGCGCGCGCAGGCGAACGATGCGCAGCGCGTCGGCGAAATCAAACACACCCGCCACCACCAACGCCGCGTACTCGCCGAGGCTGTGGCCAGCCAGCACATTGGCGACGGGGCCTCCTTCGGCCTTCCAAGCGCGGTAGACGGCCACATCGCACGCCAGCATCACCGGCTGCGTGTTGACGGTGCTTGCCAGGGCATCCTCGGGTCCGTCGCGCACCAGCGCCACCAGATCCTGCCCCAAGGCCTCCGAGGCCTCGACCAGAGTCTGCTCCACGACGGGATGGGCCGCGTACCCTGTCAGCATGCCCACCGACTGCGACCCCTGACCGGGAAAAACGAATGCCAGATTCATATGCGTATGTGCTCCTGTCACCAGCGCAGCAACACCGCGCCCCATGTGAAGCCGCCCCCCACGCCTTCGAGCAGGACATGCTGCCCGGGGCGGACCCGGCCGTCTCTCACCGCTTCGTCCAGGGCAAGCGGCACTGATGCCGCCGAGGTGTTTCCGTGGTGGTCCACCGTGACGATGACACGCTCCATGGGCAGCCCCAGCCGCCGTGCCGCCGCCTCGATGATGCGTACATTTGCCTGGTGCGGAATCAGCCAATCCACGCCGCCCGGCGACATGCCCGCCTCCTGCAGCACTGCTTCACCGGCTTCCCCGAGTGCTCGAACGGCAAACTTGAACACCGCGCCGCCATCCATTTGCACAAACGGATGGCCGAGCACCTTGCCGCCACTCACGTGGGCAGGCACGCAAAGACTGTCCACTTGGGCGCCGTCCGCCTGCAGGCGGGTGGCCAGGATGCCGGGCGTTTCGCTGGCGGACAGCAGCACCGCACCGGCGCCATCGCCGAACAGCACGCAGGTGCCGCGATCAGCCCAGTCGAGCAATCGTGAAAAAACCTCCGTACCCACCACCAGCGCGTGGCGGCACTTGCCGGCACGTATGTACAACTCCGCCGTGGCAAGGGCGTAGACGAATCCGCTGCACACTGCCTGCACGTCGAAGGCAGCACAGCCGTTCGCGCCGAGCTTGCGCTGCAGGATGCACGCCGTGCTGGGAAACATCATGTCCGGGGTGGTGGTCGCCACCACGATGAGCCCGATATCGGCCGGCACGAGCCCGGCGGCATCCAGAGCGCGCCGTGCAGCATGCAGCGCCAGGTCGCTCGCAGACTCGTCCTCGCCGGCGATGTGCCGGGACCGGATACCCGTGCGGGAAACGATCCACTCGTCGCTGGTGTCCACCGTCGCTTCAAGATCGCGATTGTGGACAACGCGTTGCGGCAGGTACGAACCGGTGCCGGAGATGCGCGCGAACAACGGAGCGCCGGAGGAGGTCATGTGGCCTCCTGGGTGATCTCTGCCGCGCCGTTGCCGCCGTTGACCCCCTCGCCCACCCGGCTGGCAATCAGGCGGGGAAGGTCGCTCCGTGCCGCCTCGTAGGCACACCGGATTGCGTTGGCAAAGGCGGTGCTGTCGGCTGAGCCGTGGCTCTTCACCACGGTGCCGCGCAGGCCGAGAAGGCTCGCGCCGTTGTACTGCCTGGGATCGACGCGGCGCTTGAAGGCATTGATCACTGGCAACGCCACGAGCGCAGCCAGACGCCGGAACGCATTGCGGGTGAATTCCTCCCGAAGGTAAGCCGCCAGCATGTGAGCCAGCCCTTCCGACGTCTTCAAGGCAACGTTACCCACGAAACCGTCGCACACCACCACGTCCGTGGTTCCCTTGTAGATGTCGTCACCTTCCACGTTGCCGGTGAAATTGAGCTCGCTGGCGCGCAACAGTTCTGCGGCGCTCTTCACCACCTCGTTGCCCTTGATGTCTTCCTCGCCAATATTGAGCAGACCCACGGTGGGCTGGTCTATCCCGTCCATCACGCTGGCCAACGCGGCACCCATGAAAGCGAACTGCCGCAATTGTTCCGCAGTGCAATTGACATTGGCGCCCAGGTCGAGCATGAGCGTGTGGCCGCGCTGAGTGGGAATGGTGGAGGCGATGGCGGGGCGCTCGATGCCTGGAAGCGTCTTGAGGACGAATCGCGCCATGGCCATGAGCGCTCCGGTGTTTCCGGCGCTGACGCAGCAGTGGGCCTCGCCGGCCTTCACCAGGTCGATCGCCCGCCGCATGGAGGAATCACGCTTGCTGCGCAGCGCGCTCGCCGGCGCTTCGTCCATGGCCACCACACCGGGGGCGTCCACCGTCTGCACCGCCGCCCACGCTCCCCCGCCCACCTTGCGCAACTCCGCGGCAATGGCTTCGCTCTGACCCACCAGGATCACTTGCGCATCCGGGTGCGTGCGCAAGAACGCGATCGAGGCGGGAACCGTCACACGGACGCCGTGATCGCCGCCCATGGCGTCGATGGCAATGCGAATGGTCACGACCGAACGCTGGCCCGGGGGTGACGCGGGGGCTCCGAGAAGAGCGCTCGAGTCACGGCGGAGGGAAGAAGCCGATCACCAGGGAACGGCCCGTTGGGGTAAGCCGGCGTCGTGGCTGCCGGCCAGGACCCTCGGTGGGCTATTCGCCCTTGGTCTTGAGGACCTTGCGGCCGCGATAGTAGCCGCTAGGGCTGATGTGGTGACGCACATGGACCTCGCCCGTGGATGGTTCCACGGCGAGGGCCGGATTGACGAGAAAATCATGCGCCCGGTGCATTCCACGCTTGGAGGGGGACTTCTTGTTCTGTTGCACAGCCATTCTGTTCTCCTGTCGCGCCTGTCAACGGCACGCGTTCAGTGTTCTATCGTTGCCTGACGGCCACAAAACCCGCCACACCCGCCACCGTGCGGTCATCCCGGAACATCGGCCCGGCATTGACCCTGCTGATGACACGGCGCCATGGGCAGGCTGAGCAAGGCCTCTTCCTGCACCAGCGCCGTCACATCGAAGCTGGCATCCGCGCCGACGAAGTCGGTGTTCTCGCCCTCATCTTCCAGATCCCGGGGCGGCGAAGCAAAAACCAGAACCCGTTGCGCGGACATTTCCGCCTCGAAATCGCCGAGACAGCGCAGACACGTATGCCACAAGCGACCCCGCAAACCTACCCTGACCGCGGGCTTGCCGCCGAAGCGCAGTGGAACGATTTCGTAGGACAAACTGCCGTCGGCTTTTGCGACCGCCTCACGCAACAGTGAGAGTTGGGCCACGGCAACCTGCCCCGCCAGCGCTTCGTCCCGGCCGCAGAATTCCACATCAACGACACTGGCCCGAGCGGACATAAGCCGCGCATAATATTAATGTTTCCACCCGGTGTCAAAGACGCCCCGTGCGCGATTCGTCGTGTCCCGCCTGATCCTCGCTTCGTCTTCCCCCTACCGCCGCGCCCTGCTGGAACGGTTCGGTCTGCCCTTCGCCGTGGACGTGCCGGATCTGGACGAATCGGCCTTGCCCGGCGAAGAGCCCTCGGCCACGGCGGCGCGTCTTGCCTGCGCCAAGGCTCGCGCGGTGGCCCGCCGCCACCCTGGCGCCACGGTCATCGGGTCGGACCAGGTGGCCGACCTCGACGGTCTGCCCCTGGGCAAGCCCGGTAGCCGGGAACGCGCCGTGCAACAACTGCTGCAGTCCAGCGGCCGCGAACTGGTGTTCCACACCGCCGTGTGCGTGATCGATGCGGATGGCCGCGAATCGGTAGCGCAATGCCCCACGCGCGTGCGCTACCGGGTGCTCGATCGCGCCACCATCGAGCGCTACGTGGACGCGGAACAACCTCTCGACTGCGCCGGCAGCGCGCGTTGCGAAGCCATGGGAATCACGCTGCTGGAATACATCCGCGGCGATGATCCCACGGCGCTGGTGGGGTTGCCGCTCATTGCCCTCACCGGCCTTCTGGCGCGGGCGGGCATCCATGTGCCCTGAGGACGCAGGACACGGCAGCCTGGTGCTGGTTCCGGTGCCCATCGACCCCGGCGCCGACATGGCCACCGCCCTCACCGCCGTTGGCCTCCAACGCATCCGCGGCTTGCGGCACTTCGTTGCCGAGAACCCGCGCACCGCGCGCCGCTTCCTCGCTCCGGTGCTGGAGGCTCCAATCCAGCAGGTTGCGTTCGCGGAGTTGAGCCAGCACACCCCTGAGTCCCAACTGGACCAACTGCTCGCCCCGCTGCTTGACGGGATCGACTGCGGCCTGGTGTCCGAGGCGGGCTGTCCGGCGGTGGCCGATCCCGGCGCGGCGCTGGTGGCGCGCGCCCACGCCAGGGGCCTGCGGGTGGAGCCGCTGG
Source organism: Burkholderiales bacterium (assembly GCA_044339985.1). GTDB lineage: Bacteria > Pseudomonadota > Gammaproteobacteria > Burkholderiales. The sequence continues at coordinate 7,069 of JBIIUM010000050.1, read as the reverse complement.
TGGGCGCCAGCGCTCTGCTGCTGGCTGTCATGGCCTCGGGCCTCAACGGCCAGGCTTTTCGCTTCGTGGGATACCTGCCCCGCGATGCCACCGCAAGAATCACCAGCCTGCGCGCCCTGGAGACCGAATCGGCCTGGCGGCAGGAGTCGGTCTGGTTCATCGAAACCCCCTACCGGAATCTGGCCTTGTGGTCGGCCCTGCTGGACACCCTGGCCCCGCAGACGCGGATCGCGCTCTCCGCGGGGCTTGGCACCCCTGCGGCGCTGAGCCTCACCGCCAGCGTTGATCACTGGCGGCGCAAGGCAACCCCGGCCATTGACCGCCTGCCGGCGGTGTTCGGCGTGCAGGCGCCGCCGCTCAGCGCAGCCGCGCCCTCGTCTCCGAGGCGCCCGCGCTGAGCAGCGCCTGCGCCGTGGCAGCACCGAAGCGCTTGGCAAACCGCTCCGCCAGGTTCTCCCGGGGGGTGAAATCGACGATGTTCTCGGCCTTGATCACCTCGCGCGCCACGTAGGCCGCGTCGCCGATGGCATCGGCCAGCCCCAGCTCCACGCTGCGCTCGCCGGTCCAGATGAGGCCCGAGAAGGTGTCCTGCGTTTCCTTCAGGCGCGCACCCCGGCCGCTGCGCACCGCGTCGATGAACTGCTGGTGGATCTCGCCCAGCATGCGCTCGGCATGGGCGCGCTGCTGCGGGTTGAGCGGCGAGAAGGGGTCGAGAAAGCCCTTGTTGGCGCCGGCCGTGAGCAGACGGCGCTCGACCCCGAGCTTTTCCATGGTGCCGGTAAACCCGAAGCCGTCCATGAGCACGCCGATGGAACCCACCAGGCTGCCCTTGCTCACGAAAATCTTGTCGGCGGCCACCGCCACGTAATACCCGCCCGAGGCACAGATGTCGTCCACCACCACGTACAGGGGAATCGCCGGGTGTTTGCCCCGCAGCCGCCGCATCTCGGCGTTGATGGAATCGGACTGCACCGGACTGCCCCCCGGGCTGTTGATGCGCACGATCACGCCCTCGGTGTTCTTGTCCTCGAAGGCCTCCTTGAGGCCCGAGGCGACCACCTCTGCGCTGGCCGCGCCTTCGGCGTCGATGACGCCATTGATCTGCACCAGCGCCGTGTGCTTGCCCGAGCGCGCCGCCTCGCGCTGCCCGATCCAGCCCAACGCAACGAACAGCACGACAAACAGGTAGCCGAAGCCCAGAGACTTGAACAGGATTCCCCAGCGCCGGGCGCGGCGCTGCTCGTCCAGGGCCGACTGCGCGAGCTTGCGCAGCGCCTCGCGTTCCCAGGGTTCGGCCTCGGGCGCGCCGTCGGGGGTTTCAGCTTGGGCCATCGGGACACTCCTCGCGCAGAAAGACGGCCCCCTCGCGCTCGACCGCGTCGAGCGGCACCAGGCTAGCCCCCTTGCAGGGGCCGGCCACGCAGCGACCCGACTCGGGCTCGTAGGCCGCGCCATGGGTGGCACACACCAAGTATAGGCCCGAGAGGTCGAAAAACTCGCCCTCGTTCCAGTCCAGTTGCACCGACACGTGGGCGCAGCGGTTGAGGTAGGCGTGCACCCGGCCTTCGAATCGCACCGCGAAGGCGGGTTCGGATACCCCCTGCCGCAGCACCTCGAAGCGCACCCCCTTGCCGCCCTCGGCAAGATCGACGGCCGCGCAGATCAGGCGTTCGCGTACAGCCATTCGAACAGGTCGGCGGGCGTGTCCAGCGCCGCCAGTGCGCCGGCACTGCGCAACGCCCCGGCCGGGTGGGCACCGTAGGTGACCGCCAGAGAACTCACCCCCGCCGCCGCTGCCATCTCCAGGTCGTGGGTGGTATCGCCGATCATGAGCGCCCCCTCGGGCGCCACACCGAACAGATCCAGCAAATGCAGCAGCATGTCGGGGTGAGGCTTGGGAAAGCCCTCGTCGGCGCACCGGGTGGCATGGAAGACCGGCTCTAGCCCCGCCATGCCCAGGGCCCGGTCCAATCCGCGCCGGCTCTTGCCCGTGGCCACGGCCAGCAAATGGCCCCGGCGGGACAACGTCGGCAATGCCTCTCCCACGCCGGGAAACAGCGCCACCGCCGATTCGCCGGACAGGTAATGGTGACGGTAGCGATCGGCCACGCGCGCCCAACCGTCGGCCGGCAGGTCCGGGAACAGTTGCGCCATGGCGTCGCCAAGCCCCAGACCGATGATGTGGCGCGCCTGCGCATCGCTGGGCACCGGCAACTGCAGATCCAATGCTGCCTCGCGGATGCTGTGCACGATGTGGGCCGCCGAGTCCACCAGGGTGCCGTCCCAGTCGAACACCAGCAGTTCGTAGCGCTTCATGGGCGCGACTCCCCTGGCGGTTGTTGGCCCGCCTGTTCGAGGAATGCCCGCAGCTCCGGCGCCAGAGGGGCGCTCACCTCGAAGGGCTCCCCCGTGCCGGGGTGCCGGCACCCAAAGCGTTCCGCGTGCAGGAACATGCGCTTAAGCCCCTCGCGCGCCAGACGGCGATTGAGCTCGAAGTCGCCGTACTTGTCGTCACCGGCGATGGGGTGGCCCAAATGGGCCAGATGGACTCTTATCTGGTGCGTGCGGCCAGTGCCCAGCCGGGCCTCCACGAGCGTCCAGCCTTGCAGGCGCGCGCGCACCCGGAAGTGCGTCACGGCCTCGCGACCCTCCTCGCTCACGCTCACGCGACGATCACCCGAATCGAGCACATGGCGCTCAAGGGGTGCGCGCACCGTGCGCCCGCCGCCGCGCCACTCGCCCTTCACCAATGCCAGATAGCGCTTGTCCGTGGCGCCCTCGCGAATCTGGGCGTGCAGGTCCACCAGGGCAGAGCGCTTCAGGGCCAGCAACAGCACCCCGGAGGTGTCCCGGTCGAGCCGGTGCACCAGCTCCATGAAACGCGCCTGCGGCCGTGCCACCCGCAACCGCTCGATCACGCCCTGCGCCACGCCCGAGCCGCCGTGCACGGCAAGCCCCGCCGGTTTGTTCAACACCAGCAGCCAACCGTCTTCGTGCAGCACCTCGCCGAAGGGCAGCGCCCGGGCGGGCCCGAGCGCCGACCGCGGGCTGTCCACCCGCACCGGCGGGACGCGCAACCGGTCGCCCGCATGCACCCGGTCGGTGGGCGCCGCGCGACGGCTGTTCAGGCGCACCTCGCCCGTTCGCAGGATGCGGTAGACGTGGCTCTTGGGAACGCCCTTGAGGGAGCGCATCAGGAAATTGTCGATGCGCTGGCCCTCGTGCTCTTCGCCCAAGGTGAGCCATGTGACTGAATCTTTGCTCAACTCTTTCACTCTGCGTATACTTTGCCCCGGACAAGCCATGTTGCCGATGGCATCAAAGCCATGCCGAGGTCCTGCGACCAGCAAGGCACGATTCTTCGGGGCTTCGTTCTGGAGCGGGAGTCCACCCTGACTCGAAAGCGCGAAGCAGCGCTTCCCAGGGTTGGCCCCGAGCCGAGTCCGGCGCCATCACGGCCCGGGTCCGCAGCAGAGTGTCCGGCGCGTGCCGGGCAACGCAAATCTGCGCGAGCCGCGTGTCTGGAAGCCGGAATCGTCTCTCGGGCCATCGCCCTTCCCGCCGGGTTAATTCGCTCACCCCGCAAAAGCAGCGACTGTACTTCATCAACGCGCTCGAAGCACATTCCGGATGCGGCCCCTGGGCAGCTCCGCCGGTCGTCGAGTACCCGACCAGACAAACACGCCATCCACACGGCCCACGAGGCACGCGCATGACTCCCGATCCGCAGCACTGAAATTTTCCGTCTGGCACTGCGGCCAGGGTTTGTCGATCCCGTGACTGTCGAGCGCGGGAGAGCAACGAATGAAACGCATGCTGTTCAACGCGACGCACCCGGAAGAAATCCGCGTCGCCATCGTCGACGGCCAGAAGCTGATCGACCTGGATATCGAAACCACCGGCAAGGAACAACGCAAAGGCAACATCTACAAAGGCGTCATCACCCGCGTCGAGCCCAGCCTCGAAGCGGCCTTCATCGATTACGGCGCCGACCGGCACGGTTTCCTGCCCTTCAAGGAAATCAGCCGCGAGTTCTTCGCCACGGGCGTGGACCCGGGTCGTGCCCGCATCCAGGATGCGGTGCGCGAGGGTCAGGAACTCATCGTTCAGGTTGACAAGGACGAGCGCGGCACCAAGGGTGCGGCCCTCACCACCTACGTGAGCCTCGCCGGACGCTACGTGGTGCTCATGCCCAACAACCCGCGCGGCGGCGGCGTGTCGCGGCGCGTGGAGGGCGAAGAGCGCAACGAACTGCGCGACACCCTCGCCCAGCTCGAGGTGCCCCAGGGCATGAGCCTCATCGCCCGCACCGCCGGCATCGGCCGCTCGGTGGAAGAGCTCAGCTGGGACCTCAACTACCTCATGCAGCTCTGGCGCGCCATCGACAGCGCCGCCCGCTCCCAGGGAGGCGCCTTCCTGATCTACCAGGAAAGCTCGCTGGTGATCCGCGCCATCCGCGACTACTTCCAGCCCGACATTGGCGAATTGCTGGTGGACAGCGAATCCATCTTCGAGCAGGCACGCCAGTTCATGGGGCACGTGATGCCGCAGAACGTGGCGCGCGTGAAGCTCTACACCGATGACGTGCCGCTGTTTTCCCGCTTCCAGATCGAGCACCAGATCGAGAGCGCGTACGCGCGCACCGTGCCGCTGCCCTCCGGCGGCGCCGTGGTGATCGACCACACCGAGGCGCTGGTCTCGGTGGATGTCAACTCCGCCCGCGCCACCCGCGGACATGACATCGAAGCCACCGCGCTCAACACCAACCTCGAGGCCGCCGACGAAATCGCCCGCCAGCTCCGGCTGCGCGACCTGGGCGGCCTGGTGGTGATCGACTTCATCGACATGGAGTCGGCCAAGAACCAGCGCGACGTGGAAAACCGCCTGCGCGACGCGCTGCGCTACGACCGCGCCCGCGTGCAGACCGGCAAGATCTCGCGCTTCGGGCTGCTGGAGCTGTCGCGCCAGCGGTTGCAGACCTCCCTGGGCGAAACCAGCCACATTCCCTGCCCGCGCTGCCATGGCGTGGGCCACATCCGCGGCATCGAATCCACCGCGCTGCACATCCTGCGCATCCTGCAGGAAGAGGCCATGAAGGAAAACACGGCCGCCGTGCACGCCCAGGTGCCCATCGAGGTGGCCACGTACCTGCTCAACGAAAAGCGGGCGGAGTTCCACTCCATGGAGGCGCGCCTCAAGGTGAGCATCGTGCTCATCCCCAACATGCACCTGGAGACGCCCAACTACACCGTCACCCGCCTGCGCCACGACGAGCTCAACCAGACCGGCCCGCTGCCCGCCAGCTACCAGATGGTGGAAGTGCCGGCCGAGGCCGAGCCCCAGGCGCCGGGCGCCAATGCCGAGCGCCCCAGCAGGCCCGAGGCCGCCGTGAAGGGCATTACTCCCGGCGCGCCCGCACCGCTCCCCACCCCGGCACCGGAGCCCGCCCCCGTCGTGGTGCGCGAGCCCTCGCTGCTGGCGAAGATTTTCGGATGGCTTGGCGGACGGCGCCCGGAGGCCACCCCCGAAGCCGCCCCCGCCGCCCGGCAGGCTGCCGGCGGGCGAGACGACTCTCGCCGATCGCGCGGTGAACGCTCCCGCGGCGCGGATGGCCGTGGCGCCGGGCGTGCCGAGCGCGACGGCAGCCGGCGTCGCGGAGAAGGCGCGGCCCGGGGCAACGGCGTCCAACCCCAGGAGGCCCGTTCCACCAACGGCGAGGCGCGCGAACCGCGCGACCGCGGTGGCCGCGGACGGAGCCGCGAGGCCCGTGAACCCCAGGACACCCGCGAACCGCGCGAGGCCCGCGAGCCACGGGAGGCCCGCCCCCCGCGCGAACCGCGCGAGGCCCGGGAACCGCGCGAAGTCCGTGAGGGACGGGAACCGCGCGAAGCAGCCCGTGAGGGCCGGGAACCGCGCGAAGCCCGTGAAGCCCGTGAGGGCCGTGAGGGCCGCCCCGTCCGGCAACCCCGCGCCCCCCGCACGCCGCGCGAAGAGCAGCTCCCCGAAACCGAGCAGGCCATCGCCCTTGCGGAAACGCCTGAGGGAAGTGCCCCCGAGGGGGCCGCAAGCACCGCCTCCGAGACTGAAGGCGGCCGCGGCCGTCGCCGTCGCGGCCGGCGCGGCCGCCGCGGCGCCGAGGGACGCGAACCGCGCGACGCCACGGGCGAGGCACAGACGCCAGACGAGGCTGAGGCCGGTGAGCTTGAGGACGACTTCACACCTGCGTCCGCGGCACACACCGAGGCCGCTGCCACCGGCTCCGAAGTCCCAGCCCCGGTGACCGAGGTTGAGGTCGCGGCACCCGCTGTTGTCAACGTGCCTGAAGCAGCCGTACCCGTGGCCGCGAACGTGCCCGACACCGCGGCACCTGTGGAGACAGAAGCGGCCCCCATCCCGGCCGCCGTCGTGCCGGTGCAGGCGCCCGTGGCTCCACCCCCGCCCCCTGCTGCGCCGCCCTCAGCGCCCGCCGCAGCGCGGCCCGCGCCGCCGGCGGCAGCGCCCCTCGAACTGCCCCCGGGCATGGTGATGATCGAAACCCGCCGCAACGCCCCGCCCCCCACGGGCGCGCCGCAGGAAGACCAGCCCCGTGGTCGCCCGCGCCCGGCAGCACCGCTGCCACCGGCCAGCGAAGCCATGGTGCAGGTGGAAACCGGCAACAAATAAGCGGCGCCTGGCGGTTGGTTTGCAAAAGGCGGGCTCCAGGGCCCGCCTTTTCTTGTGCGGGGCCGTGTCGCGCGGACGGCGCATTCCTGCGGTGGTCTTGTATCAACGACGAATGCCGCGACAAGTGCGGCCCGCGGCCAGCGATCTACACCTATACCCGCCACCGACCCGCGGTTACCGCTCCCGAAGACTCTCGTCCTAGATCCTTCATTCAGGAGCGCGGTTAATAAAAAAATATTCCCACCACAAGACAGATCAAGAAGACTGATCCAAGAAGCGAGGCTAGCGGCTGCCATCGTCCGCCTAGCCCGGATGTTTCACCAGTCCCTGCTGTACGGGCCTGGCGGAGCAAATGGCCGTGCCATTGGGGCAGTTTGGGTGGTGTAACCGGTGCATGGCTGCGCTG
>JBIIUM010000211.1:0-5390 GCA_044339985.1 Burkholderiales bacterium | reverse complement strand
GGCGCAGCGCACTAGTGTGGGGGCAACCGCCTCACGCCGCCAGCCCCAGCGCGGCGGGGTCCCCCCGTCCCCGGCGAACCAGCGCCGGCTCCTCGCCGGTGAGGTCGACGACCGTGGTGGGGAGCACGCCGCAGGGGCCGGCGTCGATGATCAGGTCGATCTGCCGCTCAAGGCGGGCGCGGATATCCGCGGCGTCCAGGAGCGGGGCATCGTCCCCCGGCAACTGGAGCGTCGCGGACAGGAGGGGCTCGCCCAGGGCCTGGAGCAGCGCCAGCGCCACGGCGTGGTCTGGAATGCGCAATCCGATGGTGTCGCGGTTCGCCTGCACGAGGCGACGAGGAACCTCGCGGGTGGCTCGCAGGATGAAGGTGAAACTACCCGGCGTGGCACGCCTGAGCAGCCGGAAGGCGCGGTTGTCCACGTGAGCGAACTGGGCTATCTGGCCCAGGTCCGCGCACACCAGCGTGAGGTGGTGCCGATCATCCAGTTCGCGAATGGCACGGATGCGCCCCACGGCGGCCTTGTCCGCGAGATGGCAACCCAGGGCGTAACAGGAATCCGTGGGGTACGCGATGACGGCCCCGGACGCGACCATGCGCACGGCTTGGTCGATGAGGCGTTTCTGCGGATTGTCGGGGTGGACGACGAAGAACTGCGCCATGGCGCTCGCGGGGTTCGGCGGCACGACGCGCGTCGGACCGCCCGAAAAAGCCATGAACACTGGCTGGACGACGGGATGGACCGATGATACCAAAGCCCCCTGCGGGCCTCGGCGCATGCGGTGGCGCCCTGGTATCAGGGGGCCGGTCCCGCGCTTGGACAATCCCAGTGGATTGCCCCCCCTGCCACCGGTACTATCGCCGTGGCCGGACTCAGCGTACCGTCGTTTCCGGTTCAGGGAGATATTCCAATGAAGCTGTTCAAACTGTTTGCCGCGCCTGCTCTCGTGGCCATCGCCACGGCCCTCGCGGCGCCGGTGTTCGCGCAGGACAAGCCCGGCTTGGTCTTGGCCGACGTGGTGGAGGCCGTCGTCAGCGTATCCGCCGTGGACAGGGCCGCACGCACCGTGACGTTGAAAGGTCCCAGGGGCAACACCGTCACCCTGTCGGTCCCCGACGAGGCCCAGAACTTCGACCAGGTTCAAGTGGGTGACATGGTCCTGGTGCGCTACCTGGAAGAGATGGCGCTGTTCGTTTCCGGCGCTGGTGGCGTCGCTGGTGCAGCCCAGCGCGACATGGTGGTCCTCGCTCCCAAGGGAGGGACGCCTGGCGGTGCGGTGGCCTCGGTGGTGGAAATCAGCGCCACGGTGGAAGCGCTGAGCTACCCGGAGCGCTGGGCCGACCTGCGGGGACCGGACGGCAGGGTCAGGCGCGTGAACGTGCCGCCGAGCGTCAAGCGATTCGGTGATGTCAGGGTCGGCGACGTGGTGGTTGTCAGGCATACCGAGGCGGTCGCCCTGACACTCCAGAAGCAGTGATCGTCCGGGCAGACAAGGTCGCCGGCTGCCTGCGGCCCCGTGAAACAGCGGGCGCGTTGGCTCACCCTCGCTGCTGTGACAGAATCCGGCCGCTCGAATAAGAAAATCCTGACCGTGGGGGAGAACATGCTGGGGTCCATCCGCGCGCCCGCCGACTTCATGGCGGGCGCCTTGTTCGTCGCCGTCGGAACCGCAGCTCTGGTGGTCGGGCGCGATTACCGGATGGGCTCCCTGCTTTCCATGGGCCCGGGCTACTTCCCTCGCATCGTCTCGGTCCTGCTGGTGGGATTCGGACTGCTGGTTATGGTCAATGGCCTGCGCACCCAAGGGGCCATGCCCGACCGCCCGCTGCTGCGTCCCCTGGTGCTGGTGCTGGCTGCCGTGGCTTCCTTCGGGCTTGGTATCGAGAGCCTCGGCCTGGTGCTGTCCACGGCACTCCTGGTGGCGCTCTCGTGCGCCGCCCAGCCCGGCCGCTCGTGGCTGGAGGCCGGCCTTCTGGCCGCCGGACTGTCCCTGGTGGGCTGGGCAGTGTTCGTGAAGGGGCTCGGCCTCACCTTCCCCGTCTGGCCCCAGGCAGCCGGCTGATGGAACTCCTGCACAACCTTGGCCTGGGATTCCACGTCGCCCTGTCGCTCCACAATCTGCTCTACTGCTTCGGCGGCGTGCTGCTGGGGACGCTGATCGGGGTGCTGCCGGGCATCGGGCCGGTGGCCACCATATCGATGCTGCTGCCCATCACCTTCCAGCTCGAGCCCGTCTCGGCGCTCATCATGCTGGCCGGCATCTACTACGGCGCTCAGTACGGCGGGTCCACCTCGGCAATCCTCGTGAACCTCCCTGGCGAGGCTTCCAGCGTGGTCACCTGCCTCGACGGCTACGCCATGGCGCGCAAGGGCCGAGCCGGCCACGCGCTCGCGGTTGCAGCCATTGGCTCATTCGTGGCGGGTTGCGTGGCAACCCTGGCGCTGGCGGCCTTCGCACCACCCCTGGCGGAACTGGCCTTCAAGTTTGGTGCCGCGGAGTACTTCTCCCTCATGGTCCTGGGCCTGGTGGCCGCGGTGGTTCTCGCCCAGGGCAACCTGATGAAGGCGGTGGCGATGATCGTGTTCGGCATCCTGCTCGGCCTTGTGGGCATGGACACGGTCACGGGAGACCAGCGCTTCACCTTCGATCGGCCCGAACTCTCCGACGGCATCGGCTTCGTGGTGGTGGCCATGGGGCTGTTCGGCTTCGCGGAAATCATCGTGAACCTCGAGCGCGGCGCCTCGCGCGAGGTGCTGTCACAGCGGATCGGCCGCCTGCTCCCCGACCGGGCCGACATGAAACGCGCCTGGGGCGCCATTGCCAGGGGCACGGGCATCGGCTCGCTGCTGGGCGTTCTGCCCGGGGGCGGGGCAACCCTGGGTTCGTTCGCCTCCTACATGCTGGAGAAGCGCATCGCCCGGGAACCACAGCGCTTCGGCCAGGGTGCCATCGAAGGAGTCGCCGGGCCCGAATCGGCCAACAACGCAGGAGCACAGACCTCCTTCATTCCCATGCTCACGCTGGGCATCCCGCCCAATGCGGTCATGGCGCTGATGGTGGGGGCCATGACCATCCATGGCATCCAGCCAGGCCCGCAGGTGATGAGCCGGCAGCCCGAACTCTTCTGGGGAATGATCGCCAGCATGTGGATCGGCAACCTGTTCCTGGTGGTGCTCAACCTGCCGCTGATCGGCATCTGGGTGAGACTGCTGTCGGCCCCCTATCGTCTGCTCTACCCGGCAATCCTGCTGTTCTGCGCCGTGGGCGTGTACAGCCTCCAGTCGAGCGTCTACGACGTCCTGCTGGCCTCGGGATTCGGCCTTCTTGGCTACGTGTTCATCCGCCTTGGCTGCGAACCGGCGCCGTTCCTGCTGGGGTTCGTGCTTGGCCCGATGCTGGAGGACAACTTCCGCCGAGCCCTCACCATCTCCAAGGGCGATCTCTCCGTCTTCGTCACCCGCCCGCTGTCGGCCACGTTGCTGGCGCTGGCGTTGCTGCTGCTGCTCGCGGTGGTGGCGCCGGCCGTGCGTCGTGCACGCGAGCAGGCGTTCCGGGAAACCTGATGCGCTGGGACTTCCCCTACCCCGCCCGGCGCGTGCCGGTGCTCGCTGAAAACGTGGTGGCCAGCTCCCAGCCTCTCGCCACCCAGGCTGGCTTGCGCATGCTGCAGGACGGCGGCAGCGCCGCCGATGCGATCGTTGCCTGCGCCGCGGCGCTCACGGTGGTGGAACCCGTGATGAACGGGCTGGGCTCCGACGCCTTCGCCCTGCTGTGGAAGGACGGGGGGCTGGAGGGGCTCAACGGCTCTGGCCGAGCGCCTGCGGCGTGGACGCCGCACCGGTTCTCCGGCCGTGACTCCATGCCTTCGGAAGGCTGGGACACGGTGACCGTTCCGGGTGCGGTGTCCGCCTGGGTGGCCCTTTGGAGAAGGGCAGGCCGGCTGTCCCTCGAGCAGGTGCTCGCACCCGCCATCCACTACGCGGAAAACGGCTTCATCGTATCGCCCACCATTGCGCGCCAGTGGCGAATCCAGGCGCCGCTGCTCGCGCACCAGCCAGGATTTGCCGAGGCGTTCTTCCGCGGCGGGCAAACGCCCGAACCCGGTGAACGCTTCCGCTTTCCCGAGCAGGCCTTCACCCTGAGGCGCATCGCCCAGACCGAAGGCGAGGCGTTCTATCGCGGCGATCTGGCCGAGCGCATGGCGCGATTCGCCGCACAAACTGGCGGTGCGCTGTCCGCGGCCGACCTGGAGGCCCATCGCGCCGAATGGGTGGCCCCCATCACGCAGGATTATCGGGGCTACACGCTGCACGAGATCCCTCCCAACGGGCAGGGGATCGCGGCGCTCATGGCGCTGGGAATGCTCCAGGGCTTCGACCTCGCCTCCATGCCGCCCGAGTCGCCCGACTCGGTGCACCTGCAGGTGGAGGCCATGAAGCTCGCATTCGCAGATACCTACGCCCACGTGGCCGATCCCGCGGCCATGCGCGTGGGTGTCGCCGACATGCTTTCGGCGTCTTACCTCCAGGCTCGCGCAGCACGCATCGATCCGCGCCGGGCGGGTGACGCACCCGCTGGCGTGCCGCCCGCGTCGGGCACGGTCTACCTGACCGCTGCCGACCAGAGCGGCGTGATGGTTTCCTACATCCAGTCCAACTACAACGGCTTCGGCTCAGGCGTGGTGGTGCCCGGCACAGGCATCAGCCTGCAGAACCGGGGAGCCGGATTCACTCTCGAACCGGGTCACCCCAACGAGGCAGGCCCCGGCAAGCGCCCGTTCCACACCATCATCCCTGCTTTCCTGAGTCGCGCAGGGGAAGCCGTCATGAGCTTTGGCGTGATGGGCGCTGACATGCAGCCGCAGGGGCACGTGCAGATGGTGACCCGGCTTGCCGACCACGACCAGAATCCCCAGGCGGCCGCGGACGCTCCGCGCTGGAAGGTGGCCAAGGACGGCTCCCTGCTGGTGGAATCGCACATGCCTGCCGCCACCGTGGAAGAACTGGCGCGCCGCGGGCACCGGGTGCGGCGCGCCGCCGCGGACAGCCTCGAGTTCGGCTCGGCGCAGTTGATCCGACGGCTACCTTCATCAGGCTACGCGGCAGCTTCCGAAACCCGCCGCGACGGACAGGCAGCGGGCTTCTAGCAGCGCGTTCTCAACCCTGGGCATTACCGCGCTGTGCAAGGGCACGGGCGCGGATCGCGGACAGGGTCGTGCGAGTGGTGATCACGTCGGGATCGATGCGCAACTCGATCACGGCCGGCTTTCCGGAAGCCACCGCGCGCTCCCACGCCGGGACGAACTCCGCGTTCGTCGTCACCGACTCGCCGTGCGCCCCGAAGGCGCGCGCCAGCGCTGCGAAATCCGGGTTGTGCAACTCCGTGCCGT
>JBIIUM010000049.1:0-18388 GCA_044339985.1 Burkholderiales bacterium | reverse complement strand
GGTCCATGCTGCGGCTCCTGGAGATGTCCCAGTTCTGGCAGAACTTGCAGGCCAGGTTGCAGCCGGCGGTGCCGAAGGAGAACACAGACGAGCCGGGATGGAAGTGGTTGAGGGGTTTTTTTTCGATGGGGTCGATGCAAAAGCCCGACGAGCGGCCATAGGTGGTGAGCACCATGGCATCGCCCTGGCGGGCGCGCACGAAGCAGGCGCCGCGCTGGCCCTCGTGCAGGCGGCAGTCGCGCGGGCACAGGTCGCACTGCAGCCGTCCGTCGGGCAGGGAGTGCCACCAGCGTGCCGGGTGAGCGCCCTCGTGAGCCTGCACGGGAAGGTCAGTCACATCCGCCGTCTTGCCTCCGATCACAGCCCGCGCTCGGTCCACTTGTGTATCTGATAGCGCCGCAAGCTCACCTCGGCGTCCCAGAAATCCGCCGCAAGGCCGGCTTTGCGCTTGAGCTGCGCCATGAACTGCCGCGCCTCGGGCAGGTCGTCCCAGACCTGTGGGAGGAAGGTGGCGCGCTGGCCGCGCCACTGCAGGATCACCCCGTCCACACCCGGGCGCAATTGCGCCAGCGCGCCTGCCTCCTCATCGAACACCAGCGTCTCGGAGGCGCCCATGAGAGACACCTCTACCTCCACGGCGTCGAACTCCCGCAGGCTCAGGGGCGGGAAGCGGGGATCGAGAAACGCGGCTGCGCGGGCGTTGTGGCGCACATCCTCGCCCAGGGGGCGATGGGCTTCGAGTGTGCCGATGCAGCCGCGCAGCGCGCCCTGCTTGCGCAGGGTGACGAAGGTGGCGCCTGGTTCGGCCAGGAAGGCGGCACCCATGCGGGGGGTGAGTTCGAGGCCCAACTGGCGGCCGATGGTGGCGCGGGCCAGGGCAAGCAGGATGCGGCCCCGCGAAGGGTGCTGGCGGTCGGTGGCAGCGCTGGCCGGACCCTGGGTGCGCTGGGTGACAGGCTCATGGAACGCCACCGCCGCGTAGCCCACCACGCGTGATCGGTCGCCCGCCGTGTCCCCCGAGTTGCGCAGGTCCAGCAGCTCGGGCTCGAGACCGCGGCGGCGCGCCGCCAGCAGCAGGCCGTTGATGGCCGTCGCCCCGCAGGCCTGGTGACTGTCGAGGTTTGGTTCGAGCGCCAGGATGTCCTGCACTGCGCCGTGGTCGGTGCGCTGGGCCGTCTCGTAGGGCAGGTAGTGCGACAGGTCGGAGCTGATGACGATGCGCGTCTCGAGGCCGCCCCACAGCCGTTCGAGGACCAGCGCCACCTGCTCGGGGGCGGCATCGCCCACCACCAGCGGCACGAGGGAGAACTCCCCTAGCGCCTCCTGGAGGAAGGGCAGGTGCACCTCGACGGCATGTTCCGGGCCGTGGGCCTCGGGGTTGTCGGTTATCCAGGCGAACTCCCGCAGACCCTCGGCGGCGGCCAGGTCCACGGGCACCAGGCCCAGGGGCGTGGCAAGCGCCGTGCAGTCTGGCAGGGCCATCCCGCGCAGCGCCACGCGGTGCGCCGGGGCCAGCAGCACCACCCGCGACACCTGGCCGCGCAGCCGTGCGAGCCGGGCGTAGGCGCGGGCGGCCACGGCGCCCGAGTATTGATAGCCCGCGTGGGGGGCCACCAGGGCCTTGGGCACGGCGCCGCCCGCAGGTGCCTGGGAGAGCAATGCACGCACTTCTGCGCGCAGCAGATCGGCCTCGGCCGGGTAGAAGCTGCCGGCCACGGCGGGGGAGCGGACGGAGCCCTGGTTCGTGAGCATGGACCGAAGGTATGGGCAACCCGGCCTCGGCGCAAGGCGCTCGGCCCTGGCGCCGTCGACGGTGTTGACGCGGTGCAGCGCGGACGACTACCTTGTGGGCCCTTTCGCTTCGGCTTCGTCCTCCCCCGTCTTCATGCCCGCCCTGAAATCCCCGCCCGGAATCCCCGGGTGCACGACTCTGCGCGCCCGCTGCCCGATGGTGTGCACGCGGCCCAGTGATCCGGCTGCCGGGTGCGGGTGGCGGTGGTGAAACCCGGGTCCCTGGTCCCGGCCGGTGCGTCACCGCGCCGGCGCCGGTGGTGGGCGGCAGCGGCGTTGCTGGTGCTGGCCCTGGCGGTGGCTGGCGCGCTGTGGAAAAAGCGCCAGACTCCCGCCTCGACCAGTGCGACCGCGGCCGCGGCGCGCGTGATGGAAATCGCACCGGCCGACCTGGAAACCGTGCGCCGCGAGGCCTTCAGCCGCGTGGTGCCCCTGTCGGGCAGCCTGCGGCCGGCGGAGTGGACGGTGGTGAAATCCAAGGTGGCCGGAGACTTGAGCGTGCTCACGGTGCGCGAGGGCGAGCGCGCCGTGCGTGGCGCGGTGCTGGCACGCTTCGATGACCGGGATCTTCAGGCCCGGGTGGCGGAGCGCAGCGCGGTGCTGGAGGGGGCTCGCGCGCAGCTAGGCCTGGCGCGCAAGAACCAGGCGTCCAGCGCCGAGTTGCTGGCCACGGGCTTCATTTCGCGCAATGCCTACGACACCGCCGAGAGCAACCTCGCGGTGGCCCAGGCCAATCTGCGCGCCGCCGAGGCACAGCTCGAAGTGGCCCGCAAGGCGCTGGCCGATGCCGTGGTGCTGGCCCCCATGTCGGGCATCGTGGCGGAGCGCTACGCGCGCCCCGGCGAGAAGCTGCCGGTGGATGCGCGCATCCTGTGGCTGGTGGACCTGTCTCGCATGGAACTGGAGGCGGAAGTGCCAGCGCCCGACATCGCGGCGCTGTCGCTCGGGCAGGCGGTGGAATTCAGCGTGGAGGGCTTCGAAGGGCGAGTCTTCCGGGGCGCCGTGGCACGCATGAACCCGTCCGCCGATGAACGCTCCCGCGCCCTCAAGGTTTATGTGGTGCTGCCTAATCCCGACCAGGCATTGAAAGGCGGCATGTTCGCCAAGGGCACCCTGCGCCTGTCGGCCGGGCGCGAGGCCGTGGTGGTGCCGCAGGCGGCGCTGCGCGAGGAGAACGGCGAGGCCGTGGCCTGGGTGCTGGAGGGCGACACGGTGGCGCGCCGGGCACTGAAGCTGGGCGCCCGCGATATCGGCCGGGGCGTGGTGGAGGTGATCGAGGGGCTCAAGCCCGGAGAGCGCGCGTTGCGGGCTTCCATCACCAATGTGGCGCCGGGTGCGCGCGTGCGCCTGGTGGGCGCATCAGGCTGAAGAGGCGGTCCGCCGTGTGGTTCACCCGCGTGAGCATCTCCAACCCGGTGTTCGCCACCATGCTCATGGCGGGGCTGCTGGTGCTGGGGTTGTTTTCCTACAAGCGGTTGTCGGTGGAGCAGTTTCCCAACGTGGACTTCCCGGTGGTGGTGGTCACCACCAGCTACCCCGGAGCCTCGCCGGAAGTGGTGGAGACGGACCTCACCCGGCCCATCGAGGAGGCAGTCAACACCATCAGCGGTCTGAAGACCCTCACCTCCCGCTCCTACGAGGGGCAATCCATCGTCATCGCCGAGTTCGATCTGCTCACCGAGCCCGCGGCGGCGGCCCAGGACGTGCGCGAGAAGGTGGCGGGGGTGAAGGCGCGCTTCCGCCGCGAAGTGGACGAGCCGGTGATCTCGCGCTTCAACCCCGACGAGCAGCCCGTCGCGGCGGTGGCGGTGCGCTCGTCCAAGCGCGGTCTGCGCGAGCTCACCACCCTGGCCGACCAGGTGGTCGTGAAGCGCCTGGAGTCGGCCCGCGGGGTGGGGCGGGTCACCCTGGTGGGTGGGGTCCGCCGCGAGGTGCAGGTGCAGTTGAAACCCGCCGAACTGGAAGCCCTGGGCGTGGGAGTGGACCAGGTGATCCAGGCCATCGCCCAGGAAAACCAGGAGCTGCCCGCCGGCGCCCTGACCAGCCGCGAGTCGGAACGGCTGGTGAAAGTGCAGGGGCGCATCGCCTCGGTGCAGCAGTTCCGCGACATCATCGTGGCGCGCCGCGGCGCTTCGCCGGTGCACCTGTGGCAGGTGGCCAACGTGGTGGACGGCCAGCAGGAAGAGGAGAACGTGGCACTGGTCAACGGCGTGCGCGGCATCGCCATCGACGTGGTGAAGGCCCAGGACGCCAACACCATCGCCGTGGTGGACGGCGTGCGCAAGGCGGTGGCCGAGCTCAAGGCGCAGCTGCCGCCCGATGTGGAGCTGGACGTGGTGCGCGATACCTCCTTGGGCATCCGCAATTCCGTGTCCAACGTGCAGCGCACCATCGTGGAGGGGGCGCTGCTCACCATCCTGATCGTCTGGCTGTTCCTGCGCTCCTGGCGCAGCACCGTCATCACCGGGCTCACGCTGCCCATCGCCCTGATCGGCACCTTCACCGTGCTCTACTCCATGGGCTTCACCTTGAACGTGATGACGCTCATGGCCATGTCGCTGTCGGTGGGGCTGCTCATCGACGACGCCATCGTGGTGCGGGAGAACATCGTGCGCCACGCCAACATGGGCAAGGATCACCGCACCGCGGCCCTGGAGGGAACCCAGGAAATCGGCCTGGCGGTGATGGCCACCACCTTCACCATCTGCGCGGTGTTCGTGCCGGTGGCCTTCATGGGCGGCATCATCGGGCGCTTCTTCTACTCCTTCGGGCTGACGGTGGTGTCGGCGGTGCTGCTGTCCATGCTGGTGAGCTTCACCCTCGACCCCATGCTCTCCAGCGTTTGGCACGACCCGGAGGCCGGCGGGGTCAGGGGGCGTGGTCCGGTGGCGCGGCTGCTGCGGTTGTCCGAGGCGGTGTTCGAGGCGGTGAGTGGCTTCTACCAGCGCTTGGTGGCCTGGTCGTTGCGGCGGCGCAAGACGGTGCTGGCGCTGGCGGCCGCGAGCTTTTTCGGCAGCTTCCTGCTGGTGCCCATGATCGGATCGGAATTCGTGCCGGAGTCCGATCTGAACGAGCTGCTGGTGTACGCCAGCACCCCGGCCGGCTCGTCGCTGGAGTTCACCCAGGCCAAGGTGCGGCAGATGGACGCGGCGCTGCGCGAGTTTCCGGAGGTGGCCTACACCTACGCCACCGTCAACACCGGCGTGGTGCAGGGAAAGAACTACACCACCGTGTTCGTTCGCCTGAAGGAGCGGCGCGAGCGCAGCCGCTCCCAGAAGCAACTCGCCGCGCCGATTCGCGAGCGGCTCGCGCACCTGGCCGGGCTGGAGGTCACCTATGTTGGCGCCTATTCTTCCGTATCCAGCGGCAAGCCTCTGCAGGTGAGCGTGCAGGGTACCGACATCGCCGTGCTGGAGCGCCTTTCCGCGCAGGTGCTGGAGTCGATGCGCGGCATGTCCGGCCCGGTGGATCTGGATTCGTCCCTGAAGGCCGCCAAGCCCACGGTGGAAGTGCGCTTGAACCGCGAGGTGGCGAGCGATCTCGGGGTGGGGATTGCCCAGGTGGGCGCCGTGCTGCGCCCTCTACTGGCGGGCGAGGCAGTGAGCACGTGGAAGGGCCCCGACGGCGAAAACTACGACGTGCGCGTGCGCCTGCCGGTGGACGAGCGGCGCAACACCGCCGATCTGGAGCGCCTGGCGCTGGTGAGCCAGCACGCCGCCGCCGATGGCGGGACGCGGATGGTGGCGCTGCGCCAGGTGGCCGCGTTCGTCCCCACCCTGGGCGCCACCCAGATCAACCGCCGCGACCTGCGCCGCGAGGTGCTGGTGACGGCCAACGTGACCGGCCGTCCCGCCGGCGACGTGGGTCGTGAACTCAAGGCCAGGCTGGCGGCCATCGAGTTGCCGCCGGGTTACCGCATGGTGATCGGCGGCTCCACCAAGGACATCCAGGAAACCCTGGGTTACGCCACCTCGGCGCTGGGGCTGGCGGTGGTGTTCATCTACCTGATCCTCGCCTCGCAGTTCCACAGCTTCCTGCAGCCGCTGGCCATCATGGTGTCGCTGCCGCTGTCGCTGGTGGGGGTGTTGCTGGCACTGCTGGCCTGGCGCTCCACCCTCAACATCTTCTCCATCATCGGTTTTATCATGCTCATGGGGTTGGTGACCAAGAACGCCATCCTGCTGGTGGATTTCGTCAACCAGGCGCGCGGCCGCGGCATGGCGCGTGCCGAGGCCATCGTGGAGGCGGCGCGGGTGCGCCTGCGCCCGATCCTCATGACCACCGCCGCCATGGTGTTCGGCATGCTGCCCCTGGCCCTTGGGCTCGGTGAGGGCTCGGAGGCGCGGGCTCCCATGGCGCACGCGGTGATCGGCGGGGTGATCGCATCCACGCTGCTTACCTTGTTGATAGTGCCTGTGGTATTTACGTACCTTGACGACCTGGGATCGCGCCTGCGGCGGCTGTTTGGCGCCTCGGCCATGCCGGGCGGCTCGAACAAGGATTCCGCATGAAACCTGCGCATCAGTTTTCGGTGCCTCCAAATACTCTCGCAGTGGCGACGGCGCTTGGGGCGCTGCTGGCCTTGACGGCCTGTTCCAAGTCCGAGGCGCCGCCGGCGCCGCCACGGCTCGTGACGGTCGTGAAGGCGGGCGCGGACGATGCCGGGAATCGCACCAGTTACACCGGCGAGGTGCGGGCTCGGTACGAGTCGGCGCTGGGCTTTCGTGTGCCTGGCAAGCTTGCCGAGCGGCTGGTGGATGTGGGCGACACGGTGAAGGCGGGTCAGGCGCTTGCGCGGCTCGACCCTTCCGACCAGCGCCTGGCGGCGGAGACGGCGCGCCAGCAGGTGCTGGCCGCCGAGGTCAACCTTGCCCAGACCGAGTCGGACGTCAAGCGCTTCAAGGAGCTCCATGAACAGGGCTTCATCAGTCCGGCGGACTTCGAGCGCCGCATGACCGGCCTGCGGGTGGCCACCGCGCAACTGGAGCAGGCCCGCTCTCAACTGGGCCTGGCGCGCAATCAAGCGGTCTACACCACGCTGGCGGCCGACCACGCGGGCGTGGTGACCCAGGTGGCTGCCGAGGTGGGTCAGGTGCTGGCGGCGGGCCA
Organism: Burkholderiales bacterium; assembly: GCA_044339985.1. GTDB lineage: Bacteria > Pseudomonadota > Gammaproteobacteria > Burkholderiales. Next base: position 11,488 of record JBIIUM010000049.1, on the reverse strand, counting down.
GTTGGTGTTCCGCGTGGCGCGGCCCGGCGAGAAGGAGGTGTGGATCCCGGTGCCGGAAAACCGGCTTGGCGAGCTCCCCAAGGCCAAGGAGGTGAGCGTGGATCTCTGGGCTGATACGGCCACGCGCTTCCGCGGACGGGTGCGCGAGCTCGCGCCCAGCGCCGATCCGGTGACGCGTACCTACACCGCCAAGGTAACGCTGCTCGACCCTGCGCCGGCGGTGCAACTGGGCATGACGGCCAATGTGCGCTTCGCCGAAGCCGGCGCCAGGGGCGGGTTGCGTCTGCCGGGCACGGCCTTGTTCAAGAAGGGCGAGCAGGCCGCCGTCTGGGTGGTGGACGCCGCCACCTCGCAGGTGCATCTGCGCCCGGTGGGCGTGGGTGCGTACTTCGAGGATCACGTCAACGTCACCAGCGGGCTGCAGGCCGGTGAGACGGTGGTGCGCGCCGGCGTGCACAAGCTGTTCGAAGGCGAGAAGGTGCGCATCGCCGCCGACGCGCCGCAATGATCTCCACCCGCGTCAACCTGTCCGAATGGGCACTGCGCCATCAGCCGCTGGTGCTGTACTTCATGCTCGCCCTCAGCGTTGCGGGCGTGGTTTCCTTCCTCAAACTGGGCCAGGCGGAGGATCCCGATTTCACCTTCAAGGTGATGGTGGTGCGCACGCTTTGGCCAGGCGCCACGGCCCGCGAGGTGGAGCAACAGGTCACCGAACGGCTGGAGAAGAGGCTCCAGGAGGTCCCGTGGTTCGACTACACGCGCAGCTACTCCAAACCGGGCGAGTCGCTGATCTTCGTCACCCTCAAGGACTTCACCCCGCCCAAGGCGGTGCCCGACGCCTTCTACCAGGCGCGCAAGAAGGTGGGCGACATCCGCTACACGCTACCTGCGGGTGTGCAGGGGCCGTTCTTCAACGACGAGTTCGGCGATACCTTCGGCACCATCTATGCCTTCACGGGCGACGGGTTCGGCTATGCCGAGCTGCGCGACCGGGTGGAAGACGTGCGCCGCGAACTGCTGCGTGTGCCCGACGTGGGCAAGGTGGACTTGCTGGGCGAGCAGAAGGAGCGCGTCTGGGTGGAGATCTCCCATCGCAAGCTCGCTACCCTGGGCATCGATCCGCTGGCGATCTTCGCGGTGCTGCGCAGCCAGAATGAGCTTGCGCCGGCTGGAAGTTTCGAGACCCGGGACGACAAGGTGTTCGTGCGCGTGTCGGGTCCCTTCACCTCGCTGGAGAGCATTCGCGAGATCGGCATCCAGGCCAACGGGCGGCTGTTTCGCCTGGGAGACATTGCGCGGGTGAGCCGCGGCTACGAGGATCCCCCGGAGCTGGTGTTTCGCTACAAGGGCGAACCGGCGCTGGGTTTGGCCGTATCCATGCGCAAGGGCGGCGACATCATCGCCATGGGGCACGCGCTGCACCAGCGCATGGACGAGCTGGCCGCCGCGTTGCCCGCCGGCATCGACGTGCACAGGGTGGCAGACCAGCCCACGGTGGTGTCGCGGTCCGTCAGCGAGTTCATGAAGACGCTGGCCGAGGCGGTGATCATCGTGCTGGCGGTGAGCTTCATCAGCCTGGGTTTGCGCACCGGCATCGTGGTGGCGCTGTCCATTCCGCTGGTGCTGGCCGTGACCTTCCTGTTCATGCGCGTTTTCGACATCGATCTGCAGCGCATCTCGCTGGGGGCGCTCATCATCGGGCTGGGCTTGCTGGTGGATGACGCCATCATCGCCGTGGAGATGATGGCCATCAAGATGGAGCAGGGCTGGGATCGTCTCAAGGCGGGCAGCTACGCCTACACCTCCACCGCGCCCTCCATGCTCACCGGCACGCTGGTGACGGCGGCGGGTTTCCTGCCCGTGGGGCTGGCGAAATCGGCGGCCGGCGAGTACACCTTTTCCATCTTCGCGGTGGTGTGCATCTCGCTGCTGGTGTCGTGGGTGGTGGCCGTGGTGTTCACGCCTTACCTCGGTTTTCACCTGCTGCCCGACTTCGCGAGGCAGGGCCACCAGGAGGGGCTGCTCTCACGGCTCGTGCGCCTGGTGACCCGGCGCCCCCGGCCTGCGGCCCCGAAGGGAGACCATCATGGCGGCGACGTGTACGACCGGCCCTTCTACCGCGCCTTCCGCGCCGTGGTGACGTGGTGCGTCACGTTCCGCAAGACGGTGATCGTGGTCACGGTGGCGGTGTTCGTGCTCTCCATCGTCGGCTTCGGTTTCGTGCAGCAGCAGTTTTTCCCCTCGGCCAACCGGCCCGAGTTGGTGGTGGACCTGTGGCTGCCCAACGGCTCTTCCATCGGCGCCACCGATGCGCAGGCGCGCCGTTTCGAGCAGGTGCTCGCCAAGGACCCGGATGTGGAGAGTTTCGTCGCGTACGTGGGCGGCGGCAGCCCGCGGTTCTATCTGCCCCTGGACCAGCAGTTGTTCAATCAGAACCTGGCGGAGTTCGTGGTCACGGCCCGCGACAACAAGGCGCGCGCCAGACTGCAGCAACGCCTGGAGGAACTGATCGAAACCGACTTCTCGTTGGTGCGCGGCCGGGTGTCGCCGCTGCAAAACGGCCCGCCTGTTCCCTACCCGGTGGCCTTCCGGGTACGCGGCCCCGATTACGAGCAGATTCGCGTCATCGCCTTGCAGGTGGCAGATGTGCTGCGCGCCAGCCCCGACATGCGTCTGGTGCACTTGGACTGGAACGAGAAGAGCAAGGTGGTGAAGCTCGAGATCGACCAGAACAAGGCCCGTCTGGTGGGCGTCAGCAGCGCCGATCTGGCCAATGTGCTCAATTCCTTGATCACCGGCTATCGCATCACCGAGTTTCGCGAACGCGACAAGCTCATCGAGGTGCTGGCGCGGGCCGAGGGTGCGGAGCGCCGCTCCCTGGCGGAGCTGGGCGACGTGAACATCCCCACCCAGAGCGGGCGCTGGATTCCCCTGTCGCAGGTGGCGCGCGTCAGCTATGCCCTGGAGGAGGGTGTCATCTGGCGGCGCAACCGCGTGCCCACCATCACCGTGCAGGGGGATATCGTCGGCAGCGTGCAGGCGCCGGTGGTGTCCAAGCGGCTGCAGCCGTTGATCGAACCCATCCGGCAGGCGCTGCCGCCCGGCTATTCCATTGAAATGGGCGGCGCCATCGAGGAAAGCGCTCGCAGCCAGGGCTCGGTGAATGCGGTCATTCCGGTGATGTTGATCACCGTGGTCACGCTGCTCATGATCCATCTGCAGAGCCTGCAGAAGACGTTGTTGGTGCTTCTCACGGCGCCCTTGGGGATCATCGGCGTGTGCCTGTTCCTGCTGGTGGGCAACGTGCCCTTTGGCTTCGTGGCCATGCTTGGCTTCATCGCCCTGAACGGCATGATCATGCGCAACTCCATCATCCTGGTGGACCAGATCGAGCAGGACATCGAGGCCGGCCAGCCGCCCTGGAATGCGGTGATCGAGGCTACCGTGCGCCGTTTCCGGCCCATCATGCTCACGGCGGCGGCCGCTATCCTGGCCATGATTCCGCTGTCGCGCTCCAACTTCTGGGGGCCCATGGCGGTGGCAATCATGGGGGGGCTGCTGGTGGCCACGGTGCTCACGCTGTTGTTCCTGCCCGCGCTCTACGCGGCCTGGTTCCGGGTGCGCAAGCCCGCCGCGGCTTGAGAAAGGATCGGCCATGAATGTCGGTTTCGTCGCCGGGCGGCGAGTGCTGCTGCGGCTGGTTGCCCTTGGCTGGCTGGCGTTGCTGGCGGCCACCGCCCATGGGGGGGGCTCGGCGGTGGCATCGGCCCACCCGCTGGCCACGCGCGCCGGCGAACAGGTGCTGGCCACTGGCGGTAATGCCTTCGACGCGGCCGTGGCCGTGGCGGCGGTGCTGGCGGTGGTGGAGCCCTATGCCTCGGGGCTGGGCGGTGGCGGTTTTTTTCTGCTGCACCGTGCGTTGGATGGCTGGCAGGCGGTGGTGGATGCGCGCGAAACCGCACCGCGGGCCGCCGGGCCGGACTTTTACCTCGATGCCACCGGCAAGGCGGACGGCCGCGCCTCTCTCGATGGCGCGCGAGCAGCGGCCATTCCCGGGCTGCCCGCGGGACTCGCCCATGTGGCGAAGTTCTACGGGACGCGTGCGCTCTCCGAGACGCTTGCCCCGGCCATCCGTTTCGCCGAGGAGGGTTTCTCCACTGATGCGCGCTATGGCACGGCGGCCGCCGGGCGCGAGGCCGCGCTCCGGGCGGATGGTCGCACGGCGGCCGTGTTCCTGGCCGATGGGGCGGCGCCGGCGCCGGGGCATCGGGTGCGGCAACCGCACTTGGCGCGCACGCTGCGGGCGCTGGCCGCCCATGGCGCCGACGGCTTCTACTTTGGCGCCGTGGCCGAGGAACTGGTGCGCTCGGTGCGAGCCGCCGGCGGAGCATGGAGCGCGCACGACCTGGCTGGCTACCGCGTGATCGAGCGGCATCCGGTGCGTATTCGCCATGGCGGTGCCACGGTGACCACGGCGCCATTGCCCTCCAGCGGCGGATTGGTGCTCGCCCAGGCCCTGCAGATACTGGAGCGCCTGGAGGCGGCTGCGCAGCCGCAGGTGGAGCGCGACCACCTGGTTGTGGAGGCGCTGCGGCGCGGCTACCAGGACAGGGCGCGCTGGATGGGCGACCCGGGGTTCGTCGCGGTACCAGAGGCGCGGCTTTCGAGTCCGGTCTATGCCGCGCGCCGCGCCGCCGGGGTGGATCGGCTGCGCGCCACGTCCAGCATGGCGCTGGGCGCCGAGGCTGCGGCGGTGGAGGGCGAGGACACCACCCATTTCTCCATCGTGGACGCCCAGGGCAACCGCGTGGCCGCCACGCTCAGCATCAACGGCCCCTTCGGCGCCGCACTGCTGGCGGGCGATACGGGCGTGCTGTTGAACAACGAGATGGACGATTTCGTCCTCGCCCCTGGCACCACCAACCTGTACGGGCTCACCGGTGGCGAGGCCAATCTGGTCGCGCCTGGCAAGCGGCCTCTGTCGTCCATGTCGCCCACCTTCGTGGAGGATGAGCGCGGCGTGCTCGTTCTGGGTACACCGGGCGGCTCGCGGATCATCAGCATGGTGTTGCTGGCCATCCTGGAGCACTTGGGCTCGCCCGTGGTGGACCTGGAGCGGGTGGTGGGCAGGCCGCGCTTTCACCACCAGTTCCTGCCCGACCGCGTGGAGATCGAGCCGGGACAGTTCGCGCCCGAGTGGCGCGCCGCGCTGGAGGCCCGCGGCCACACCGTGCAGGAGGGCCGCCGGCGCTGGGGCAACATGCAGGCGGTGTTCGCCGATCGCCTCACCGGCGAGGCGATCGCCGCGGGGGATCCGCGGGCGCGGGCGGGGGTGCCGTTCTAGGGCGCGCCCGGCAGCCACTCTCCCAGCCGCGCCGGGTCCACGTTGCCGCCGCACACCGGCACGATCACCCGGGCGCCAGCGTAGTCTCCACGCGTGGCCAGCACGCCGGCCAGCCCGGCGGCGCCGGCGGGCTCCACCACGAGCCCCGCATGGCGATGCAGCAGGCGCATGGCATCCCGCAGGGCTTCGTCCTCCACCGCGTGAACCACGTCCACCAGGCCGTGCATGTCGGCCACCGCCTCGGGGATGGGTACGCGCACGCCGATGCCGTCGGCGATGGTGCGCACCGCCGTGGTTTCCACCACCGCGGCGTCGGGGCCGCGAAGCCAGGAATCGCGCATGGCGGGCGCACCGCTGGCCACCACCCCGGCCACGCGGATGCCTGGCAGCGCCGCCTTGAGCCAGCGTGCGTTGCCGGTGAGCAGCGCGCCGTTGCCCAGGGGCAGGCAGGCGGCATCCCACTCGCCCCCGGTGGCGGTGAGTTCCAGCGCCATGGTACCCGCGCCCTCGGCCGCCTCTACGTCAAGGCCGTCCTCCAGGAATCGAGCGCCGGTGCCTGCCGCCCACGCCCGGGCTGCGGCCTTGGCAGCATCGAAATCCTCGCCCTCCAGGCGCACCAGGGCGCCGAGCGCCCGCATGCGCTCCACTTTGAGCGGATTGGCCGTGGTGGCCGCCCACACGCGTACCTCAGCGCCGCGCCGCCGGCACGACCACGCCACCGCCTGGCCCCAGTTGCCCGCGCTGGCGCAGGCCAGCGGGCGCCGCGGTTCGGACTTCAGCGCGGCCGCCACCAGCCGTTCGGCGCCGCGGCCCTTGAAGCTGCGGATCGGGTTGACCGTCTCCACCTTGAGTGTAACCGTGCAGCCCAGCGCAGCGGAGAGCGGCTCGCAGTTGTACTGCGGTGAGTGCAGGAACTCACGGGCGATGCGCGCCGGGGCGGCGGCGATGCGTGCCAGGCTCAGACGGTGGGATGGCAGGGGGTCGGCAGGCAGGGTTTGGGGATGCATGTCGGGGTGCCAAGAGTGCCGGCGGAGCGCTGATCGTGCCACAATCCAAACTGTGGTCCGCGCCTTGCGCGGATCCGGGGAGAAAACCAATGGCCGACAGAAGAGCCTTCCTGCGGGCCGCGGCGGCGGCACTCGCCGCGGGCGCATCGCCGCTGCATGCTGCCCCGCGCATCGGGCCCGAGGGGTTGCCCGAGGGCGCGATCGCGTCGGCAGAGTACGACACCCTGCCCGGCAAGCTGCCACTGATCAAGCGTACCTGGCGGCCGCCCAACTACGAAACGCCCATGCGCTACTTTGCCGAGGCCTTCACGCCCAACGACGCGTTCTTCGTGCGCTACCACCTGTCAAACATCCCGCGCGTGGATGTGGCGCAGTGGCGGCTGCAGGTGGCCGGCGAGGCCGCCGGGCGCCCCGTGTCCTTCACCCTGGAGGAACTGCAGCGCGATTTCGAGGCGGTGGAGATCAACGCCCTGTGCCTGTGCTCGGGCAACCGCCGCGGCTTGTCCGAGCCGCACGTGCCGGGCATCCAGTGGGGGCACGGCGCCATGGGCAATGCCCGCTGGAAGGGTGTGCGGTTGAAGGCGTTGCTGGAGAAGGCGGGCATCAAGGCTGGCGCCACGGAGGTTGCGTTCGACGGAGCGGATGGCGGCGTGGCCGAGGCCACGCCCGATTTCCTGAAGAGCCTGCCCGCGTGGAAGGCACTGGACGAGAACGTGCTCGTGGCTTGGGAGATGAACGGCGAGCCGCTGCCCCACTGGAACGGTTTTCCCGCCCGGCTGGTGGTGCCGGGGTGGACGGCCACCTACTGGATCAAGCACCTCACCTCCATTCAGGTGCTGGCGCAGCCGTTGAAGGGGTTCTGGATGGCACCGGCCTACCGTATCCCCAAAGGCCGCTTCCCGGTGGTGGACCGCTTCATGTCACAGGAAAACGAAACCAGCACACCCATCACCGAGATGGTGGTGAACTCGCTCGTCACCAACCTGCGTGAGGGCCTGCCCTATCGCGCCAATTCGCCTCTGTTCGTGCGCGGCGTGGCCTGGGACGGTGGCTACGGGATCGAGCGTGTGGAGGTCAGCACCGATGGCGGTGCGCTGTGGCGCCCGGCGGAACTAGGCGCCGACCTGGGGCGTTTCTCGTGGCGGCAGTTCCACTTCGGGTTTGTTCCTGCGCCCGGTGAGCACGTGGTGTCGGCGCGCGCCTTCAACCGCCTGGGCGCCACCCAGACCACGAACCTGGTGTTCAACCCTGCCGGCTATCACAACAACGTGATCCAGCGTATCCGCATTGCCTGCACCTGAGGCCCGCCATGATCCGTGTTTCGCCGCTTGCCTTGTTGTTCGCCTGCGCCGCTCCCGTCGTGCTCGCCGGAGAGGAGGCGGTGGAACTCGCCGATGGCCCCGGCCGCGCCCTGGTGGAGGCCCGCTGCGTGTCCTGCCATAGCCTCGACTACATCCAGATGAACTCGCCGTTCCTAGACCGCAAGGGCTGGGAGGCTTCGGTGGCCAAGATGATCCGCGTGATGGGCGCGGAGGTCCCTGAGGCCGACGCGCGGGAGATCGTCGACTACCTCGCCAGCCGCTACGGGCGATCCTGATCCACTGGAAGAATTGCCACGATGAAGACCACATTCCTAGAGTTCGAGCAGCCCATTGCCGAGCTCGAGCAGAAGATCGAAGAATTGCGCTACGTGCAGGACGATTCGGCGGTGGACATCTCCGACGAAATCATGCGCCTGCAGAAGAAGAGCAATGCGCTGTCGCGGGAGATCTACGGCAAGCTCTCCGCCTGGCAGATCGCCCAGGTGGCGCGTCACCCGCAGCGGCCCTACAGCCTGGACTACCTCCAGACGCTGTTCACCGATTTCGAGGAGCTGCATGGCGACCGGCTGTTCGCTGATGACCCGGCGATCGTGGGCGGCCTGGCCCGCTTCCAGGGCCAGTCCTGCGTGGTGATCGGCCACCAGAAGGGCCGCGACACCAGGGAGAGGAGCGCGCGCAACTTCGGCATGCCCAAGCCGGAGGGCTATCGCAAGGCGCTGCGGCTCATGAAGATGGCCGAAAAGTTCGGGCTTCCCGTGATCACCTTCGTGGACACGCCGGGCGCGTATCCAGGCGTGGACGCCGAGGAGCGCGGCCAGTCCGAGGCCATCGGACGCAACCTGTTCGAGCTGGCGCAGTTGCGCGTGCCGGTCGTGTGCATCGTCATCGGCGAGGGCGGCTCGGGCGGCGCGCTGGCCATCGCCGTTGGCGACGTGGTGATGATGCTGCAGTACGCCATCTACTCGGTGATCTCCCCGGAGGGCTGCGCCTCCATTCTGTGGAAGAGCGCCGAGAAAGCGCCCGAGGCGGCCGAGACCCTGGGCATTACCGCCAACCGGCTCAAGACGCTGGGCCTGGTGGACAAGGTGATCCCCGAGCCCATGGGAGGCGCCCACCGCGACCAGGCGGCGGTGATGCAATCGGTGCGAAAGGCCATCGCGGAGGCCCTGCGGGAGTTGCGTGACCGGCCGCTGGACGATCTGGTGGAGGCGCGCTTCGAACGGTTGCTCGGTTACGGCAAATACAAGGAAGTGGCGCTGCGCTGATCGGCCTCGTCGGCGGGTCGAGCCCCATGTCCGGCGCTGGCCCGTTGCGCGTGATCGTGGCGACGGCGCTCGCGCCGCTGCAGCCAGCGGGGCGTACCCTGTGCTGCGCCTTGAGCGGCGGGCGCGATTCCACGCTGCTTCTTGCGCTGCTGCACGAGCTCGCCGTCCCCCTGGGTTTTCGCCTCTCGGCGCTGCACGTGCACCACGGGCTCAGCCCTCGCGCCGACGACTGGGCGCGGCACTGCCAGGTCTTGTGCGAGCGCCTGGGAGTGGCCCTCCATGTGCGCCGCGTGCAGGTGCCGCGCCGTGGCACCGATGGCCTCGAAGCGGCGGCACGCACCGAGCGCTACCGCTGCTACCGGGACTGCGGCGCCGAGGTGGTGGTGCTGGCCCACCACGCCGACGATCAGGCCGAGACGGTGCTGCTGCAGCTGCTGCGCGGGGCGGGGCCCGAGGGGCTTGCCGCCATGCCGGCGCTGCGCCGACTGGGGCCGGACGGGCCATGGCTCGCCCGGCCGCTGCTGGAGGTGCCGCGCGCGCGCGTCGAGGCCGGGCTGCGCGATCGTGGCCTGTCGTGGGTGGAGGACGAGTCCAACGCCGACACCCGCCGGGCCCGCAACCACCTGCGCCACGCGGTGATGCCGGTTCTCGGGCAGCTGCAGCCCGCCGTGCGCGAGGTGCTGGCGCGCACTGCGCGAAACATGGCTGACGCCGCCGCGCTGGCGGCCGATGTGGGCCGCGAGGACGTGGCCCGGGCCGCCGACGGCGCCGGACTGCGGGTGGACGCGCTGCGCGCGCTGCCCGCGGTGCGCGCGGCCAACGCCCTTCGCCACTGGCTGGCGGACACCGGTTTCCAGGCCCCCCCGCGCGAGCGCCTCCTGGCCGGGCTCGCGCAGCTGCTCGAGACGCGACCCGATGCGGCGCCGCGGCTCGTGGTGGGCGAGCACGCGGTGCTGAGGCACCAGGGCCGCCTGGTGGTGGCCAGGCCAGCGGTGGCGGGCCGCTGGTCCATTCCCTGGAACGGCGAGCACAGCCTGGCGCTGCCCGACGGACGCACACTGTGCCTGGAGCCCCGCGAGGGCGCGGGATTGTCGCGGGCGCGGTTGCTGGCGGCGGGCGCGCTTGTGCGGCTGCGCCGCGGCGGCGAACGCCTGCGTTCCGGGCCCGGCAGGCCGCGCCGCACCCTCAAGAACCTGCTGCGGGAGGCTGGCGTGCCGCCCTGGCAGCGCAGCCACGTGGTGGTGCTCGAGGCGGGCGGTCTCGCCGCCTGGGCCGAGAGTGCAGGCGGGGACGCGGATTTCGCCGCGGCGCCGGGCGAGGCCGGCGTGGAGCCCGTGGTGTTGCCCGGCCCGGCCGGCGCCGGGCGTTAGAATCCGCCCGCCTCCAGAGGATCGTCCATGCCCAGAATCGTGCTCGCCGCGCTGCTTGCAGCCCTTGCCCTCCCGGCCTCGGGCCAGGTCATCACCCTCAAGTTCAGCCACGTGGTGGCGCCCGACACGCCCAAGGGCAAGGCGGCGGAGAGATTCCGCCAGCTCGCCGAAGCCGCCACGAAGGGGCGGGTGAAGGTGGAGGTGTTCCCCAACAGCCAGCTCTACAAGGATGGCGACGAGCTCGAGGCGCTGCAGCGCGGCGCGGTGCAGATGCTGGCGCCTTCGGTGTCCAAGTTCGGACCCCTGGGCGTGCGCGACTTCGAGGTCTTCGACCTGCCGTATCTGCTGCCCGACACGGAGACCGTCAACCGCGTCACGGACGGCGAGATCGGCCGGCGGCTGTTCTCCCGGCTCGAGCCGCGCGGCATCACCGGGCTCGCTTACTGGGACAACGGTTTCAAGCAGTTCTCGGCCAACCGTGCGCTGCGCGCGCCGGCGGATTTCCGCGGCCTGAAGATGCGCGTGCAGTCCTCCAAGGTGCTCTCGGCCATGGTTCGGCAGCTCGGCGGCGTGCCCCAGGTGATGGCCTTCAGCGAGGTGTACACGGCGCTTCAGCAGGGCGTGGTGGACGGCACCGAGAACCCGGTGTCCAACCTCTACACGCAGAAACACCACGAGGTGCAGAAGTTCCTCACCCTGTCCAACCACGGGCCGCTGGTGTACGCGGTGATCGTGAACAAGCGCTTCTGGGACGGGCTGCCCCCGGACATCCGCGATGCGCTGGCCGGCGCCATGGCCGAGGCCACGCGGTTCGAAAGGGCGATCGCCGCGAAGGAAAACTCCGACTCGCTGGCGCTGGTGCGCAAGGCCGGCACCACCCAGGTGGTTGAACTCTCCGACGCCGAGCGCGGTGCGCTGCGCGCCGCGCTGCAGCCGCTGCAGCGGGAGTTCGAACCGTCCATCGGCCGGGAACTCATCGCCTCGGTGGCGGCCGTGGCTGCGCAGGTGGAACAGGATCGCCGCAAGCGCTAGGCCGGGCGGAGATACGCGCCATGCTGCGCCTCGCGGGACGCCTTCTCGACCGGCTGGAGGAGTGGATCGTCGCCGTCTTCATGGCGGTGGCCACGCTGGTGATCTTCGGCGCCGTCCTGCACCGCGCCAGTGCGAAGGTGGACTGGCT
>JBIIUM010000210.1:0-5437 GCA_044339985.1 Burkholderiales bacterium | reverse complement strand
ACATGGGCGGGCGCCGCTACACCTTCTACGCCCCCCAGGTGTGGATGCGCCAGCGCCGCATCCTCATGCCCACGGCGGCCATCGCCGGCACCCACCTGTGCAACGCCTTCGAGGTGGCGCGCATGAACGACATGATCGCCGCCGGGCAACTGGAGGTGACCCCGCCCACCGTGGTGCCCTGGGAAGACCTGCCCAAGGCCCACCAGGCCATGTGGGACAACACCCACGCGGGCGCCACCTACGTGGTGAACCACGCCCTGCCGCGGGTGGGCATCCGCACGAAGGACGAGCTGTATCAGGAGTGGGCGGCGCGCTGAGAAAGCGTGGCGGCCAGATTGGAAAGCGGGAGCAATACAGGCGATATCGCCACGACGCCCTGCCTCTTTTCCGGCGAATTGGTCGCCACCTCGGTTCCCTGATACATTCGAAGGCATGCGGATTGCCGCTCCAATGAACTTCCACGCGCGAATATCGTATGGCAACTTCGCAGTCACGATTCGTACCCTCGGAACTTCAACGTCTGTACGAAGTGCATAGCTTCCGCCACGCTGCTGAAGTGCTGGCGACCGGTTGCAGGGAGGAATACGAGGAACTCCTTGACGCGCTGCGACGATTCCGTATTACCACCCAGGACATCTTGGAGCCGGGCGGCAACGAATCCGCCATTCCGAAACAGGTGTCGGCGTTACTGCGGCCCAAGGGCTGGCTCGAGACTCGCATCAAGGGCGACCTTCTGGTCACCCTTGAAGTGAAAGACGAGTCGAAATCCAAGCCGGTGACGCGCACCATTGCGAAGAGCATTGCGGCGTTTCTCGACGGGCACAAGGTGGATTACGTCAAGAACCAGGTGGCTTTCGACCTGGAGTGGAATTCCAAGGACCAGACCTTCGACCGCGACCTTTATGCGTTCAGAGCATTTCACGAATGCGGGGTTATCAGCGCCGCCGTGCTGCTGACCCGCAGCGAGTCGCTCAACTCGGTGTTCAAGCAGCTCAAGGTAATGCCCAAATACGGCGCGAGCACCACCTGGATGGGCAAACTGCTTTACAGGTTGAATGCCAACCGAAATGGCGGATGCCCCGTGCTGGTCTTCGGCATCACCCCTGAACTGATCTCGGACTGGAAGCCACAATGAACACGAGCAAGTTGTTCGCGCGCGAGTTGCTAGCGCAGTACGGATCGCGGCGTTACGGCACGATTCTCGCTGACCCGCCCTGGCAGTTTCAAAATCGCACAGGGAAAATGGCGCCGGAGCACAAGCGACTGTCGCGCTATTCCACCATGACGCTCGACGACATCAAGGCGCTGCCGGTGGCCGATCTGGCGGCTGAGGTGTGCCACCTTTACCTCTGGGTGCCAAACGCGCTGCTGCCGGAAGGTCTGGCGGTGATGCACGCCTGGGGGTTCCACTACAAAAGCAATATCGTTTGGCACAAGGTACGCAAGGATGGCGGCCCCGATGGGCGTGGCGTGGGCTTCTACTTCAGGAACGTCACAGAGCTCATGCTGTTCGGTGTCCGTGGCAAGAACGCCCGCACGCTCGCGCCCGGTCGTCGGCAAGTGAACATCATCAAATCCATCAAGCGCGAGCATTCGCGCAAACCCGACGAGGCCTACGATCTCATCGAGGCGTGCAGTCCCGGCCCCTTTTTGGAACTGTTCGCGCGCGGTGGACGTGACGGCTGGCATGCGTGGGGCGATCAGGCCGCCGACTATGCGCCCACGTGGCCGACCTACGGCAACCATTCGCAGGCCGAGCGCAAGCCGACGCCACCCCCCGCACAACGGCGGCTTTCTCTCGACTGATCAAAAGGGCGCGCTTCGGTACGGCCCGCCATCCGACGAATGCGAACGCCAGCGACGCCGGGTGCGATTGCTGCAACCCACACCGTACTTGGTGGGAGATCAACGCGGTACTGCCTCTGCCGACGCAGGACCTTCACGGGTTTGCGAACGCGTAGGGACCGCCAACCTCCAGCGCCCGGCGATAGGCGGGCCGCGACTGCATGCGCGCCACGTACTCGCGCAGCTTCACGAGCCCCTCGCCCGCAAGGCCGGCGTACAGGGCGAACTCCAGGGGAAACAGCATCTGCACATCGGCCGCGCTGAACGCCTCGCCGGCGAGGCAGGCGCTTCGGCCCAGTTCGGCCTCCACCAGGTCGAGCTCCGCCCGGATCATGGCCTCCACGCGCGCCTGCATGGCCCTGGCGGCCTCGCCCACACGGGTGAGATACAGCCGCCCCACCAGGTGCAGCATGATGGTGCCCTCCGCGAAGTGCAGCCAGTGGAGGTAGCGGACGTGCTCAGGCGTGCCGCGCGGCGGGACGAGCTGTCCGTTGCCGTGGCGCTCCACCAGATACTCCACGATGGCGCCGGATTCGGCGAGCACCAGGTCGCCATCCTGGATGACCGGCGACTTGCCGAGCGGGTGAATGGCGCGCAGTTCCGGCGGGGCGAGGTTGGTCTTCGCGTCACGCTGGTAACGCTCCACCCGGTAGGGCAGGTTCAACTCTTCCAGCAACCACAGGATGCGCTGGGAACGGGAGTTGTTCAGATGGTGCAGAATGATCATCGATGTTTTCCGGTCGGATTCGGGGGCAACCACGGACGCGCCGCGGCGCTGGATGTCGACCGAAAGTATCCCATGACAATTGCGTTCTCAAAGACTCCCCGGGAACGATTTGCGACCAGACGAGGACTTCTGAATGGCACAGGCGGTGGTGATCGAGCAATACGGCGGACCCGAGGTTCTGAAACTCAAGGAAGTGCAGGTCGGGCCGCCGCAGGCGAACGAGGTGCGGCTGCGGCACACCCGCATCGGCGTGAACTTCCACGACGTGTATGTCCGTTCAGGCCTCTACAAGACGCTGCAGTTGCCGGGCATCCCCGGCATCGAGGCGGCGGGGGTGGTGACGGAATGCGGCGCCGCGGTCTCGCGGTGGAAGGTGGGCGAGCGCGTGGCCTACGTCACCGGCGCCTACGGCGTGTACGCCTCGGAGCGTGTCATCGATCAGGCGCAACTGCTGCGCATTCCCGCCGGCGTGAGTGACGAGGTCGCGGCCTCGGCGCTGCTGCGCGGCCTCACCGTCGAGATGCTGCTGCGGCGTGTGCATCACCTCACCCCGGGGTCATGGATTCTCGTGCAGGCGGCGGCGGGCGGCGTGGGCCAGTTGCTGTGTCAGTGGGCCTCGCACATGGGCGCCATGGTCATCGGCACCGTGGCCGACGACGAGCAGGACCGCGCCGCCGCTGCCGCGGGCTGCCACCACCGCATCCATTTCAAGCGCGAGAACGTGGTGGAGCGGGTTCGCGAACTGACCCAGGGCAAGGGCGTGAGTGTGGCGTACGACGGCGTGGGCAAGGACACCTTCGCCGGCTCCCTCGACTGTCTCGACTACTGCGGCCACCTGGTGAACTTCGGCCAGTCCTCGGGCTCGGTGCCGCCCTTCGAGGTGTCACGCCTGGCGGCGAGATCCAGCAGCCTGTCACGCCCCATCGTCTTCCACTACGTGCGCGAGGCGGCGCAGCGGGAAGAAATGGCGGCCAACGTGTTCCGCGCCCTGGAAGAGGGCTGGCTCACGGTCAAGCCGGCGCGCACGTTCCCGTTGGCTGACGCCGCCGAGAGCCACCGCGTGATCGAGGCGGCCGGCGCCACGGTGCCGCTGGTGCTGGTGGCGTGAACGCGGGCGCCGCCACCGCGGCGGCAGACCTCGAAGTCTCGACCCTGACCTGCGAGCCCCGGCGCCGCACCCCCTACTCCCGCCGCGGCACCAGCGCGGTGTAGTCGAAGTCCAGCACCACCGCCGGGTCGTAGTTGCCCGCGGCGTCTTTATAGGGGAAGTCGGCGCAGCGTCGATCCTTGGCGGCCACCAGCCGCAGGCGCAGGGCGCCCAGGTCGTCCCGGCCGGGCAGCGGCTCGGCGGCCAGCACTTCCGACCACGCATACACCGTGTCGCCGCCGAAGCACGGGGCCACGTGGCGGCCGCCGTGAATGGCGGCGATGCGCAGGGCGTTGGCCAGGCCGTTGAAGGACAGGGCACGGGCGATGCTGATGATGTGGCCGCCATACACGATGCGCTTGCCGAACCGGCCCGCCTTTTCCACGTGCAGGTTGAAGTGCACGCGGGCGGTGTTCTGGTACAGGCGCGCGGCGGACATGTGGTCGGCGTCTTCCAGGGTCATGGCGTCCACGTGGTCGATGCGCTCGCCGGGCTGGTAATCCTCCCAGAACCACGGGCTGCCCGACAGGGCGCTGTCATAGCCCTGGATGCGCAGCCCCGCCGGCACCGCCAGGTCGGCCACGGGCACCGACTCGGGCAGCGCGGGCACCGCCGGCTCGGGCGCGGGGGCGTCGCTGCGCTTTCGCACCATCACCCAGCGGCAGTAGTCGAGCACCGTTTCGCCGCGCTGGTTGGTGCCCACCGAGCGCACGTACACGTTGCCGGTCTTGCCGTCCTTGTTCTGCTTGAGGCCGATCACCGTGGAGGTGGTGGCCACGGTGTCGCCGGGATAGAGGTACGCGCCGAAGCGGCAGGCGGCGTAGCCGAGGTTGGCGATGGCGTTGAGCGACACGTCCGGCACCGTCTTGCCGAACACCAGGTGGAAAGCCAGCAGGTCGTCCACGGGTGCGCGCGGCAGGCCCAGGGCGCGGGCGAAGGTGTCGGCGCTGTGCAGCGCGAAGCGGCTGCCGGTGAGCGAGATGTAATTGGAGACGTCGCCCTCGGTGACGGTGCGCGGCGTGGCGTGGACGATGGTCTCGCCGAGGCGGAAGTCCTCGAAGAAGCGGCCGGGGTCGGTCTTGCCTTGCATGTCACAGTCCGTAGGCGGCGGCCAGTTCGGGATCCTTGCGCGCCACCAGCTTCGCCAGGTCCACCATCACCTTGGCCTGCCGCCAGGTGGCGTCATCCTGCATCTTGCCGTCGATCATCACCGCGCCGGTGCCGTCGGGCATGGCCTCGAGGATGCGTTTGGCGAACAGCACCTCCTTCACGTCGGGGCTGAACACGCGCCGCGCGATGGTGATCTGCCCCGGGTGCAGCGACCAGGCGCCCACGCAGCCCATCAGGAAGGCGTTGCGGAACTGCGATTCACAGGCCGCGTCGTCGTCGAAGTCGCCGAAAGGGCCGTAGAACGGGCGGATGCCGGCGGCCACGCAGGCATCCACCATGCGCCCCATGGTGTAGTGCCACAGGTCCTGCTGGGAGAAGGCGCGCTCCGCCTTGCCCGGGTCGGGATCGGCCAGCACGCCGTAGAAGGGGTGGCCGCCGCCCACGCGGGTGGTCTTCATGCCGCGCGAGGCGGCCAGGTCGGCGGGCCCCAGGGACATGCCGTGCATGCGCGGGCTGGCGGTGGCGATGGCCTCCACGTTGGCCACCCCCTGGGCCGTTTCCAGCAGCGCGTGGATGAGGATGGGCTTCTTCACGCCGTGGCGCGCCTC
>JBIIUM010000048.1:0-18517 GCA_044339985.1 Burkholderiales bacterium | reverse complement strand
GGCTTCAGCGCGTCAGCGACCAAGCCTTCGAGGCCTCCGACACCGAAGATCAGCGGATTCGAAAATCGCTGCTGCTGTTCGCAACGGGGCTGATGAATCTTGCCGCAGCACTTTGGGCGTTGCTTTATACGTTCACGGGTCTGACCTTACCCAACTCGCTGCCGCTGGGCTTCCAGCTCTGTTCCGCCGTCCTGCTGCTTTACTTTCTGCGAACGAAGAATTTCGCGGTGTACCGGTTCTTGCAGTTGGCGCTGTTCCTGTTCGTTCCTTTCGTCGTTCAGTGGTCGATCGGCAGCTTCGTGAGTTCGTCCGGCATCGTGCTTCTCGCGCTGCTTGCCCCCATCGGTGCCATGGTGGTGTATGGCCACCGCGAGTCGATCCCGTGGTTCGTTGCTTATGCGGTGCTGATGGTGATGTCGGGGGCGTTTGATTACTTCCTCGCCGAAGGCACCACTGATGGCATCCCGCTCAGGACGGTTGCCATGTTTTTCGTGCTCAACTTCACCATTCTGAGCACCATGGTGTTTCTGCTGCTGAGTTTTTTCGTGAAGGAGAAAGACAGGTATCAAAAGGAGCTTTTCTCCCAGCACTCGTTGTTGGAGGCCGAGCGCGCCAAGTCCGATGCTTTGATCTCCAGCATGTTGCCGGCGCCCATCGCCGAAAGGCTCAAGAACCAGACCTCGGCCATCGCGGATAGCTACGCGGATATCACCGTGATGTTTGCGGACCTCGCCAATTTCACCGAATTCGCGGAAGCCCTTTCCCCCTCAGAGGTGGTGTCCTTCCTCAACGAAGTGTTCACCCGCTTGGACCAGCTCGCCCTGCGCTACCGGCTGGACAAGATCAAAACCGTCGGTGACGCCTACATGGTGGTTGGCGGACTCGCCACGGATCGCGCAGCCCATGTGTGCGCCGTCGCCGACATGGCCATTGCGATTCAGGAAATGACGCGCACCGACCCCTTGTTCCTGCAGCATGGCACGGCCTTTCACATCGGCATCGCCACTGGGCCGGCAGTTGCTGCCGTCATCGGGTCGACTCGCTTGAGCTACGACGTGTGGGGAGATACCGTCAATCTCGCCGCGCGGATGACCGGGGAGGCCGCCAGCGGAAGCATCGAGGTCGATCGATCCACCCATCAGCGCCTCTCCGGCCGGTATCACTTTGGCGAGGCACGCAAGGTCGTGTTCAAGGGCAAGGGCGAGACCATCGTCTACGCATTGATGGGCCGCAAGCCTGACAGCGACAACGCGGTAGAGAGCCCTGGGCTGCCAGCGGGCCAGCCCTAGCGCCGGCTCCCCATCACGGCGTTCCAAAGCGCCAAGGCGGCTTCGCGCTGTCTATCGAATTCCTCGGGGGACACCCGCGCCTGTGCATGCCCTCGCAGCCGCAACGCGTGCTGCGCGCGACGCAGGTCCCGATAGCCGGCTGCGGCGCGAACCGCAGTGGCGGCGTCCACCAGTCGCAGCGAGGCGGCGAGTTCCAGCAGGGCGATGTTTCCGGTGTTTCGCGTCAGTGCCTCGTGGGTATGCGCATGCGCGAGGACCAGATACTGGACGACGAACTCCACATCGATGATCCCGCCAGGGTCGTGCTTCAGATCGAACAGATCGGAATCGTTTGGGTTGGCCTGACGCATTCGGTCTCGCATGGCGAGCACCTGCTTCCGTAGTTCCTCGCTGTCGCGCGGCAGGCGAAGAATGTCAGACCGCAGTTTTTCGAACGCCATTCCGAGCTCCGCATCGCCGGCCACGAAACGCGCGCGCGTGAGCGCCTGGTGTTCCCAGACCCAGGCCTGGTTGTGCTCATATGAGGCGAAGGCTTCCAGGGCGCTCACGAGCAATCCACTCGCGCCGTCGGGCCGGAGGCGAAGGTCCGTCACGTACAGGGTTCCCGCCGCGGTGTGGCTGGTCAGCCAGGCATTGATGCGCTGTGCGAGCCGCGCGTAGATCTCGGGCGCATCGGCGGCCGGGTCGTCGTGCAGGAAGATGAGATCCAGATCGCTCGCGTATCCCAATTCCTTGCCACCCAGTTTGCCATAGCCAATGATCGCGAACCTGGGCAGGTCTCGATGGCGCCCGCGCAGTTTCGACCACGTGCAGCGCAGCACCTGGCGCAGCACCACATCCGCGAGATCGCTGAGGTGGTCCGACAAGCGTTCCAGGGTGAGGCGTCCCGATAGATCCAGCATCAGCAATCTGAACGTCTGCGCATGCTGGAACTCGCGCAGGAGATCCATCTGCCGTTCCGTCGCGTCGCCAGCCACCGATAGCTCGTGACGAAGCGCGGCCTCCAGGGCGGGCCAATCGGGCTCGGCGAGTTCGCGCGGGTCGATGAGTTCGTCCAGCAGCACCGGATGGCGCGTCAGGTACTCGCAGGCCCAGGCCGACAGGGACACCAGCCGCGCCACCGCCGACATGGCTGCCGGGTACTCAAGGAGCAGGGCCAGGTAGGACTCTCGGCGCCCGATGCTTTCCACGAGCGCAAGCAGGCGATCAAAGGTGTGGTCGCGCGGTGGGTACGTTGCGGCTGCGCGGACCATGCGGGGCAGGAGCCGGTCCACTCGGCCCTGGCCGGAGGCTGCCATGCGCCGGAAGCGTGCGCTGGCGCGAAACTGATTCACGCGGTCGACCAGCGCACGAGGTTGCTCGAAGCCCAGGGCGGCCAGGGCGGATTCCACCCGCTCGGCACCCGCCTGCGCCGAGCACAGACCCTCCAGGGGGTCATCGTCGCCGCTGGCCGTATCCCCCGCGAACAAGCTGTCGAAGTGCCTTTCCACGCTGCGGCGATGGGCGGACAGCGTGTCCAGCATGGCAGGCCATTGGGCAAAGCCCATGGCCTCGGCCAGAAGCAACTGATCGGCGTTGGTCGAGGGGAGGCTATGGGTCTGCTGATCTTCCTGATACTGCAAGCAATGCTCCAGGCGGCGCAGAAAACGGTAGGCGGCCCGCAGTGCGTCATGCGACTTCGGGTCCAGCCAGCCGCGCGCGGTCAACGCACTCAGCGCGGCCAGCGTGGGGCGCGCCCGAAGGTTTGTTTCCTTCCCGCCGCGCACCAGCTGTACCACCTGGGCGCTGAACTCCACTTCGCGGATACCGCCGCGGCCGAGCTTGATGTTGTCCGCCAGATCGCGCCGGCTCACCTCGGCGCGAATCTGGGCGTGAAGCTCCCGAAGCGACTGGATCGTGCCGAAGTCCAGGTAGCGTCGGAACACGAAAGGCGTCACCACCTTCATGAGCGCCTCGTGAGCATCGCCCGTGAGGGGACGCGCCTTGAGCCAGGCGTAACGTTCCCATGCCCGCCCCTGGGTGGCGAAGTAAGACTCCAGCATGTCCAGGCTGGCCGCCAGCGGCCCGCTGTCGCCGTAGGGGCGCAGGCGCATGTCCACGCGGAAAACGAACCCGTCCCCGGTGCTCTCGTGCAGCAGCGCGATCAGCCGGCGTCCAAGGCGTTCGAAGTACTCGTGACAAGAAAGGACGAGGGGGCCATCGGTTTCTCCCTCCTCGGGATACACGAAAACAAGATCCACGTCCGAGGAAACGTTGAGCTCGCCGCCGCCCAGCTTCCCCATCCCCACCACCATGAGTTGCTGGCGCTCTCCGCAAGCAGATCGCGGGATGCCCCAGCGGGGCGCCATCCACGACTCGAGCCGCTGCACGCCCTCCAGGATGCAGCACTGCGCGAGCGACGTGAAAGTGGCCGTGACTTCTTCGAGATCCGAGGCTCCAGCGAGGTCCCGGGCCATGACATGCAGCATCACGCGCTGGCGCAACTGACGCAGTGCGCGGGCCAAAGTGGTTTCGTCGCCGGGGGCCGCGGCCGCAATCTCTTCCTGCATGCGTACGCTGGAGTACGGCGCCACCAGGGTGGCGGGATCCAGGAGATGGGGGTCTCTCTCCAGAGTGCGCCTGGCCCATCCGGAGAGACGGGCGCAACGCTCGAGCATTTCCTCAGCAGACATTGGCGGGAGCCGGGGGGCGGGGGCAGCGTAAACTCTTCAACTCGCATTCCCAGCGCGGGGGCAAGTGCGCTCGCGCAGCCGTATCGAACGGCACCATCCGGACCGAAGGATCAAGTGTCGAGTCTGTTGCGATCATTGCAATTGGCTTCCACGGCGTTTGCATTGTAGCGCCGCGGGAGCCGCCGCCATCGGCATTGCGCCGTGTTCCGCCGCCACGTCAATTTCGCGTTTCGCCTGACCGCCCGTGTCTATCGCCTCCTGACCGTTGTGGTGGCGTTGGCCGGACTGGTGTTCGCGTTGCTGATCTTGGGGCTGCGTTTCTTCGTGCTGCCTAACATCGACCGTTGGCGCCCGGAGATCGAGGCGGCGGCGAGCGCCGCGGCGGGCCAGACGATCACGATTGCAGCCGTGAACGGTAGCTGGAGCGGAGCCCGCCCTTGGTTGGAGCTGAGGGGTGTGGTGGTGCATGACGCCGCGGGCCGTCCAGCCTTTGAGCTCGCCCATGCACAGGCCGCGATCGCCCTGCGCTCGCTGCTGCTCGGATCGTTCCGGTTGCATCAACTGGTGGTGGACGAGCCGCGGCTCACTGTGCGCCGCGATGCCCGCGGCAGCCTGTTCGTGGCGGGGTTTCCGGTGCAGGCCTCGTCGGGGGACAGCCACTTGATGGAGTGGCTACTGCGCCAGGCCGTCGTGGAAGTGCGTGACGCCACCGTCACCTGGATAGACGAACGCCGTGCGGCCCCGCCGCTCGCTTTGACGCAGCTCAACCTGAGGCTGGAGGGGGGGGGCTCTCGTACCCGTTTCGGGCTATCGCTGCGCCCGCCTGCCTCTCTTGGATTACCGCTGCAAGTCCGCGGCGACCTGCGTCGTCCGCGGACCGGGGCTGCACGGTCGCAGTGGTGGAGCGGTCGTCTGTATCTGCGTGCGCCTTACTTCAACCTGGGCGATGTGCGTTCCTGGATGGACTTGCCGGCCCGTATCGATTCCGGTGCTGGAGATCTGGAGGCCTGGATCGATCTGGACGATAACGGTCTCGACCAGGCAACGGTCGATCTGCGCTTGGCGGGCCTGAGCCTCGGATTGTCGGGAGATCTCCCGGTGCTGGCGCTGCGCGCCATGCAAGGCCGGTTGCACTGGTTAAGGCGCGACGGCGGCTTCGAAGTTCAGGCCCGCCGGCTTTCCATCCTCCCGCTGGACGGCGAATTGTTGCCGGAGGCCAATCTGATGCTGCGGCGCGCGGCCGCGGAGGAGCCTGCGGGAGGCACCGTCATCGAGGCGGATCAGTTGGACCTGGCGGTGCTCGCTGGCGTGCTTCCTGCGCTCCCGGTGTCGCAGGAGTTACGCGGGCTTGTGGGCGCGCTCGCCCCTGCCGGACGGGTGGAGGCTTTGGCAGTGCGAATTCCCGATCATCCGCACCCGGAAGGTCCAGGGGTGGAGATCAATGGGCGTCTGCGAGGTGTATCGATCGCGCCTGGAGAACACTGGCCCGGGATGACCGGCTTATCGGGGCGCGTGCGCACGGACGCGAAGGGCGGTCGGCTGGAGCTGGATTGCGCACCGATGGCATTCACGTGGTCGCGAGTGTTTGCCGATCCGCTACGCCTTGACCGCTTGCAAGTGGCTGCAGAGTGGACCAGGCTCAACGGTGCCACGTCCTTTACCGTGAGCCGTCTCGTGGCCATGAACGCTGACTTCACCGCCACGGCCGCAGGCACATGGACCTCGTCGCCTGATGGCCCCGGTGCAATCGACCTGTCTGCGGAGATCCCCGTCTTGGCGGCCACGGCCGTGCCCCGTTACCTTCCCGTGCAGATGGGGGCGAGCACCCGTGGCTGGCTGTCGGACGCCCTGAAGGATGGTGTGGCCCGCGATGTCCGGCTGGTTCTCAAGGGGGATTTGCACCGCTTCCCGTTCGCGGCCCCGGGTAGCGGAAAGTTCGAGGTCACGGCGGGCGTGGAAAAAGGCAAGCTCGCCTTCGCTCCAGGATGGCCTCTGCTGGAGGACGTCAAGGGCACCCTTGCCTTTCGAGGGCAGGGCATGACCATCGACGCCTCCGGCCGCACACTTGGCCTGCGCATTGGGCGCGCGACCGTGACCATTGCCGATCTCGCGCACCGCGATGCCGTCCTGCAGGTGCGAGGGGAAGCGAAGGCCGCTGTTCCCGAGGCGCTGCGTTACATGGAATCCTCGCCGGTGGGTGGCTGGATCGGCAACGTGGCCAAGGGTGCGACCGGAGAGGGCGCGGGATGGCTGTCGCTGGAATTGGATTTGCCGCTGGAACGCCTTCGCGATGCGCGTGTGCGCGGCACTTTCGCCATGGCCGATGCCGCTCTCTCGGGCGCGCGCTTCATTCCTGATTTGAGCGGTGTCAACGGCCGGCTGCAGTTCACCGAGGCCGGCGCCACGATCCGGGACGGCGTGGCCAATCTCTATGGAATGCCGGTTCGCCTCAGTCTGACAGCCGCCCCCGGTGGGGTTAGCGTGAGCGGGACTGGTCGCGTGCGTGCGGAGGTGGCACGAAAGCGATTTGCCGTGCCCTGGTTGCGATACGTCGAGGGAGAAACCGATTGGCGCGGCACCCTGTCCGTACGGCGCGGACGCACCGAATTCCAGTTCGACAGCGATCTCGATGGGATGGCGCTGCGCCTGCCCGCCCCCTTTGACAAGCCTGCGGCGGCGCGCCTTCCGCTGCGTGTTCAGCAGCGTGCCCGGGGCGCTGAGGACGTGCTGCTGTTGTCCCTTCGCAACCGCATGGAGGCCGCTCTTTTGCTCGACGGCAGTGGCAGTGGCTTTGCGGTGCGCGGTGGTGCGCTATTGCTGGGCGCCGGCAGTGCACCGCGCCCGCCAGCCAAGGACGGCCTGTATGTGACGGCTGCCCTGGACCGCATCGATCTGGATCCATGGCGCGAGGTGCTGGTTGCCATGGGCGCGCAGGGCGAGGATGGCGCCCCCAGCTCCGGCGCTGCTTCCCCGGCCCTGGCGCTGGCGGGTGTCGATGCCCGTGCGGGCGCCGTGACGATCCTCGGCAGGACGCTGGATTCGGTGAGTCTTTCCTTGCAGCGGCAAGACTCGGTCTGGGAGGGGAAGATCGATTCGCGCCAGGTGCGGGGCGAACTGTCCTGGGACACCGCGGGCCGGGGGCGTTTCGCGGCCCGTTTGTCGCAGTTGCATCTCCCGGCTACCGCCCCTGGCCAGAGCCCAGGCGCTGAGGAAATCGTCGAAGGCCGCGCCTTGCCTGCCCTGGACGTGTCGGCGGACAGCTTTCACATGGGCGCCCGCGATTTTGGCCGCCTGACGCTGCAGGCTGTGCCAAACGGCCCCGGCTGGCAGATGGAAAAGCTGGATTTGATCGCCCCCGAGGGAAGCATCCGTGCGAAGGGTGGCTGGCAGAGTGTGCGCGGAGCGCCGTTGAGCCAATTCACCGTGAAGGTGGAGACCTCCGACATCGGCGCTTACTTCCGTCGCTTGGCGCTGCCCGAAGGGGTGGTAGGGGGGCAGGCCACCCTGGAGGGTCCCCTGGAGTGGCGTGGCAATCCCTATGCGCTGCACATCCCAAGCCTCAGCGGGCAGCTGCGGCTCGATGCCCAGAAAGGACAGTTCACCCGCGTCGAGCCAGGCATCGGCAAGTTGCTGGGCGTCCTGAGTTTGCAGTCGCTGCCGCGGCGCGTGAGTCTCGATTTCCGCGATATCTTCAGCCAGGGATTTGCCTTCGACCGGATCACGGGCCAGATGACTTTTTCCAAGGGGGTCGTGCACACCGAAGACCTGAAGATGGTCGGCTCGGCGGCGAAGGTGGCCATGTCTGGCGAGGTGGACCTGGGGCAGGAGACGCAGACGCTTTCCGTGCGCGTGGTACCCTCCATCAGCGACAGCCTTGCCCTGGGAACAGCTATCGTGAATCCGGCTGTGGGCCTGGCGACCCTGATCGTCGGTCGTGTGCTCAACAACCCCATCGACGAAGCCGCGGCCTTCGAATACCGGGTGACCGGGAGTCTTGCCGATCCGAAGGTCGAGCGGGTGCAGCGCCCGCAGCCTGAGGGCGGACAAGGTCAGGGTCCAGGCACTAAGATGCGTCGATGATCGAAACCAGCCCTGAGGTAGATGGACCGCCTGTCCCAGGCGACGCGGGGCCATGGCGCGTGGCGGCGGTGCAAATGGTCTCCGGTCCGCAGGTCGAGCCAAATCTGGCGCAGGCTGGCGAGTTGCTCGCCGAGGCCGCGGCTGGCGGGGCGCGCTTGGCGGTGTTACCGGAGTACTTCGCGCTCATTGGCCGCCAGGACGGCGACAAGCTGGAGGTACGGGAGCCCTTTGGAGAGGGCCCGATCCAGACATTTCTGGCCCAGTCGGCGCGCCGCCACGGGCTCTGGTTGGTGGGGGGCAGCATTCCCCTTGAGGCTCCCGACCCCTCCCGGGTTTTCAACGCATGCCTGCTTTTCGACCCGCAGGGCCGCTGCGCCGCGCGCTATGACAAGATGCACCTTTTCGGACTTGACCTGCCCGGGGCGAGATTCGACGAGGCTCGCTCGGTGTTGGCGGGCGAGCGTCCTTGCGCCGCCGATACACCCTTGGGCCGTTTGGGATTGTCTGTGTGCTACGACGTGCGTTTCCCGGAGCTCTACCGTGGCCTCGGCGAGCCGGATGTGATCTGCGTGCCCTCGGCATTTACGGTCCCCACCGGACGTGCCCACTGGGAAGTTCTGCTCCGTGCCCGCGCCATCGAGAACCAGGCGTGGGTGGTGGCCGCGGCACAAGGCGGGGTGCATCCCACCGGGCGGGAGACCTGGGGACACAGTCTGGTGGTAGATCCCTGGGGCGATGTGGTGGCCAGCCAGCCGCAGGGGCCAGGGGTGGTGTTTGCCACCATCGATCCACAGCGCTTGCAGGATGTGCGAGCCCGTCTGCCTGCCCTGCGCCATAGACGTGTGAGACCTGCCTGAACCCCCGGCCCCCTGACTGGTCAATCCCGCAACACCCTGCCCTTTCCAGCGTTCCCCAATTCCATGTCCACTGCCGCCGAATCGCTAAACATTCCTGAACGCAGCCTCGATGTCGCCGAGGCGGCCCTGCTGCTCCCCTTCGGTCTGGACACCCGCGCCCTGCAAGGGGTGCTCGGTTCCATCATGGCCCACGAAGTTGACCTCGCCGACCTTTATTTTCAGTACACCCGCAGCGAGGGATGGAGCCTGGAAGAGGGGCAAGTGAAGTCTGGCAGCTTTGCCATCGAGCAAGGTGTCGGGGTTCGAGCGGTGAGCGGAGACAAGACGGCTTTCGCCTATTCCGACGAGATCGGGGCTGGCGCGCTCGAATCCGCCGCGAAAGCCACGCGTGCCATCGCGCGCCAGGGCGGCGAGGGGCGCGCGGCGCTGACCCGGCGCGGGCCGGCGCGTGCGCTCTATCCCGCGCTGGATCCGCTGGCAAGCCTCGCGGACACCCGGAAGGTGGCATTGCTCGAGCGGCTCGAGCGGTTCGCCCGCGATCTCGACCCGCGCATTACCCAGGTGGTGGCGGGACTGGCAGGCGAATACGAGGTGGTGCTAGTGGTGCGCCACGATGGTTTGATGGCCGCAGATGTGCGCCCGCTGGTGCGCGTATCGCTCCAGGTGATCGCTGAGCAGGATGGCCGGCGTGAGCAGGGAACGGCCGGCGGTGGCGGCCGGTTCGACTATGGCCGCTTCGACGATGCGCTGTTGCGCCACTATGCCGAGCGGGCTGTGCACCAGGCCATCACCAATCTCGACGCGCGGCCAGCCCCCGCCGGAACCATGACCGTGGTGCTCGGGCCAGGATGGCCAGGCATCTTGCTGCATGAAGCCATCGGCCACGGCCTTGAAGGCGACTTCAACCGCAAAGGTAGTTCGGTATTCAGCGGTCGTATTGGGCAGGCGGTGGCAGCGCCGGGGGTGACCGTGGTGGACGACGGCACCATCGCGGCCCGGCGAGGTTCCTTGAATGTGGACGATGAGGGCAATCCCACCCGCCGCACGGTGCTGATCGAAAACGGCATTCTGGCCGGCTATCTTCAGGACTCCCTGAATGCGCGCCTCATGGGCGTGCAACCAACGGGCAACGGCCGCCGGGAGTCCTATGCCCATGTTCCCATGCCGCGCATGACCAACACCATCATGCTCAACGGTGACCGGGACCCGGCGGAGATCCTTGCCTCCGTGGATCGTGGCCTGTACGCCGTGAATTTCGGTGGCGGCCAGGTGGATATCGTGAGCGGCAAGTTCGTTTTCAGCGCCGCCGAGGCTTGGATGATCGAGGGCGGGCGTCTCACTCATCCGGTCAAGGGCGCTACCTTGATCGGGAGCGGGCCGGAAGTGCTCAAGCGGGTATCCATGATCGGCAACGACATGTGCCTGGATCCTGGCGTGGGAACGTGCGGAAAGGAGGGGCAGAGCGTCCCGGTGGGCGTCGGGCAGCCCACTCTGCGCATCGACGCACTGACGGTCGGCGGAACCGCCTGAAGGGCTTGCCTGCGTTTCAGTCGGAGGCAGGCGCCAGTTCCCGGCAGCGGGCGGGCAGAAAATCGAAAGCGAAACGCGTGGCGGTGCGCATGGACGAGAGGTAAGCGTTCTGCATGCGGTAGGCCTCTTCCTCGCGCGCGTACCATCGCTCGCAGTTGCCCATTGCCGCAAACCGCTCGTGCTCATGTTGCAAATGATGGACGAGTTCGTGCAAGAGAATGGAGCGCGACTTCAGGTCGTTCACCACGTCCAGATCATCCCTGATGAATACGCCACGGCCATCCAGGTAGTAGGCAAACACCCCGCAGGGCCCCTGGCACAGCTCCTCCTGCAAGCGCACCGACGAGAGCACGTGGATCTCCGGCATGGCGCGTGGTGGGGGATAGCCAGACAGCTGAGACACCACCAGAAACAGGCTCGCGACCACTTCGGAAATTGCGGGAGTCGCCATGATGTCGGACGTGGGTGTCAGGCGACGATGGTCGGGGACAGGCCTCGGGCGACCTTTCGAACGCGGAGCATCGAGTCATGCTGCCCGTCGTTTCCAACGGTTGAAAGGTCTGCCGCCATGTCCGAAATATGGCTGGCCCCGCCACGCCCTGTCAACGGTTCGCCGCGTTCAGGAAAGGGTCTGTGGCTGCGAGATGCGGGCGGGTTACGGCGCGGTTGGCGGTCGATTATCATGGACGTGAGTCATTGTTGAGAGGGGTGGCATCGGTGAGCGACGAATGGGCGAAGGGGCGTCTTTCTGGGGATCCGCTTGCGGGAGTCACGCTGCCGAGCGGGAATGAGCTCAGCGGTAGGCCGACACTCGAGAGCCTGGAGCTCCTGGGCGATGGGTATTCGGTGGCGGATCAATTGCACCAGCTCATGGGGCGATCGCGCTTCTTCTCCGACTTTACCCGCGAAGACATGGAGTTCCTGTCGCGCTCGCTCGAAGCTTACCGCGCGCAAAAAGGGCAGATCATCATCCGCGAGGGATCGGTGGATGACTTCATGCTGTTCGTCATCTCCGGTCATGTGGAGATCGCCAAGCGGGGTGGTGAAGGCGTGCTGAAGCCCATGACGCGCGTGGGTCCGGGGGCCACCCTGGGGGAGATGTCCATGATCGACGGCGAACCCCGTTCGGCGTTCTGTATCGCAGTCGAGCCTGTCGTCGTGGCCGTCTTGCGGCGCGATGCCATGGTGCGGATCGTGCTCGAAAATCCTGGTGTCGGAGCCAAGGTTCTCCTCAAGCTCGTGACCATGCTGTCTGCGCGGCTCAGGCAGGCAGGCGCGACGTTGCTTCTCTACGGTTAGGCCGGTTGCCCCGGCATGAACGGATAGGGGTTGAGTCGGTTGTTCCTTCAGCCTCGACGCCGTGGTGCCGCTGTGGTTGACTCTCGCGGGGATCGATAGGAGGCGCGAGGTCAATGCGCGCCACGTTCAAGTGCTCGGGGAGCGGCTTTCGCGAACCGCTGACGCCGCCTGCCCTCGGCTGTTCTGGCGATTCACACCCGGGCTCGGGAGGGTGGCCGTGGCTTCCCTCTCGAGCGCCGGCACGAATTTGCCTCAGCGTGAAGAGGGCGCCCTGCGCCGGCCCTTTTCCCAGAGCACGTCCGGAACGCCCGCATCGCGGTTGACGGCCCGGCAGAGCACGAAGAGCAGATCCGACAGGCGATTCAAGTAGCGTTGGGGCAACGGCGACAACTGCTCTCCATGGGCCAGAGCGACCGTGCGGCGCTCGGCGCGACGGCAAACGGTGCGAGCCACGTGGCACAGGGCAGCCGCACGGCTACCGCCGGGCAGGATGAATTCCTTGAGCGGTGGCAGCGCCTGGTTCCACCCGTCCAACGCCTCCTCCAGGGCGACCACGTGGTCCTCCGTGATCGCCGTGTACCCCGGGATGGAGATTTCACCGCCGAGATCGAACAAGTCGTGCTGCACGCCCACCAGCAACTCGCGCACCGCATCGGTGAGTGGTTCGGCCAGCAGCACGCCGATGGCGCTGTTCAACTCGTCCACGGCGCCAAGGGCCTCGACGCGCAGGCTGTCCTTTGCCACCCGGCTGCCATCGCCCAGGCCAGTGGTGCCCGTGTCGCCGGTACGGGTGTAGATCTTCGTCAGCCTATTGCCCATGGTGTCGCTCCGCGCGCCGAGGTGAGAGGCTGGCGCCTAAGCAAAATTATAGGGGTTCAACGCCGCAGATCTTCGAGCTCAAGCGCCAGATAGAGTTGCTGCACGTTCTTGCGGTGGACGGTGGCGTATCCGGCCCAATGGGCGAAAGCGGGCAACTCGGCGCGTTCCAGGGTATCCAGCAACGAGGCGCCGCCGTCGTAGAGGCGGCGCACCTCGCGATCCAGTTGCAGCAGGTAGTCGCGGGTGGCGCTCACCGCGTCGGGAGCCGGCACGGGGCCGTGACCCGGCACGATCTGCTGGGCGGCAAGCGCCGCCACAGCATCCAGCGCGGTGAGCCAATCGGCCAGACGGCCGTCGCGCAGCAGGGGAATCTGGTCCTGGCTTGCCACACTGCCGGTGAACAGCGTGCCGGTGGTCTCGTCGAGCACCAGCAGGTCGCCGGGCGTGGCCGCCCACCCCAGGTGGATCACGCGCACGCGGCGGCCGCCGGCGTGGAGAGTTGTGGTGGCCGAGACCGTTCGCTCCGGCAGCACCAGGCGGGTGCCCTCCATGACCGCCTCGCCCAACTGCTGCAGCAGGTTGTCCAGGCAGTGGGAGCACCGGCTTTGCATCAGTTCCACGGTGGCCGGGTGGGCAAGCACGGGCGCGGGTTCGAAGGCGGCGTTGCCGAACAGGAATTCCTGCACCGCGTGGGTGTTGATCACCAGCACCACCGGCAGGCTGGTGACCCGTCGTATCTCGGCGAGCAGAGCTTCACCGTGGGCGCGCGAGACACCCGTGTCCACCACCACCACGCCGGTGGCGCCCACGATGAAGCCGCAGTTGCCCGTGCGCCCCAGGTTGGCGGGCTGTGGATCGCCGGGCGTGCCAGGCAGCACGTGGATGCCGGGAGCCACCTGCACGGTGTCAGCCAGCGCTGGCAGCGCCGGGCAAACCAAGAGCAACAGCCACAGGACTCGAAGCATGGAGGTTGCAAGGTAAGCGCGCCAAGCCCGCGGCCGCAAGTACCGCGCGTCGCATGGCCGTGGCGCGGCTATCATCGGCCAACCGCGGGAGGCAGAACCACATGGTTTTCAACATCCAACGCATCGCATTGGCGTCGCTGTTGCTGGCGCTGGCGGGCGGTTCAGCGCAGGCCCAGGGCTTCAGCCTTCGGGAAGTGGCGCCGGGAAATTTCGTGCATGTGGGCAGCCTGGAGGAGCGCTCGCCTGCCAATGCGGGCGACCAGGCCAATGTGGGCTTCATCGTCGGCAGCCGCTGCGTGGCCGTCATCGACGTGGGCGGCTCGTTGCCCGTGGGTCAGTCCTTGCGGGCGGCATTGCGGCGCGTCACCGAAAAGCCGGTGTGCTACGTGATCCTCACCCATATGCACCCTGACCACGTGTTCGGCGCCGAAGCCTTCCGCGCCGAGGGTGCGGAGGTGGTGGCCCATGGCAACCTCCCGGCCGCGCTGGCGCAGCGACTGCGCACCTACCTGGGGGCTTTGCGTCGCGACCTCGGCGACTTGGCCGATGGCGCCGGCAGCGCCCCTGTCACCATCGCCGTGGACGTGGACCAGGAGCGCGTGCTCGACCTGGGCGAGCGGCGCCTTCGGCTCAAGGCTTGGCCCGTGGCCCACACCGACAACGACCTCACCGTTCTGGACGAGGCCACGGGCACGCTCTGGCTGGGGGACCTTCTGTTCGTGGACCACACCCCGGTGGTGGATGGCTCCATCACCGGCTTTCTCAAGGTGATGGACGCGCTGGCCGCGATCCCGGCGCGCGCCTTCGTGCCCGGGCATGGGTGGACGGCCGCGGCCTGGCCGGCGGCACTGGCGCCACAGCGCGACTACCTCGCCATGATCGTGCGCGACACCCGTGCCGCCCTGCGCGCCCGCCGTACCATGGAAGAGGCGGTGGACACCGTGGGCGCCTCCGCCGCACCCAATTGGATAAACTTCGATGCCTTCCACCGGCGAAATGTCACCGCCGCCTACGCCGAGCTCGAGTGGGAGTAGGGTCCGCCACGACCCGCCCGGCGGCTATACTTGCGAAAGTGGTCGTCCTAGGAGGCAGTCATGAGGATTGAGCAAATTCGGCAGGGGATGGTGGCAGCCATGTTTGCGCTGCTCGCTCTTCCGGGCCTGTGCAACGAAAAGGCCGAGCCCGATCCGGCTCGCAGTCAGTACTGGCCTCCCATACGGCAAATGATGTTCGGCGAGCGCCCCATCGAGGACGGCAAGGATGTGCTGCGCATCTTCCTCAACACCCGCGCCGACGATGCCTCCACGGTGCCGGTGGCGGTGAAGGCGCAGATCGACCAGAGCGATGGCCGTTACATCAAGACCGTTTTCCTGATCGTGGAGCGCAATCCCTCGCCCGCGGCCGGGGTGTTCCACTTCACGCCGGACAGCGGGCGCGTCCAGGTGGAGACACGGTTACGCTTCGAGGACTTCAGTTTCGTGCGCGCCGTGGCCGAGTTGAACGATGGCAAGTTGTACGAGGCCACGCGCTGGGTGAAGGCCGCTGGCGGCTGTTCGGCGCCGGGCGGCAAATTTCGTATCCCCGAAAACATGATCGGGCAGATGAAGTTCAAGTTCTGGGACGACACCGTGGAGGCTGCCAAGCCGGCCCTGGTGCAACTCATGATCCGGCACCCGAACGAGTCGGCCCTGGCCGCGGATTTCGATCCCACCCGCACGCCGCGTTTCGTGCGGTCGGTGAAGGTGTCCTATGCCGGCAAGACCGTGCTCACGGCCGACGTGGATTTTTCGCTGTCCGACAACCCGAGTTTTCGCTTCTTCTTCGTGCCCGGTCAGCAAGGCGAACTGGAGGCGGTGGTGGAGGACACCCACGACAAGGTCTACGTGCACCGCGCCACAATTGTCGAAGGCGTACCACTCCCGGGTGGGTAAGGGGATTCGACCGGGCGGGGTGGCATTTGACCCGCAAGGCAGGCATCGCGCACAATCGGCGAGTTTTTTTGCGATCGGGAAAAGGTTAGAAATGGCGAGGTTTGGGGGGATGATGGCAGGGGAAAATTCAAGACTGTCCACGGCTGCCGCCCTGGCAGCGGCGCTGTCGGCGGCGCTCGTTTCGGTACCTTCAGCCGCGGCCGAAGGCGATGCCTCGGCAGGCGCGAAGAAAACCCAGATGTGCCAGGGATGCCACGGCATCCCCGGCTTCCGCACTGCCTATCCGGACGTTTACCACGTCCCGCGCCTCGGCGGTCAGAGCCCGGCGTACATCGTGGCAGCCCTGAAGGCCTACAAGGCAGGAGACCGCAACCATCCCACCATGCGCGGCATTGCTGCCAGCCTGAGCGATCAGGACATGGCTGACCTGGCGGCTTACTACTCAGGAGCGGGAAAATGAGGACCTTCTGCTTTGAGAAAACCTCTTTGTTGAGCAGCCTGCTGCCAGCCGTGCTGGGCGCGGCAGCCCTGGCGGCAAGCCTGCCGGCAAGCGCAGGGGGCAATGCGGCGGCAGGCGAAAAGAAAGCCGAGACCTGCGCGGCGTGCCACGGTCCCGGCGGCGCCAAGCCCGCCACGCCCGATTACCCAGTCCTGGCGGGGCAGCATGCCGACTACCTGCGCCAGGCGCTCACGGCCTACCAGAAGGGCAAGCGCAAGAATGCCATCATGAGCGGCATGGCGGCGCCGCTCTCGAAGCAGGATATCGCCGACTTGGCAGCCTACTTCGCCAGTCAGAAAAGCCTGACCGACAAGTACTGAATCCCCCAGGCGGCCCCGCCGTCCGGGATGTTGCCGGCACGGGACTCAGCGCAGTCCGGCGCGGCGGCGGGCGCACTCCAGGTAAGCCTGGGTATCGAGGGCGCCGCCGGCGCGTTGGGCACGCCAGAGGGTTTCCCCCAGACACTCCAGCAGTACGTGGCGCGCCTCGTGGGCATCTCTTGAAGACGTCACGAGAGCGTCGAACACCTCGCGCAGGCCGAAAGGTTGGCCCATGGCCAGTTGCTCCTCGATGGCCAGGTGCAGCGACAGGTGCAGGAAGGGGTTGTTCTCGCCACTGTCGGGGCCCCAGTCCCGGTCCAGGTTGCGACCGGGATCCTCCAGCATCGGGTGGTACTCGGGGTGCAGCAATATCACCTCCAGTGCCGTGCGGGCGGCGCCCTCCAGGGGCTCGTTTGCGCGGTAGCGCTGCCAGGTCTCGAAGAAAAAGCGTCTCGCCTGCTCGCGGGATGGATTGAACACGGATCTGGGGTCAGCGGGTGCGTCGGGTAGCGGTTCGTGCTGGCTGCAGCGCCGCCGCTTCGGGCGTTTTGTGGCGGTACTCGCACAGGTCGCGGATGATGCACTTCGGGCAGTCGGGCTTGCGGGCCTTGCAGACATAGCGTCCGTGCAGGATCAGCCAGTGATGGGCATCTTGCAGAAATTCGGCCGGCACCACCTTCAGCAGCCTGCGTTCCACGGCCAGCACGTCCTTGCCGGGCGCCAGGTTAACCCGATTGGCGAGGCGGAAGATGTGCGTGTCCACCGCCATGGTGGGCTCGCCGAAGGCCGTGTTGAGCACCACGTTGGCGGTCTTGCGGCCTACACCGGGCAGTGCCTCCAGGGCCTCGCGGTTGCGGGGCACCTCACCGCCGTGGCGTTCCAGCAACTGCCGGCACAGGGCAATGACGTTCCTGGCCTTGGTGCGGTAGAGCCCAATGGTCTGAATCAAGGGCAACAGGCCCGCTTCGCCCAACGCCAGGATCGCCTCTGGGGTGCCAGCCCGGGGAAACAGCCTGGCGGTGGCCAAGTTCACGCTGCGGTCGGTGGCCTGGGCGGAAAGCACCACCGCCACCAGCAACTGGAAGGTCGATGCGAAGTGCAACTCGGTGCGTGGTTCCGGGTTGGCGGCTCGAAGGCGCGAGAAGATTTCATGGCGCTTGGCGGGATTCACCCGGGTTCTCCTGAGCGTTGCTGACGTCGCGCCCGCGCCCGCTCCAGAGCCGCCTCCACCACGGCGCGCTTGCGGGCCGCCGCGGGATCGTCAGCCGGCAGCGTGGCAAGTTTGCGCGCTGCCTTGTCCGCCAGCCGCTGCTCCTGCTCTGCCTTGTGGCGGGCCAGGCGTTCGCGGCGCGCTTCGAAGCGGTCGCGCCACTGGCGAGCCCGCAGTTGCCATAGTGGCTCCGGGCGGTCGGCCACTGCATGGCCAAGGGCGCGAGCGTCCTCGATCGCCAACATGGCGATGCAGTCTACCGGGCAGGGCGGCACGCACAGTTCGCAGCCGCTGCACTGCGCCGCCAGAACCGTGTGCATACGCTTGGCCGAACCCACGATGGCGTCCACGGGACATGCCTGGATGCAAAGCGTGCAGCCGATGCACAGCGCCTCGTCGATGACTGCCACGCGCGCCACGCCCGGCAAGCCGCGGCCGAGGTCCAGCGGCGGTGGCTGCCGCCCCAGCAGCACTGCCAGGCGGGCAATGCCGGACTCCCCGCCAGGGGGGCAACGATCGATATCCGCCTCACCCGCGGCAACGGCTTCAGCATAGGGTCGGCAGCCCGAAAAACCGCATTTGGTGCATTGCGTTTGTGGCAGCAATGCGTCGATGCGGCTCGCCAGGCTTGCTTCCGAGGGGATCACGCCAGGTTCGCGAACATGGGGTTGCGCCCGGGCCCGGACTGGCGCGCAACGGTACGGCGCCGCGCATCCGGCGCGCTCTTCATCCGCCGCGCTTCACCGCATCGAGGCTCTCGAGGCAGTGGCCGATCCACTGGGCGGTGAGTTTTTCCTGCACCGCGTTTTGTCCGAGCCGCGCCGCCAGGGCGGGGAAGTCCACGCGGTCCAGGGACTGGTCCTGGTTGAAACAGGAGAACACCACGGAGCGCTCGCCGGTGACGGGGTCCACCTGCGGCTGCAGGCACTGGGCACAGATCTCCTTCATCATGCACTGCATGGGGGAGTTGATGGAACCCACGGCAAAGTGGTGCGGTTTGAGGTGGGGCCGCAGCACGCCGTGGCGCGCCGCTGCCACGGCGGCCA
>JBIIUM010000209.1:0-5452 GCA_044339985.1 Burkholderiales bacterium | reverse complement strand
GCGCGTTCAACGCCTCCAATTCCTCGTTCAAGCCCTGCAGCTGCGTGCGGAAGTCCTCATCGCTGACCTCCTCCCCCGGCGCCACGCCCACATAGCGCCCCGGGTTCAGTGACCAGCCCTGTGCCTCGATCTCGGCCAGCGTCGCCGCCTTGCACAGCCCGGGCACATCGGCATACGCCGGCTGCGCGCCGAACACCTCCTTCAGCTTCGCCTCGGCCTCGGCGCCGCCCTGGGTGTAGTCCGGCGCCTCGCCGCGGTACAGCCGCACCATGTTGGCCATGAAGCCGATCTGCGCGGGCGTCCAGTCGCGGTGGGCGCGGTCCACCTGACGGTAGATGTGGCGGGCGTCGATAAAGAGCACCTGGTCGGCGTGGTGCGCGCGCTTGGCCTTGCCCCGGTCCAGGAACCACAGGGTGCAGGGCAGCGTGACCGTGTAGAACATGTTGGGGCCCACGGCCACCATCACGTCCACCGAGCGTGCCTCGACGAGCTTCTGGCGGATGTCCTGCTCGCTGCTGCGGGCATCGGATGCCGAGTTGGCCATCACGAAGCCGGCGCGGCCTTTTGCGTTCAGCGCCGAGTGGAAGAGCTGGATCCACAGGTAGTTGGCGTTGTCGGTGCGGGGCAGCCCGAACGGAAAGCGTCGCGCCGGACCCACCATGTCCTTCAGCCGCTCCTTGTCCACCGCGTTCACATTGAAGGGCGGGTTGGCCAGCACGAAGTCGAACTGCCCGGTGGCCGCGTGCGGGTCGTCGTAGTAGCTGTTGACGTTGCCGCCGTGGCGGATGTCGCCCTCCAGCCCGTGCACCGCCAGGTTAAGGCGGCACAGGCGCCCGGTCTCGTCGGTCTTCTCCACGCCGCAGATGGCGAGTTCGGCGGCCGGGTTCTTCTGGTGCTCGGCCACGAAGCGGGCCGACTGCACGAACATGCCGCCCGAGCCGCAGGCCGGGTCGAGGATGCGGCCGTGGAAGGGCTCGATCACCTCGGTGAGCAGCTTGACGATGCTGGAGGGCGTGTAGAACTCGCCGCCGCCCTGGCCCTCGCTCATGGCGAACTCGCCGAGGAAGTATTCGTAGATCCGGCCGAAGGCGTCGAAGTCCAGCGACACCGGAATCTCCGAGACCTTCTTCAGCAGATCCTTCAGCAGCGTGGGCGTGAAGAGGTAGTAGGTCTTGGGTAGCACGCCCGCGAGTTGCGGGTTGTGCTTCTCGATGGCGCGCATCGCGTCGTTGACCTTGGCGCCGATGTCGGCCACCTCGGGCAGCGCGAGCAGGGTGTCGTAGCGTGCCTCGGGCGCCAGGTAGAGCACGCCCTCGGCCTGGTAGGCGGCGGGGTCGTCCACCCGGCTGCCGCGGCGCAAACTGCTGCCGGCGGCTTCCAGCTTGTTGCGCAGCGCGGCGAAACGCGCCTCGGCAAAGCGCAGAAAGATCAGACCGAGGATGGGGCCCGAGTATTCCTGTGCCTTCAGGCCGGAATTGGCGCGGAACTGGTCAGCGGCATCCCAGAGGCGCTTTTCCAGGGTGGCGGAGGCGGCGTCTTTTTCGGAGGGGGCTATCCAGCGCATGGAGTAGTCGTCAGGTCAGTGATCGAGAGGCCATGCAAGGTTATCGTGGGCGGCGGCATGCACCGCAACCGCTCCAGCATCAAGGCCATGATCTGCGACGCGTAGAAAAGTCCCGAGCGCAGATCACAGCGCCATGTTCAGAATGGAAACCCTTACGGAGCGGCTGTTGCCAAGACAATTCGACGGCATTTTACTGTGCCCAATCCAGCGGATGAGCAGGTGGTCGGAGGCAGTGCTCCGGCGGTGGTGTGGGCATCGCGCTTTCTCTTCAAGCTGCCAAATCCGCGCCCCGCGAGGTGACGTCTCGGCCCGCACGAAGAAGCGGGTGCGCTGGGAGATCGCGTGTCGGCCGGGAACGGTGAACAAGCTCAAGGCCAGCGGCGAGAAGGCGCTCGTCAAGCGCGAGAAGAGCAAGGCCAGGATTCGAGCGAAGGTGGAACACCCGTTTCGGGTAATCAAGTGCCAGTTCGGCTGGGCCAAGGTTCGCTTCAAGGGCCTTGCGAAGCACACCGCTCACCTGTTCACGCTGTTCGCCCTGTCGAATCTTTGGATGGCGCGAAAGCGGCTGCTGGCGATGACGGGAGAGCTGCGTGCGCAGTAGAGCGAAACGGCAGGAGGCCCCTGCGCTTTGCCGCATGCCGAGCGTTCGCCGGCCCATCGCCACGAGATCTTCTCGCAAGCAGACCGCCCTAGGGTGTCTGCGTTTCCGGCGGGGCCGATGGGGCGGGTCGGGATTGACGGAAGAGCCGCCTCCCCCCAATGCTGCTAATCAACCGCTCGAGTCGTCCGTGCGTAAGCGGCTGAATCTAAGAACGAGAATTTTCTGTCGTTGCGGACTTCGGCCTTTTTCCTGGCCGCGCTCCGGAGAGAATAACGGCCCGGAAAGAGCGAAAAGCGGTATGGAACCTGCCGGGTGGCACACAGGGGAGGCGCAGTCCGCAACCTTCTGCAAGAACCCGCGATAAGCCGCGGGCCCCCCGCATTCAGGCAAGAAAAAACCCCAACCGAGAAAGGTTGGGGTTTTGTTGATGGTGGAGGCGGCGGGAATCGAACCCGCGTCCGCAAGCCCTCTACAGGCAGTACTACATGCTTAGCCTGGCCATTTGATGTCGCCCCTAAGCCGCCGGCCGGCGGGCTGCCACGGAGCCAGTCACCTTAAATTTAACCCGCGTTCAAGTGACCCGGACGCGAGCGATGCCTCGTGAATGACTCTGCTCTAGCTTGCGCTAGCCGGCCCGAGGCCGAACCGGTGCAGAGTCCCGCGGGGATTAAGCCGCGAGAGCGTAACGGTCGTCGTTGGCGACTGTTGGTTTCCAGCGGATTTACGAGGTGGCTGGTCCTCGGCATGCACTGCACTGCTTCGCGACCCACGTCGAAGCCAAGGCGCCCCCGTTGAACGGGAATTCGGGACCGGCATCGGTCGGGTGAAGCGGGCGGTGCAACGACGCCGCCCAGTCTGATTCTGCCACACAGGTGACGGCGGCGGGCGCGATTTCAAGGCCAGCCGCCCCGTCCGGCCCGGCGGTGCCACAGCTCTCAGCGCATGGCGGAAAGCAACTGGAGGAGTGCTTCGGGGTGGGAGATGAGATGGTCGGCGCCCCAGCGTTCGGGCGGCTCGCCCTCGCCCAGGTAGCCGTAGCCAGCGACCACCGCGCCCATGCCGGCTGCCCGTGCCGCCTGCACGTCGCGCAGGTCGTCTCCGACGTACACGCAGGTTTCGCAGTCGGTGGCGAGGCGGCGGGCTGCCTCGATGAGCGGCGCCGGGTGGGGCTTGGCGTGCGGCGTGGTATCTCCCGCAACGATGCAGGGCGAGCGCGGCGACAGCCCGAGCAGCTTCACCAGCGGCACGGTGAAGCGTTCCACCTTGTTGGTCACCACGCCCCAGCGGTAACCAGCGGTCTCGAGGCCGTCCAGAAGCGCGGTCACACCCGGGAACAGCACTGAATCGCGCATGAGGTCGGACTCGTACTCGTCCAGGAACTCGTCGCGCAGCGCGGCAAAGGCGGGGTCGGCGGGCGTGACACCCAGCCCTGCGCCGATCATGCCGCGCGCGCCGCTGGAGGCGTGGGTGCGCAGGGTCTCGATGGGCAGGGGGGCAAGACCACGCCGGGCGCGCATGCGGTTGAGGGCGCCGCCCAGGTCCGGCGCTGTGTCGGCGAGGGTGCCGTCCAGGTCGAACAGGACTGCGCGGATCATGTGGCCGGCCTCCGGGCCTCGAGGATGTAGTTCACCGAGGCGTCCCGGCCCAGGGTGTAGGTGCGCGTGAAGGGGTTGTAGGTCATGCCGGTGATGCCGGTCACCTCGAGCCCCGCGTCCCGGCAGAAGGCGGCCAGCTCGGAGGGGCGGATCAGCCGGGCGTACTCGTGGGTGCCGCGCGGCAGGAGGCGCAGCACGTACTCGGCCCCCACGATGGCGAACAGCCAGGCCTTGGGGTTGCGGTTGATGGTGGAGAAGAACAGCCGAGCGCCCGGCGCTGCGCAGGTGGCGCAGGCGCGCACCGTGGCCGCGGGGTCGGGCACGTGCTCGAGCATTTCCATGCAGGTGACCACCTGGAAGGCGGCGGGCTCCGCCTCGGCGATGGTTTCCACGGCGGCCAGACGGTAGTCCACGCGAAGCCCGCTTTCCAGCAGGTGCAACTGCGCCACCTTGAGGCCCTTGTCGCCCAGGTCGATACCGGTGACCGTGGCGCCGCGGGCGGCCATGGACTCTGCCAGGATGCCGCCGCCGCAGCCCACGTCCAGCACGCGCTTGCCGGGCAGATCTGCCAGGCGGTCGATGTGTTCGAGGCGAAGCGGGTTGATGTCGTGCAGCGGCTTGAATTCGCTGTTTGGGTCCCACCAGCGGTGGGCCAGTGCGCTGAATTTATCGAGCTCGGCGGGATCGACGTTGATCATGGCGATGGATGACCGTGGGATGCGAGTTGCCCCTGCCAGCGCAGCGCGGCCTCTTGCAGGGAAGTGGAGTCCAGGTCCAGCAACTCGCCGTCAATCACGCGAGCGCGGCCCGCTACCCAGACGTGGGTCACGTGCTGGCGACCGACCGCATAGACCAGGTGGGACAAAGGATCGAAGCACGGAGACAGTTCAAGGGCCTCTAGGTTCACCGCCACGAGATCGGCCTGCTTGCCGGGCTCGATGGACCCGATGTGCCCATCGAGCCCCAAGGCACGCGCTCCGCCGAGGGTTGCCATTTCCAGGGCGCGGGCGGCGGGCAGCGCCTCGGCACGACCGCTGGTGGCCTTGGCCAGCAGGGCCGCGGTACGCATTTCGTCCCACAGGTCAAGGCGGTTGTTGCTGGCCGCGCCATCGGTGCCCAGGGCAACGTTGACGCCCGCGTCCAGCAATGGGGCCACGGGCGCGAAGCCGCTGGCGAGCTTGAGGTTTGAACTGGGACAGTGCACCACATGGCAGCACTCCCGGGCGTACAGGGCGATCTCCCGCTCGTCCAGGTGCACACTGTGCACCGACACCAGGCCCGGCCCCACCAGGCCCAGGGCGCGCAACCGCTCCACGGGCCGGACGCCATATCTCGCCGTGTGCTCTGCCACTTCGGCGGCGGTTTCCTGCACGTGCATGTGCACCGGCAGGCCCAGTTGTTCGGCCAGCACGGCGATGCGATCCAGACTTGCATCGCTCACGGTGTAGGGCGCGTGGGGCGCCATGCAGAAGGACAGCAGCGGCTCGTGGCGCAGGGAGTCGCGCATGGCCAGGCCCTTGGCGAGGTAGTCCTGGGGGTCCGAGGCGTAGGCCGTGGGAAAGTCAATGACGATGATGCCCAGCGCCGCACGCATGCCTGCCGTGAGGGCCGCATGGGCGGCCGCAGCGGGAAAAAAGTACATGTCGTTCATGCACGTCACGCCACCGCGCAGCATTTCGGCCGCCGCCAGAA
>JBIIUM010000208.1:0-5456 GCA_044339985.1 Burkholderiales bacterium | reverse complement strand
CTTCCCTGCCCGCGGTGCGTAACGTCACCAAGGCGCAGGAGCAGGTGGACTCCGCCCGCCGCATGGCCCTGTCCATGGCGGTGATCACCCAGGTGCGCGTGGCGGTGGGCCGCTATGGGCTCACGGTGCTCGACCACGACCTGGCGCGCGAATCCGCTCAGGTGGACCAGCGCGTGGCCGCCATTGCCCGGGCCGGGACGGCCAGCCGGCTGGAAAGCGAACTCGAGGCACTGCGCACCGAAAGCCGCGCCCTGGTGTCGCGCTACCAGGAGGCGAATGCCTATGCGGCAGCGCAGGCGGCCTTCGGCCGGGTGATGAATTCCCTGGGCATCGACCTGCTGCCCGGCGAGGTGCGCTCAGCGGAGTTGCCCGATCTGCAGCGCGCCATCGATGAGGCGCTCAATGCCGGCGAGCGAGAGGCCTTCGCCACAGGGGCAGCGGAGGTGCCGGCACCGCGCCAGCTGCGTATCAAGGTGAGCGGGCTGGACAGCGACGACGCCGCGACGGCAGTGGGCAAGGCCTTGGAGCGTACCCTGAAGCGCGCCCAGGTGGGATTGACCGGGTCGGGGGACGCCCCGCTGCTCTCCCTGACCCTGCGGTCGCCCCCGGCCGCCGGCGGGCGGCACGCCTGGCAGGTGGCGCTGTCGGAGGCTGGCGGCGGCGAGGTCTTCAGCACCGACTATGCGAGCGTGTTGCCCGTGGCCGCCGGCAGCAGCACGGTGGCGGCCTTCGCCGAAGCGGCGGTGCTGTCGGTGCTGCCGCGGCTGCGGGAGGCACTGGCGGCGCCCGCGCCGTCGCGATGATGGCGGGCGCGCGCGCCGCTTACGCGTTGCTGACCGCAGCCCTTTCGCTGGCGGGGGGCGCGCTGCCGCAGGTTGCGTGTGCACGGGCTGGCGACATGGAAGTGCGCTTGCTGGTGGTGGCCGCTCAGGAAAGCAGCATTTCGGCTCCGGCGGCCGCACAGGTGGCCAAGGTGGAAGCCAATCTGGGCGACAACGTGCGCGCTGGCAGTCCGCTGGTGCAGTTCGAATGCGCCGAAGTGCGTGCCCGCCGCGAAGCGGCGCTGGCCGAGGTGCAGTCCGCGCGCCTGCAGCACGAAGCCAAGCTGAGGCTCCAGGGCTTGCAGTCCGCCGCCGAGATCGAAGTGGCACTGGCGGCGTCCGCCGTGGATCGCGCCCTGGCGCAGGCCGAAGTGGTGACGGCCCAGCTTGCGCAGTGCGTGGTGCGAGCGCCCTTCGACGGCACGGTGGCGCGCATCCACGTCAAAACCGGCCAGAGCGTCACTGCCGGGGCGCCCATCGTGGATGTGGTGGGCAGCGGCGCGCTCAAGGCACGCATCAACGCCCCGTCGCGCTGGCTGGCCTGGCTGCGCCCCGGCCAGCGCCTGGAAGCCGTCATCGAAGAAACCGGCCGCCGCTACGCCATGCGCGTGTCCCGCATCTCGGGGCGCGTGGACGCAGTCAGCCAGACCATCGAAATCGAGTCGACCTTCGACGACACCGCCGCCAGCCTGCTGCCGGGAATGAGTGGTCGCGTGATCGCGCCGGGCCGCTAGCGCGCGTGGCAAGTCCCATGGACGCGGAGCCGTACCTGCGGCTTTCCGGGCATATCCGGTCGGCCACCGATCTGGCCGAACTGGCTTTCGTGCTGTGCAATGAAACCCGTGCCCTGGTGGAGTACCGGCAGGCGGCGATCGTTGTCTTCGGTCGGGGTGGCCGCGCCACCCTGATGACGCACTCCGGCCTCGCCGCGGTGGATGCGGACACCCCCTTCGCGCTGTGGATCGCGGAGGCGGCCACCGCCCTGCGGCCGGCGCTGCCTATGCCGCCCGCCTCGGCGGCGCCGCTGGCCGCCACCGCCGCCAGCCTGCCCGAACGCCTGGCCACGGGCTGGTCCGACTGGCTGCCCGGGCACGCCCTGCTATTCCCGCTGGGCGGTCCCGACGGGGTGCTGCGGGCGGTGCTGGTGCTGGCCCGCGATGAACCCTGGCCCCATGAACTGGAGGAAGGCAGCCCCGAGCGGTGGCTGGCGGCCGCGGCGCAAGCGGGTGGCCACGCCTGGTGGGCCCTGTCGTCCCGGGCGCCGCGCGCGGCGGAGCGCGCCAGCGCCCTGCTGCGCTCGCGCACCCTGTGGGCGCTGGCCACCGCGGCGCTGCTGCTGCTGGCCGTGCCGGTGCGCGAGTACGCCCTCGCTCCCGCCGAGGTCATCTCCCTTGCCAGCGAAGTGATCGCAGCGCCGCAGGCGGGCGTGATCCGCCAGATGCGCGTTCAGCCCAACGCACTGGTGCGCAAGGGTGACGTGCTGGCGGAGTTCGACGACACCACGCTTCGCAACCGTCTGGCGGTGGCACGCGCTTCCATGGCCACCGCGCGGGCCGATTTCCTGCAATCCTCCCAGCGGGCCTTCGAGCGCCAGGAGGCCCGGGCCGAGATGGG
Source organism: Burkholderiales bacterium (assembly GCA_044339985.1). Classification (GTDB taxonomy): domain Bacteria; phylum Pseudomonadota; class Gammaproteobacteria; order Burkholderiales. Next base: position 3,021 of record JBIIUM010000208.1, on the reverse strand, counting down.
CCAGGCCGAGGCACGCGTGCGCGAGCGCGAGACGGAGATCGGCGCCCTGGCCGCGGAGGTGGCGCGCCAGCAGGTGCTGGCGCCCGCCGACGGCGTGTTCATCTATTCGCACCCCGACGACTGGGCCGGCAAGCCGGTGCAGACCGGCGAGCGCATCGGGCTGCTGAGCGACCCTGCCCGGCTCGGCGTGCAGGCCTGGGTGCCGGTGGCCGATGCCATCAACCTCGCACCGGGCGCGGCCATGACGCTGCTGCTGCGCGTGGCGCCGCTGCAGCCCCTGCCGGCCACGCTGCAATACGCCTCCTACCAGGTGGTTGATTCGCCCGAGGGTATCGCCGGCTACCGGGTGCGCGGCAGCCTGGACGCACCCGCCGGGGTGGCCCGCCTGGGCCTGCGCGGCACCGTACGCATCAGCGGCGACTCGACGCCGCTGGGTTACCTGCTGCTGCGCCGGCCCGTGGCGGCGCTGCGCGAGTGGTGCGGATGCTAGCCGGCGCGCAAGCCGCCGCGGGCGCGCCCTGGTCCCAACCCCCCCCGCGCGCCCGCCAGACCCCGCCCTGGCCCGCGTTGCGCGAGGAGCTGCGCCTGCACCGTGCCGGCAACAACCCGGACGGATCGCCCGCCTGGCACGTGGCCGATCCCGTGAGCAATCGTTTCTGCCGCATCGGCTGGCTGGAGTTCGAGATCCTGGTGCGCTGGGCACTGGCCGACGCCGCTCGCATCGCCGAGGACATCCGCGCCCACACCACCCTGGCGGCCGAAGCGCAGGACGTGGAAGCCTTCATCGCCTTCCTGCGCTCGCAGCAACTGCTGCGCGACCCCGTGCGGCGCACCCACGCCGCGCGCTTCGGCTGGCGCTGGTGGTTGCACAACTACCTCTTCCTGCGCATCCCGCTGGTGCGCCCGGCGCGGCCCCTTGCCTGGCTGGCGCCGCGCCTCGCGCCGCTGTGGTCGCGCGGTTTCCTGATGCTTACGGTGCTGGCGGGCCTCACCGGGCTGCTGCTGGCCAGCCGCCAGTGGGACGAGGTGCGCGCCGGCCTGGGCGGGCTGTTCACCTGGCAGGGCGGGCTTACGCTGCTGGCGGCGCTGGCCCTGTCCAAGCTGGTGCACGAACTGGCGCACGCCCTCACCGCCACGCGGCTGGGTGTGCGCGTGGGGCACATGGGCGTGGCACTGGTGGTGTTGTGGCCCATGGCCTACACCGACACCGGCGAGGGCTGGAAGCTGTCGGAATCCCGCGAACGCCTCGCCATCGCCAGCGCTGGCGTGCTGGCCGAGCTGGCCCTGGCGGCCTGGGCCACGCTGCTGTGGTGCCTGCTGCCCGACAGCGCCCTGCGCCAGGGCCTGCTGCTGCTGGCCACCACCTCGTGGACCTGGACGCTGCTGCTGAATGCCAGCCCGTTCATGCGCTTCGACGGCTATTTCATCCTGTGCGACTGGCTCGATTTCCCGGCGCTGCACGAGCGCGCCGGCGCCTTCGCGAAACGCTGGCTGCGGCGCGCGGTGCTGGGCCTGCGCGCGCCGCCGCCGGAACCGCTGCCCCGGGGGCGCGGCGCGCTGCTCACCGGCTTCGCCCTGGTCACCTGGCTGTACCGGCTGGTGCTGTTCGTGGGCATCGCGGTGGTGGTGTACCACGCCTTCTTCAAGGCCCTGGGCATCGCGCTGTTCGTGGTGGACATCTGGGTGTTCGTGGCGCGCCCGGTGGCCGCCGAACTGCGTGCCTGGTGGGGGCTGCGCGCGCGGGTGCGCGTGGCACGCGTGGTCATGCTCCTGCTCGCCACCGGCCTGCCCCTGGTGGCGCTGCTGCTGCCCTGGCCAACGCGCGTGGCCGCCCCGGGCGTGCTGCGCGCCGCCAGCGAGCAGGCGCTGTACGCGCCCTTTCCGGGCCGCATCGAGCGGCTGCACGTGCGCGAGGGCCAGCCGCTGCCCGCGGGCGCCGCCGTGGCCGACCTGCGCGCCCCCTTCGAGGAAGACGAGCAGCGCCGCGCACTTGCCCTGGCGGAGGGCTATCGCCGGGCCGCCGAGGGTGCCGTGGGTCTGGAGCAGGATGGCGCAGCGCGAGGCGTGATCGCCGAACGCCAGCGCCAGCGCTGGAGCGCCGAGGCAAAGGCCCGCGCCGCCGAAATGGGGCGGCTGCAGCTGATGACGGAAACCCGAGGCCGCGTGAGCGATCTCGATCCGCTGCTCACGGCCGGCAGCTGGATCGACGCCGCCACGCCCATCGCGTGGCTCGTGAGCGACCGCGGCTGGCAGGTGGAGGCCCTGGTGGCCGAGGAAGACCTGCCGCGCATCCGCGCCGGCAACCGTGCCGCGGTGTTCGTGTCCGGCACGGCGCAACGCCTGGACGGCGAAGTGGCCTGGATCGACCCCTCCCGCGCCCAGCGCCTGCCCCATGCACTGCTCGCTCAGCCCCACGGTGGACCGGTGGCGGTGCTGCAGCCCGAGCGCGCGGGTGGCAGTGTGCAACCGGCCCAGGCCCTCTATCGCGTGCTGGTGCAGGGCCAGAGCGCCATGCCCGGGCGCCTCGCGGTACGCCGCGTCACCGTGCACCTCGACGCCGAACCCTCCAGCCCCGGCCGCCGCTGGCTGGCCACCGCCGCCGCGGCGCTGCTGCGGCAAGGGGCGTTCTGAGGCGGGCGGGGGAGCGATCCGTGACCGTCATGCCGCGGCGCGGTACACGGTTGCGGGCGGTCGGACCGGGGTCGCTGCGCAGGCTGACGCTTCTGCCCCGTGATTCCTCCCGGGCAGCGCCCGAGGTGCTTGCAACATCGCCTTCGTGGCGGCCGTACGGGTGAGGGCTGATCCAGGCCGAAGCCGCGCTTGAATGGCCGCTTCAAGGGGGAATTGCGCGCCTGGCGGCGCGCGTTTGACCGCTCAAGACACGGTGACTACAGTGCCGGTTCGCGGGAAAAGTCGTTTGAAGTTCCTATTCCCGACCGGGATAAGGAGATCGGCCGCGTCGGCCACGAGATCAACTTCAACCGCTACTTTTACAAGTACCAGCCACCGCGCAAGCTGGCC
>JBIIUM010000207.1:0-5460 GCA_044339985.1 Burkholderiales bacterium | reverse complement strand
GTGGCCGATGCGGGCTACCACAGCGAAGCGAACCTCGCGCAACTGGCTGAATACGACCATCGACCAGTTCATCGCAGAGCTCGACGCCTACATCCGCTGGTACAACGAGGCGCGGATCAAGATCTCCCTCGGATCACTTAGCCCCCATGAGCATCGCAAGTCTCTCGGGATTGCCGTCTAACCAGTCCAAGTTTTCTGCCGCACCCCCGGGTGGGGATTATTGGGATGCCACTGACACATGCTTCGCGGAGCTTCGAATTTGAGTCCGAAACCGACCTCGCAGGACGCGCGCTATCGAGCGCTACGGCCCACGGGAGGGGTAACGTACCCCTGTATTTCCGACCCCTTGGCGGTTGGCGACTTTCTCTACACCCTCGTTAGGCTCATCGCGAACTCTGTTGTCGCGCCGTATCCCATGTGATACATTTCATGGGTGATCGAGGTTCGTCAGACGCCCACCTACGCTGCCTGGTTTTCTGCCTCGCGCGATCGTGTCGCCAAGGCGCGCATCGACATCCGAAATCCGCAGGCTATCACTCGGTAACCCGGGCGACGTGCGGACTGTAGGCGACGGTGTTTCAGAGCTTCGAATCGATCATGGTCCGGGCTACCGTGTCTACTTTGTCCAGCACGGTACGCTGTTCGTCGTTTTGCTGGTTGGGGGAGACAAGTCCTCCCAGACACGCGACATCAGCACGGCCAAGAAGCTCGCAACCGAACTGTAGGAACCTGACCATGGCCAAGACCAAGACCACACCGTGGGATCCAGCCGAACACCTGGAGACCGACGAAGACATCGCCGCTTACCTGGAGGCTGCGCTCGACGAAGGCGATCCTTCCCTCGTGGCAGCGGCCCTTGGCGACATTGCCCGTGCCAAGGGTATGACCCAACTCGCTCGCGAAACCGGCTTGGGGCGAGAGAGTCTCTACAAGGCCCTGTCGCCCTCGGGGAACCCTGAGTTCGCGACCATCATGAAGGTCATCTCTGCGCTGGGTCTCAAGCTTCATGCCGCCCCGGCAGGTTCAGCCTAACCCTACGTATATGGACTCCCCCCGAAAGCAAGAGTGCTGATCGATTGATTGGCCTTTGGGGTTGAGCCTGCAGTCGTATATGTCAACGTAAGGCTGTACAACAAGGGCCTCGACCGGTTCACGCTACGAGGTGGCAAGAGGGTGGAGGGGCAGTGGCGGTTGTACTGCGTGGTGCACAACATCGAGAAGCTGATGCGGGCGAGGCAGGGGCGATGAGGGGTGGTGTGAAGACCAGGATCGAGAGGAGTGCTGGAATCACCGCGATCAGCGGCTATGACGGTCGCCGCAACGAAGAAAAACGGCGGCCACGTATGATCGATACCGTCCATCCGCGTGGGCGGTTTTTTCTACAGCCTCGTTAACCTGAAGGCGGAACCATGACGACTCTCTACAAAGAGAAAGTCCAATGTGCTGTATGCGGATCTGAAGCCGACTACACGGCCATCGCGAGTACCAACGTTAACGGTTCGCCCGACCTCGATACGCGGCCGCCGGAGATGGAAAGGTCGACTATCTTCGCCTGGGTGCAGCGATGTCCGGAATGCGGCTATTGCGCCTCCGACGTCAGCAAAGCCCCGTCGCACGCGCCCACCGTGGTGCGCAGCCCTGAATACACCCGGCAGCTATCGGATCCAGCTTGTCCGGAGCTGGCCAATGGCTTTCTCTGCAAAGCACTCGTTGACGAGAGTTCAGGCGACTACGCAGCCGCCGCGTGGGCACTCATTTACGCAGCATGGGCGTGCGACGATGCCGAGAAAGCAGAGCCGGCAAGAACATGTCGCGGCAAAGCCGTAGACATGATCGAGAAGGCTCTTGGGAACGGGCAGAAGTTCGCAGAACAGGACGGCGCGGATGCGGCAATTCGAGTGGATCTGCTACGTCGCGCTGGCCGTATTGCTGAGGCGCGGCAGTTGATCACAACGAGCCGACATGCGGGTCCCGAGGATGTGTTCGTCAAGATATTCGACTTTCAGGAGACCCTTCTCACTGGCGGTGATCAGACCTGCCACACGATTGCGGAAGCATTCGGAGAAGATGAATGAGGCGCCTCCGCGGCCGGGGTTAGTTCGAATGTCGGGCCGTCGGCGACGTGTTTCTGTCCAACTTCACGCCCCGGCAAGTCATCGAACAGGTCAAGGGCGCGTGCGGCCCGGCACGGCGAACCCCTGAGGCGGCATTACCGAGAGCGCGTGGGTGGAGGCCGAACCCGCCGGCCTGACGGGCGGGCCATCCGCCTGCGACATGGTCGGCGCGTTAATGTCACCCGCTCATTCCACACCGCCGCGCAACCCGCGGGAGCGGTTGGCACTCCGCGGGCGGTTACACTGGCGCCACGCTAATGTTTTTCCCGCGAAACCCGAAGCAGGAGCCCGTCTTTCCATGGCCGACGACACCGACATCCCCACCCTGCGACGCATCCTGGGCACCTGCCGCACGCTGGCGGTGGTGGGCCTTTCGGCCAACTGGTACCGCCCGAGCTATTTCGCGGCCAAGTACATGCTCGACCACGGGTACACGGTGATTCCTGTCAATCCCTCCTACGGCGAAGTGCTGGGGCAGAAGTGCTACCCGAGCCTGCGCCACATTCCGGTGGCCGTGGACCTGGTGGATTGTTTCCGCAAGAGCGAGGAGATGCCCGCGCTTGCGGAAGAGGCCATTGCCATCGGCGCCAAGGTGCTATGGATGCAGTTGGGCGTGGTGAACGAGGCTGCCCGGAGCCGCGCCCGGGCGGCGGGGCTGGAGGTGGTCATGGACCGGTGCGTGAAGATCGAGCACGCGCGGTTGTTCGGCGGGCTGAACTGGATCGGCGTGAACACCCGGGTGATCTCCAGCAAGCGCCCGCGCTGGCTGGCCTATTGATCGTGTCGCCGCGCGCCGGTGGGCGGGCGATGGCGCAGTAGAATCCCGGCCTTCCGCGCGCCGTCGAGTTTCGTTTTTTTGCCCCAGGATTGTCCCCATGTCCGACCGCAGCTTCGGTTTCGGCACGCTGTGCCTGCATGCTGGCCAGATTCCCGATCCGGCCACCGGCGCCCGCGCCGTACCCATCTACCAGACCACCTCGTACGTGTTCGACTCGGCCGAACACGCCGCCAGCCTGTTCAACCTGCAGACCTTCGGCAACGTCTACTCGCGGCTGTCCAATCCCACCGTGGCGGTGTTCGAAGAGCGGGTGGCGGCGCTGGAGAACGGCCGCGCCGCGCTGGCGCTGTCCTCGGGCCAGGCCGCGCAGATGACGGCGCTGCTCACCTTGCTGGAGGCGGGCGACGAGCTGGTGTCGGCCTCCACGCTCTATGGCGGCACCTATTCGCAGTTCGAGGTGAACTTCCGGCGCATGGGCATCGACACCAAGTTCGTGCACCCCGATGACCCCGACAACTTTCGCAAGGCCATCACCCCGCGCACCAAGGCGCTGTATGCCGAGACCATGGGTAATCCGGGCATCAACGTGCTTGACATCGAGGCCGTGGCCGCCATCGCCCGCGAGGCCGGCATTCCGCTGGTGATCGACAACACCTTCGCCTCGCCTTACCTGTGCCGCCCGCTCGACTTCGGCGCCGACATCGTGGTGCACTCGGCCACCAAGTTCATGGGCGGCCATGGCACCACCATGGGTGGGGTGATCGTGGAGTCAGGGCGTTTTCCCTGGGACAACGGCAAGTTTCCCGGCATGGTGGAGCCCTCGCGCGGCTACCACGGGGTGCGTTTCGCCGAGACCTTCGGTGATTTCGCCTACACCATGAAGTGCCGCATGGAGACGCTGCGCACCCTCGGGCCCTGCCTCTCGCCGCTTAATGCCTTCCTGCTGCTGCAGGGCCTCGAGACGCTGCACGTGCGCATGGACCGGCATGTGGCCAATGCCCTGGCGGTGGCGCGCTTCCTGGAGGGCCACCCGCGGGTGCAGTGGGTGAACTTTCCCAGCCTGCCGTCGAGCCCCTATCACGCGCTGGCGCAGAAGTATCTGCCCAAGGGCAGCGGCGCCATCATGACCTTCGGCATCCGCGGTGGTGCCGCGGCGGGCGAGCGCTTCATCGAGGCGGCGCAGATGCTCTCGCACCTCGCCAACGTGGGCGATGCCAAGACGCTGGTGATCCATCCCGCCTCCACCACCCATCGCCAGCTCTCGGAAGAGGAGCAACTGCGCGCCGGGGTGTCGCCGGACATGATCCGCCTGTCGGTGGGCATCGAGGACATCGACGACATCCTCTGGGACATCGGGCAGGCGCTCGACAAGTCAGCCGGTTGAGCACGGTGGCGCGGCGCGTGCGCCGCGGGAGCGCGCGGCGGTGAAGGGCATCGTCGTGCCGGTGGCGGTGACGCTGGCCATCCAGGCAATGGTGTCGGGCGCGGTGTTCACGCCGCCGGTGCTCGCGCCGGTGGCGGCGGCGCAACTGGGCGTGGCCGCCAGCAGCGTGGGCCTGTCAACGGTGCTGATCTACCTGAGCGCGGCCTTTGCCGCCCCCGCGAGCGGCGGGGTGATCGCGCGGCTGGGTCCGATGCGCACCAGCCAGGCCTGCCTGGTGCTGGTGGCGATGGGGCTCTGCGCCATGGCGCTGGGGCATCCGCTCGCGGCGGCTGCGGGCGCCGCCCTGATCGGACTGGGCTACGGCCCCATCACGCCGTCCTCGTCGGCCATCCTCAACGAGCGCACGCCGCCCAACTGGCGCGCGCTGGTGTTCTCCATCAAGCAGACCGGCGTGCCCGTGGGCGGTGCGCTGGCCGGCGTTCTGGTGCCGCTGCCGCTGGCGGCGGCGGGCTGGCGCGCAGCGGCGCTGGCGGTGGCCGCCTGCGCCTGCCTGCTGGCGGCGCTGGTGCAGCCGCTGCGCGCAGTGGCGGACGCGGCGCGGGATCGATCGGCGCCCATGGGCCGGCACGGCTTGCTCGGGCCGCTGCGAATGGTGTGGGGCCACGCGCAGCTGCGCCGCATGGGGCTCGCCTCCTTCGCCTACTCGGGCATGCAGATGTGCCTGGGCTCCTACCTGGTGGTCCTGCTGCACGATGTGGCCGGCTTTTCGGTGCGCGGGGCGGGCGCCGCGCTGTCGGTGGCCATGGCGGGCGGGATCCTCGGGCGCATCGGGTGGGGGGTGGTGGCCGATCACGGTGTGCCGCCCCGGCGCCTGCTGGGCGCGCTGGGCGTGGCCATGTCACTGGCGGCCTTCGCTGTTCCCTTTGTCGGTCCCCACTGGCCGTGGGGCGCGGTGCTGTGCCTGGCCTTTTTCTTCGGCGCCACCGCGGTGGGATGGAACGGCGTGCACCTCTCCGAGATCGCCCGGCTTGCGCCGCCGGGCGAGGCGGCCAGCGCGACGGGCGGCTCGCTGGCGCTTACCTTCAGCGGCGTGGTGTTCTCGCCGCTGCTGGTCTGGGCTGCCGTGGGCGCCGGCCTGGGTTACGGCACGGGCTTCGTGCTGGTGGGCCTGCTCACGTTTTGGC
>JBIIUM010000206.1:0-5473 GCA_044339985.1 Burkholderiales bacterium | reverse complement strand
GCGGCGCGGGAGATGACGATGCGCCCCGATTCCAGCGGCTCGCGCAGCACCTCCAGCACGCGCCGGTCGAATTCGGGCAACTCGTCCAGAAAGAGCACGCCATGGTGGGCGCGCGAGATCTCGCCGGGGCGCGGCGGGTTGCCGCCGCCCACCAGTGCCACGGCCGAGGCGGTGTGGTGGGGCGCGCGATAGGGGCGGCGCATCCAGTGGCGCAAATCGAAACCGCCTTCGGCCAGCGACTGCACGGCAGCGCAGGCCAGCGCTTCAGGCTCTGTCATGGGCGGCAGGATGCCCGGCAGGCGCTCGGCCAGCATGGTCTTGCCCGTGCCCGGCGGACCGGTCATGAGCAGGCTGTGACCGCCTGCAGCCGCCACTTCCAGGGCGCGGCGGGCCTGGGACTGGCCCTTCACGTCGCGCAGATCGGGGTAGCAGACCGGGGCGGCGTTGGCCCCGCCTGCCTGGGCGCACGGCAACGGTCGCCCGTCGAAGTGCCCGCAGACTTCCAGCAGGCTGGCGGCGCCGAATACCCTCGCGTCCTGCACCAGCGCGGCCTCGGCGGCGCTGGCAGCGGGCAGCATGAAGGCGTGCCCCTGGGCGTGCACGCCAAAGGCCATGGCAAGCGCCCCCCGCACCGGCCGCAACATACCGGTGAGGGCAAGTTCACCCGCGAACTCGTAGTCGTCGAGTTGCTCGCGCCTCAACTGGCCAGAGGCCGCCAGGATGCCCAGGGCAATGGGCAGATCGAAGCGGCCGCTGTCCTTGGGCAGATCGGCCGGTGCCAGATTCACGGTGATGCGGCTGGCGGGAAACTCGAAGCGGCAATTCTTGAGGGCGGCGCGCACCCGGTCGCGCGCTTCCTTCACCTCGGTCTCGGGCAGCCCCACGATGGTGAAGTTGGGCAGGCCGCCCGAGACGTGCACCTCCACGTCCACCTGCGGCGCTGACATGCCCGCCAGGGCGCGGCTGCGCAACACGGCGAGCCCCATGGCCAGGCGCTCAGAGGGGCGGCGCGGCCCGCGCCTCTAGCTGCGCCACGCGCGCTTCGAGTTGCTCCAGCTGCTCCCGGGTGCGGGCCAGGAGCCGCGCCTGCGCGTCGAATTCCTCGCGGGTGACCAGATCCAGGCGGGAGAAGGCGCCAGCCAGCAGGGCGCGGGCGTTCTTCTCCAGATCGGCCACGGGTGTCTGGGCAGCAAGGGCCTGCAAACGGCGGCCCAGTTCGTCGAGGAAAGGCGGATTAAACACGGCGAAGCTCCTGTCGATAACGCGCGAGGCAAGTGTAGCAAGCGGTTGCAGCAGATCTTCAAGCTGCGGCACAACCGCACCCTCGGAGTGCGCTAAGCAGATGGTATGCACTGCGGTGGTGCCCGTGCGCTGCAAAGGCCAGGGCGGGCGGACAAAAAGCTTTGAATCTAAAGGGCAAACCAGATGGCATGTGGTTTGCGAGTCCGGCTTCGCAATGTTTGCCAGCGGCATCGTTCCGCTAGTTTTTGATAACCGTCACACAAAAGGAACTGACCATGTTGAAGAACAAATCCCTTGCCCTCGCCCTCGCGGGTATCGGGTTAGCTGCGCCCCTGGTTCACGCCGAAGAGGCGGCTTCTCCCGTCGCTGGCAACCTGACGTTCGTCAGCAACTATGTGGTGCGAGGCCTCTCCCAAACCAATTTCAAGCCTGCGGTTCAGGGGACCGTGGAGTATTCCCACTCAAGCGGCGTATACGCCGGGTTGTTCGGGTCGAACGTGTCCTGGATGGGTGATGCTTGGCAGGCGCCCGGCGCCGGGGGCGATGCCGTTGATCCGGTTCTTGGCTTCTCGCCCTATGGCAGCAACTCAAAGATCAGCGGCAGCTTCGAACTCGATGTCTATGCCGGCATCCGCAACAAGTTCATGGGGGACTTCTCCTACGACGTGGGCGCCGTCTACTACTACTATCCGGGCACCTACAACCTGGACACGTCTGCCGCCACTGGAGCGCCGGGGCTGAAGAAACCCGATACCGCCGAGGTCTACGCGGGGCTGGGTTGGAAATGGTTCACCGCCAAGGTTTGGTATGCCGTGAGCGATGGAGTGTTCATGGTTAGCAACGCCCGCGGCACCACCTATGCGAACCTGCAAGGCACCTTCCCCATCGGCGACAGCGGCTTCACCCTGATTGGCGCCGCCGGAACCTGGATGTTCAAGGGCGAGATGGAGAACTTCAAGCAGTACGGGCTCAAGAATGACATCCTCGACCTCGTCGATTACAAGATCGGCGTGACCAAGGACCTCTTCGGCTTCACCTTTGGCGCGTTCTACTGGGGCAGCACGGCCGACAAGACGGTCACCACCAAGACTCCCCAGGGCGGACAGCTGGCTGCATGGGGCAACCGCTTCGGCAAGAACGTGGGCGATGACACTTTCATCCTCCAGGTCACCAAGGCGTTCTGACCGTATCAATGCCGCGAGTCCGCACGGACTCGCGGCCTCCCCTACAGGCCTCTTTCCTAGGAAACGCAGACATGAAACTGGTCACCGCCATCATCAAGCCGTTCAAGCTTGACGAGGTGCGGGAAGCCCTCTCGGCCATCGGCGTGCAGGGCATCACCGTCACCGAAGTAAAGGGCTTCGGCCGGCAGAAGGGCCACACGGAGCTGTATCGCGGCGCCGAGTACGTGGTGGACTTCCTGCCCAAGGTCAAGATCGAGGCCGCCATCAAGAGCGAGATGCTCGATCAGGTCATCGAGGCCATCGAGAAATCGGCCAACACCGGCAAGATCGGCGACGGCAAGATCTTCGTCTTCGATCTCGAGCAGGTGGTACGCATCCGCACCGGCGAAACCGGCGCCGACGCGCTGTAACGCAGACAACCAGGGGACAGTTTCCATGAAAAGATTCCTCACCGCGCTCGTGGCCGTGCTGGCATTCGGCCTCGCGGGCACCACCAATTCCTGGGCCGAAGACAAGCCGGCCGCGGCGGCTGCGCCCGCAGCCGCCCCCGCAGCCGATGCCGCGGCGCCAGCCGCAGCTGAACCCGCGGAAGCGCCCGCCGAGGCTGCCGCGGAAGAGCCGAAACTCGACTCCGGCTCCACCGCCTGGATGATCACCGCCACGGTTCTCGTGATCCTGATGACGATTCCCGGGCTCGCACTGTTCTACGGGGGTCTCGTCCGGCAGAAAAACATGCTCTCGGTGTTGATGCAGGTCTTCGTGACTTTCTCGGTGCTGTCCGTGATCTGGGTGGCTGTAGGCTATTCGCTGGCGTTCACCGAAGGCAGCAACTTCATCGGCGGGCTGGAGAAGGCATTCCTTTCCGGGGTGACACCGGCCAGCCTGCAGGGTGTGATACCGGAGTACGTGTTCATCACGTTCCAGCTTACCTTCGCCGCCATCACACCGGCACTCATCATCGGTGGCTTTGCGGAACGCATCAAGTTCAGCGCCGTCCTGATCTTCATGGTCCTCTGGATGTTGGCGGTGTACGTGCCGGTGGCCCACTGGGTTTGGGGCGGCGGGTTCCTCGCCGATGACGGGGCGAAGGACTTCGCCGGCGGCACCGTGGTGCACATCAACGCGGGCATCGCGGCACTGGTGGGTTGTCTGGTGCTTGGCAAGCGCATCGGCTACGGCCGCGAGGCCATGCCGCCGCACAGCCTCACGATGACCATGATCGGTGCGTCCATGCTGTGGGTGGGCTGGTTCGGATTCAATGTGGGTAGCGAACTTGCCGCGGACGGGACTGCGGGCCTGGTGCTCGTGAACACACAGGTGGCCACGGCTGCGGCTGTGCTGGGCTGGATGTTCGCGGAGTGGATCTTCCGGGGCAAGCCCTCGATGCTCGGTGCGGCCTCGGGGGCTGTCGCGGGACTCGTTGCGGTGACACCGGCGTGCGGCTTCATCGGGCCCATGGGTGGCATCTTGCTCGGCCTGATCGCCGGCATCGTCTGTTTCTGGGCAGTCACGACCCTCAAGGGGATGTTCGGGTATGACGACTCCCTGGACGTGTTTGGCGTCCACGGGATCGGCGGCATCATCGGCGCCATTCTGACTGGAGCGTTGATGGCGCCCGGCCTTGGAGGTGTTGGCTACCCTGAGGGCGTCACCATGGGTGCCCAACTGTGGATCCAAACCAAGTCGGTGCTCATCACCATCGTCTGGAGCGGCGTCGTCAGCTTCATCCTCTACAAGATCGTGGACATGATCGTCGGCCTGCGCGTCACTGAAGACAAGGAACGCGAAGGACTTGACATCACGGAACACGGAGAGACTGCGTATCACAGCTGATCCGGCGCGAACCGGTCGCCAGACGGATGGACGGGCGCCCCTGCGGCGCCCGTTTTTCCGTGCAGCGGCGCGCGTCGGCCCCCAGCAGGATGCTGCTAGGGTTCCTCTCCGTAGATGATCACCGAAAGCAACCGGATGGGCAGCTCGATGAGGCGCTCCGGCCCGTGCGGCACGTCACCTCGGAAGGTGAGCGAATCTCCCGGCCCCAGTTCCCAGGTGCTGCGCCCGTGGCGGTATTCGATGCGGCCCTCGAGCACGTGGATGAACTCGGTGCCCGGGTGCTCGAAGCTGGGGAAGACCTCAGCGGCGTCGTCCATGGTGACCAGGAAGGGCTCGAAGACCTTGCGGGGGCCCTTGCCGTAGGCCAGCAAGTGATAGGTGTGGCCGCGCTTGGTGCCGCGCCTCACCACCTCCATGCCCTCGCCCGCCTTCACCAGCTGGGCTGAACCCGTGGGCATGTCGAAGGTGCGGAACAGCTGGCCCATGGACACGCCCAGCGCCCGGGCGATGCGGCCCAGCGAGTCGAGGCTTGCGGTGGCCTGCCCCGTTTCGATTTTGGAAAGCATGCCGCGGCTGATGCCGACCTGCGCGGCGAGATCCGCGATGGTGAGCCGGTCACGCTGGCGCAGCTCGCGAATGGTGTGCCCCACGTAGCGGTCCAGGCTGCGATCGCCTGGCTCGACATACGGCGCGCGTTCTTCTTCGGCGGCAGCCGGCCGCTTCACGGCTGCGCGCCTAGAGGCCGCCCACACCTGGGATCCAGTTTGTCCCGGCCAGCGGCAGCTTTGCCATGGCGGCCGCCTCCAGCGTGAGAGCCACCAGATCCTCGCGCTCCAGGTGGTGCACGTTGGACTTGCCGCACGCCCGCGCCAGCGTGGTGAGCTCCATGTTCATGGTCTTGAAGTAGTTCCTGAGATGCTTGGCGCCCTTCTCCGGGTCGAGGCGCAGCTCGAGCAGCGGATCCTGGGTGGTGATTCCAACAGGGCACTTGCCGGTATGGCAGTGGTGGCAGAAGCCGGGCGCGGTGCCCAGCTGCTCGTAGCCGGCCTCGGCGGAATGCCACGCGCCGTCCTGCCAGTAGGAATCGTGGTTGCACCCCATGGCGAACAGCGCGCCCTGGCCCACCGACACCGCATCCGCGCCCATGGCCAGGGCCTTGGCCACGTCGGCACCCGTGCGGATGCCGCCGGAGATGACCAGCTGCACCTTGCCGC
>JBIIUM010000205.1:0-5574 GCA_044339985.1 Burkholderiales bacterium | reverse complement strand
GCATTGCGCACCATGGGGTCGGCGATGCCCTCGGCCAGGGCAGCCAGGGCCGGGATACGCGCCTTGACCTCCGCGGAAGCGGCCACCTCGGCGTGGGTGGTGGTGGCGCCGATCACCACGGCATCGCCGTCGGGACACACGCCGCGCAGTTCGGGGATGCCGCGCAGATCCACCAGATCGGAGGGGGCTGCCAGGCGCAGCTTCATGGCGGCGATGAGGGTCTGGCCACCGGCCAGCAGCTTGCCGTCGGTGGCGGCGGCGAGCTTCGCGGCGGCGCCGGCCAGGGTGGTGGCCCGGTGGTACTGGAATTCGTACATGGGACTCTCCCGCCGCTCAGGCCTTGGCGGCCAGGGCCCGCGCCCCGGCCTCCACGGCGCTGACGATGTTCTGGTAGCCGGTGCAACGGCACAGGTTGCCTTCGAGCGCCTCGCGGATACGCTCGCGAGAGGGTGCGGGCTCGTGCGCCACCAGGTCGAGCGCGCTCATGATCATGCCCGGCGTGCAGTACCCGCACTGCAGCCCGTGGTGATCGCGGAAGGCCGCCTGCATGGGGTGCAGCCCACCCTCGGGCGTGATGCCCTCGATGGTGGTGACCTCGCAGCCCTCGGCCTGGAGCGCCAACAGGTTGCAGGCCTTCACCGCCCGGCCGTCCAGGTGCACGGTGCAGGCGCCGCACTGGGCGGTGTCGCAGCCGATATGGGTGCCGGTGAGGCGCAGGTGGTCGCGCAGGAAATCCGCCAGCAGCGTGCGCGGCGCGATGTCGGCCTCGACCGTGCGGCCGTTGACCTTGAGGGATAGCTTCATGGGGGGAACCCGGACCGGTTTCGTGAAGCCGTGATGCTAGTCGATCCCGCCCCCCGCCGGAACGCCCAGCATCGGCGGAATCCGGGGTGCCCCGTCACTTTGGCCTGAAAACGCCCTGACAAGGCGCCGTAGACGGCTACCGTTGGCGAGGGCTTTGCCGCGTTGCGGTTGCGCGATGGTGTTCGCAAGACACCGTCGCGGGCTGCGCCGGCGGCCAGGGGCGGCATAGAATCGAGGCTCGAATCCCGAGGAGAATCCAGCATGGCGAAGTACGGCATCGGACAGGCAATCCTGCGCCGCGAGGACCAGCGGCTGCTCACCGGCGCCGGCCGGTACGTGGACGACCTGAGCCTGCCCGGCGAGGTGTTCGTGGCCTTCGTGCGCTCGCCCCACGCCCGCGCGCGCATCGCCGCCGTGGACACCACCGCCGCGCGGGACATGCCTGGGGTGGTGGCAGTGTTCACCGGCGCCGACCTGCTGGCGGACGACGTGGGCCCCATTCCCACGGCAGCCGGCCTGAAGAACGCCGCCGGCAAGCCCACCAGCGCCCCGCCCAACCGCGGCCTGGCCGCCGACGAGGCGCGCTACGTGGGCCAGCCCGTGGCCGCCGTGGTGGCCGCCTCCCGCCGTTTGGCCGAAGACGCCGCCGAGCAGGTGATGGTGGACTACGAGGAACTGCCCGCCTTGGTCACCCTCGAGCAGGCCACCGCGTCCGGCGCCCCGCAACTGTGGCCCGATGCCCCTGGCAACGTGGCCGCACAGGCCACCTGGGGCGACGCCCAGGCCACGACGGCGGCATTCGCGCAAGCCGCCCACGTGGTGCGCGTGGCCTTCCACAATCAGCGCCTGGTGCCCGTGAGCATGGAGCCGCGCGGCAGCATCGGCGACTTCGACGCCGCCAGCGGCCGCGTCACCCTGTGGACCAGCTGCCAGAACCCGGCCGGTCTGCGCGACGTGCTGGCCACTGCCGTGCTCAAGCTGCCGCCCGAACAGGTTCGGGTGCGGGTGGGCGACGTGGGCGGCGGCTTCGGCATGAAGACGCAACTGCACCCAGAAGACATCGTGGTGGCCTGGGCGGCGCGCAAGCTCGGCCGTCCGGTGCACTGGCGCGCCTCGCGCTCGGAAGAGTTTCTCGCCGGCAACCACGGGCGCGACCAGTCCGACCGCGCTGCCCTGGCTCTGGATGCCGAGGGCTGCATCCTGGGACTCGAGGTGGAGATCACCGGCAACGTGGGCGCCCATGCCACCGGCCCGGGCTCGGTGATCGTGGTGGCCGTGGGGCCCAAGGTGATCACCGGTGTCTACCACGTGCCTGCCCTTTGGCTGAAGGGCACGGCCGTCATGACCAACACCAACGTGGTGGGCGCCTACCGCGGCGCCGGGCGGCCCGAGGCCATCTATCTCATCGAGCGGCTCATGGACGAGGCTGCCGCCAAGCTGGGCATGGACCCCGCCGAGTTGCGCCGCCGCAACCTGATCCAGCCCGGGCAGATGCCCTACCGCACGCCCATGGGCGAGAAGTTCGACAGCGGCAACTTTCCCCACATGCACCAGCGCATCCTGGAGTTGTCCGACTGGAACGGCTACGCGGCGCGCAAGGCCGCCACGGCGGCCAAGGGGCGGCTGCGGGGCCGCGCCATCTCCACCTTCCTGGAGTGGACCGGCGTGGTGCTCGAGGAAACCGTGCGCCTCACGGTGGAATCCGACGGCCGCATCCTCGTGTACACCGCCATGCAGGCCATGGGCCAGGGCATCGAGACCAGCTACATTCAGATCCTGTCCGAGACCCTGGACGTGGACCCGGAGCGCATCCACATCGTGCAGGGCGACAGCGACGTGGCCAAGGGCATCGGCAGCATGGGCAGCCGCTCGCTCTACATCGGCGGCTCGGCCATGCTCACGGCCTCGCGGCAAGCCGTGGAGGAGGCGCGCAAGCTCGCCTCCGACGCCCTCGAGGCATCGGCCGACGATCTGGAATACCGCGACGGGCGCTTCACCGTGGCGGGCACTGACGTGGCCATCGACCTGTTCGAGCTGGCCGCGCGCCAGAGCAGCGGGCGCATCGCCATCGAGACGTTGCAGAAGGTGGACGGCCCCTCCTGGCCCAACGGCTGCCACGTGTGCGAGGTGGAGGTGGACCCCGACACCGGCAGCGTGCGCGTGGACCGCTACACCACTTTGGATGATGTGGGCCGGGTGATCAATCCCATGATCGTGGCCGGCCAGGTGCACGGCGGCATCGCCCAGGCCTTCGGCCAGGCGCTGCTGGAAGAGGCGCGCTACGACGCCGAGACCGGCCAGTTGCTCACCGGCTCGCTCATGGACTACGCCCTGCCGCGGGCCGATGACCTGCCGGATTTTTCCACCCACACCGACGAGTCCACGCCCTGCCGTATCAACCCGCTGGGCGCCAAGGGCGTGGGCGAGCTGGGCACCGTGGGCGGCACTCCCACCCTGGTGAACGCCATCATCGACGCGCTGCGCCCGTTGGGCGTGAACCACCTCGAGATGCCCGCCACCCCGCAGCGGGTGTGGCAGGCCATCCGAGACGCGCGCCCGGCGGCATGAACACGGTAGCGCGCCGCGCCTCGAATCGCGTCTCCCCTATCCATGGAGCAATCCCATGAATGACATCGCCGAAGGCCTTGTCCGCAAGAAGTGCGCGCCCTGCGAGGGCGGCGTGGCGCCCCTGGAACCCGCCAACGTGCAGGCCCTGCTCAAGGGCCTGCCGGGCTGGAGCCTGGACAACGGCCGCATCACCCGCACCTGGAGCTTCCGCAACTATTTCGAGAGCACCGCCTTCGTGAACGCCACGGCGTGGATCTCGCACCGGGAGGATCACCACCCGGACATCGAGCTCACCTACAACAAGGTGAAGGTCAGCTACTGGACCCACGCCATCGGCGGGCTGTCGGAAAACGACTTCATCTGCGCGGCCAAGATCGACGCGTTGTTCGCGCTGTAACGCAGCCGCTAAGCCACCCTCACCCGCAGGTTGCCCAGGGCATCGCGTTCGGCGCGGTCGCCCGGCTCGATCACCACCGTGGTGTCCAGTTGCTCCACGATGGCCGGCCCGGTGAACCGCGCATCGCGCGGCAGCCAGTCGCGCTGGTACACGGGCGTGGGCTGCCAGCCACCGCTGTCGAACCACGCGCGCCGCATGCCCGTGCAAGCCTCTTCCAGCGTGCCGCGCGGCTCGCCGCGCCCCAGCAGTTCCAGCGGAAAGGGCTTGCGCCGGCCGATCACGGCGGTGTGCAGGTTCACCAGCACCGGGCGAATCTCCGGCAGACGCACCTGGAAGCGCTGCCAGTAGGCTTCGGCAAAGGCATCGTGCAGTTCGGCGCGGCTCACGCCCGGGCCGGCCAGGGGGATGGCAAGCAGGTGGCTCTGACCCTGGAACTGCAGCTCCGCCTCGTGCAGGTAATCGGTGCGCTCGAAGGCCACACCCTCGGCGGCCAGCAGCGCATCGCCCTCGGCGCGCTGGGCCTCGAGGACGGCGCGCACCAGCGCGTCGGGCAACTCGGACACGGCGCAATTGATGGTTCTGACGAAGTCATGACGCAGGTCTGCCACCGCGCAGCCCAGCGCATTGGTGAGCCCGGGGCGCGCGGGCACCAGCACCGTGGGGATGCCCAGCTCACGCGCCAGCGCGCAGGCGTGCAGCGGACCGGCGCCGCCGAAGGCGAACAAGGCGAAGTCGCGCGGGTCGTGGCCGCGGGCCAGACTCACCATGCGGATGGCCCCGGCCATGCGGTCGTTGGCGATGCGCAGGATCGCCGCCGCGGCGGCGTCCGCATCCAGGCCAAGCGGTGCGCCGATGCGCTGCGCAATACGCTCGCGCACGTGCTCCACCGTCACCGGGTTGTCCACCGCCAGCAGCCGCTGCGGATCGAGACGACCCAGGACCAGGTTGGCATCGGTGATGGTGGGCTCGGTGCCGCCGCGGCCATAGCAGATGGGCCCGGGGCGGGCGCCGGCACTGCGCGGCCCCACCTGCAGCATGCCTGCGTCGTCCACCCGCGCGATGGAGCCGCCGCCTGCGCCGATGGAGTGCACATCCACCAGCGGCACGTGGATGGGCATGCCGTACTCCAGCTCCAGGTCGGAGGTGAGCCGCGGCTCGCCGCCGTCCACCAGAGCCACGTCGCTGGAGGTGCCGCCCATGTCGTAGGTGATGAGCCGCGCGACGCCGGCGGCGCGCGCCGTTGCCGCGGCCGCGATCACGCCCGAGGCAGGGCCGGACATCACGGAGCTTACCGCGTGCGCCGGGGCGAGACGGGCGGCGATTGTGCCGCCGTTGCCCTGCATCACCAGCAGTTCGCGGCTGAAGCCGCGCTCGGCCAGTCCGGTGCGCAAGCGCGCCAGGTAGCGCTCAAGCACCGGCTGCACGGCGGCGTTCACGGCGGCCGCCACGCCGCGCTCGTACTCGCGGTACTCCGACAGGACCTGATGGCCAAGCGTGACGTGGCCGTTGGGCCAGAGGGCGCGCACGATCTCGCCGGCGCGCAGCTCGTGGCGCGGCTCGCGATAGCTGTGCAGAAAGTGGATCGCCACCGACTCGCAACCGGCGTCGAGCAGCGCCCGGGCGGCGTCGGCCACGGCCGCCTCGTCCAGGGGAACGAGGACCTCGCCTTCGGCGCTGATACGCTCGGCCACCTCGCGACGCAACTCGCGCGGGATAAGGGGCTCGAAGCGGCCGGTCAGGCCGTAAGGCGTGGGGCGCGTGCGCCGTCCCAGCTCGAGTACGTCGCGAAACCCCTGGGTGGTGAT
>JBIIUM010000204.1:0-5597 GCA_044339985.1 Burkholderiales bacterium | reverse complement strand
TCGGCGCGCTCGGGCACCTGCACGGCAACGGCACACCCCGCTTCGCGCAGCGCCGCAGCCGTGCCCTCGCCCACCGCCGCCACGAGCGCCGGCGTGGCACCCAGGGCGCGCAGCAGCGACCAGGCCATGCGGGCGGCGTTGCCGCTGGTGAACACCGCCACTTCCATGCCTGCGGCAGCGGCTTCAGCCACCCGTTGCGCCGCCTGGGGAAGGGCTTCGATGGCGATGGTGGGCAACGCCAGCGCCTCCCCGCCCAGGGCCTGCACGGCCCGGCACAGCGCCTCGGCCTGGCCGGCAGGCCGGGTCACCAGCACCACCCGCCCCCCCAGGGGCAGGGCGGGAAAGTCGCTCAAGCGCCGCCCCCGGCGTCGAGGCTGGCGAGGATCTCCCGCGCACCGTCGCGCTCGAGGGCAGCAGCAGCAGCCTCGCCCAGTGCCTCGGCGCCGCCGGCTGACCACGGCGCGCGCTGCTCGGTGCGCGCCACCCGCAGGCCGTCGGGCGTGGCCACCAGCGCGCTGATACGAGCTTCACCCGCCTCGATTCGCGCGAAGCCCGCCAGCGGCGTGGTGCAACTGCCCGACAGGCGGCGGCTCAGGGACCGCTCGGCATGTACGCACCAGGCGGTTTCGCCGTGGTTGAGCGGCGCCAGCAGTGCGGCCAGATCCTCGCGGCCGGCGCGGGTCTCGATGCCGATGGCGCCCTGCCCCACGGCCGGAATGCTCTGCTCCAACGAAAGCATCGATGTGATGCGCGCCTCCAGTCCCAGGCGCTTGAGACCCGCCGACGCGAGGATCACGCCGTGGTACTCACCTTCGTCGAGCTTGCGCAGGCGGGTCTGCACGTTGCCGCGCAGCGGCTGCACGCGCAGCCCTGGCAAGCGCGCCCGGAGTTGCGCCTCGCGCCGCAGGCTGGAGGTACCCACCACGGACCCCGGTGGCAAAGCCTCCGGGCTGGCATGGTGCACGGAAACGAAAGCATCCCGGGGGTCTTCTCGCGCACCGATGGCGGCGATCACGAAGCCATCGGGGAGATTCACGGGGACGTCCTTCATGGAGTGCACTGCCAGGTCCGCCTCGCCGCTCATCAGCGCCGCTTCCAGCTCTTTCACGAAAAGCCCCTTGCCGCCGATCTTGGCCAGGGAGCTGCCCAGGCGTCGATCGCCTTCGGTGGTCATGCCCAGCAGGCTCACCTCCAGGCCGGGGTGGAGCCACTCAAGGCGCGTTTTGACGTGCTCGGCCTGCCAGAGCGCAAGCGCGCTCTGGCGCGTGGCGATGACGATGCGGGAGGGGGCGGAAGCCACGGGGAAACACTCTTGGCGAAGGGTCACGGATTCTAGCAGCCGACCCGCGACGGCCACGTCCTAGGGACGTATCCTGCCGAAGGCGCGCGCCAGCGGCGCCTGGCGGCGGGAGACGGGCAAGCGCTCGGCCAGGCCCTTCACCACCGCCACCCAGCCGCCATCGCCGTCCTTGCCATTGCGCTCGAAGCCCGCCAGGTGTCGCTTGGCCACCAAATGGCTGCGATGGATGCGGATGAACGATGCCTCGAACTCCTGCTCCAGGCGCACCAGAGAGTCCTCCACCAGGTGCTCGGCGCTGGCCGTTCGCACGACCACGTACTTCAGTTCGGCGCGCAGGTAGAGGATGTCGGCCACGGGCACCAGCAGCACCCGGCCACGCTCGGGCACCGACAGGTGGGTGCGCGGCGCCGGGCTGATCTCGCGCAGCCCCTCCTGAGGCGCGGGTTCGAGCGAACGCACCCGCAGCAGCGCCTCGAGCAGGCGTTCGCCACGGATGGGCTTGAGCAGGTAATCCACGGCCTGCAGCTCGAATGCCTTGACGGCGTGCGCGTCGAAAGCCGTGGCGAAGATCACCCTCGGCGGCCGGGCGAGCTTGCCAAGGTGCCCGGCGGTCTCCAGGCCGTCCATGCCGGGCATGCGGACGTCGAGAAGCACCACGTCAGCCTCGCACTCTTGCAGCAGGGCAATCAGCTGGACGCCGCTGGCGGCCTCGCCAACCAGATCGACGGGCATGGAGGCAGCGCAATCGGCGAGCAGTTCGCGCAGCCGGCTGCGCGCCGGCGCCTCGTCGTCGCACACCGCCACGCGCAACGCCCGGGGCGGGCTCACGGGGCCTTTCCTTCGTCCGCCGAGCCGGGCACGCGCACGTAGGGGAAGCGGATGTGCACCTGGTAGGCGCCCTCTCGCACCCGGCTCTCCAGCGCGGCCTCGGCGTCGAAGTGCAGCGCCAGCCGCTCGCGGATGTTGCCGATGGCCATTTTGTTGCCGCCGTGGTGCGCCCCGTCTTGCCGATAGGGGTTGCGCAGCATCACGTGCACCTCGCCGCGTACCTCGTAGATGTTGATGCTCACCACGCCCGGCTCGGCGGAGGATTCCACGCCGTGGTAGACGGCATTCTCCAGCAGCGGCTGCAGCACCAGCGGCGGCATCATGGCGTCGCGCGGCATCTTGTCGGCATGCCACTGCACGCGCAGGCGCTCCCCCAGGCGCAGCTGTTCCAGCTCGAGGTACTGCCGGCACAGGCGCACCTCATCGGCCAGGGGCACGAGCTGTCGGTTGTCGGCCATCAGGACGCGGAACAGCTCGGCCATGTCTTGCAGGGCCGTTTCGGCGCGTCGCGGCTCCGTGCGCACCAGCGACAGCACTGCATTGATGCTGTTGAAAAGAAAGTGCGGCCGGATGCGCGACTGCAGTGCCTGCAGACGGGCTTCGGTGAGAGCCGGAGACAACGCCCGCCCGCGCAGGTGGAAAAAACCCAGGACGGCCGCCGCGGCAAACAGCGCCAGCGCCACCTGCCGCGGCGCATCGCCAACGTCGGAGTCCTGCATCCACGAGGCCGCCTCGCGAACACCCAGCGCGCACAACGCGGCAAGGGCCGCGGACGCGCTCAGCCCGCCGGCATAGGACAGGCGCTGCAGCAACCGGTTGAGGGCGGCGGACGCGAGCAACCACAGCACCAGCGTGGGCAGCGTGACCGCCACCACCTCCACGAAATCGTCGGGCACCGCCCGCCAGTGGGGGGCGCGAACCAGCGAGGCCGCGAAACACAACGCCGTGACCAGCAGCACGCTGCGCGCCCAAACCCCGGCATTGAGGAAGTCCGGCAGCCGGTCGGGATAGCGGTTCTGACCTATACTCGACATGCACGCTCCGGGAGATGGAGGCGCAGCGGAATCCACGCCTCGCAACAGGCGGGTGGAGCAACTCCCGCGCGGGCCTCGCGCGCCATTTCTGCCTCGGAAAAACGTTGCGTCCTTCTCACGGTTGCCGCCTTCTCCATGAATTCTGACGACCCTCCGCAAAGCGTGCAACCCGCCATGCAAGCCTGGTCGGGTCGCTTCTCCGAACCCGTGGACGAGCGCGTCAAGCGCTTCACCGCCTCGGTGCTCTTCGACCAGCGGCTGGCGCGCTTCGACATCGCCGGCTCCCTGGCCCACGCCCGCATGCTGGCCTCCCGCGGCATTCTTTCACCCGACGACCTGGCCAACATCGAGCGCGGCATGGCCATCATCGCCGCCGACGTGGAGGCGGGCCGTTTCCGCTGGTCCGTGGATCTGGAGGACGTGCACCTCAACATCGAGCGGCGCCTCACCGAGCTGGTGGGCGACGCCGGCAAGCGGCTGCACACCGCCCGCTCCCGCAACGATCAGGTGGCCACCGACGTGCGCCTCTGGCTGCGCGAGACCATCGACCGCTGCCACAGCCTGCTGGCCGATCTGCGCGGCGCGCTGCTCGACCTGGCGGAGTCCCACGCCGCCACCATCATGCCCGGCTTCACCCACCTGCAGGTGGCCCAGCCGGTTACCTTCGGCCATCACCTCATGGCCTACGTGGAGATGTTCGAGCGCGACGCCGAGCGGCTTGCCGATGCCCGCCGCCGCGTCAACCGCCTGCCCCTGGGCGCGGCGGCGCTGGCCGGCACCGGCTATCCCATCGATCGCGAGCACGTGGCCCGCGCGCTGGGCTTCGAGGGCATCTGCCGCAATTCCCTGGATGCCGTGTCCGATCGCGACTTTGCCATCGAGTTCTGCGCCTGCGCGGCGCTCGTCATGACCCACCTGTCGCGTCTTTCGGAGGAGCTGATCCTCTGGATGAGCCCGCGCTTCGGCTTCATCGACCTGGCTGACCGCTTCTGCACCGGCTCCTCCATCATGCCGCAGAAGAAGAACCCCGACGTGCCCGAGCTGGTGCGCGGCAAGACCGGTCGCGTCAACGGGCACCTGGTGGCGCTGCTCACCCTGATGAAGGCCCAGCCGCTGGCCTACAACAAGGACAACCAGGAGGACAAGGAACCGCTGTTCGACACCGCCGACACCCTGGTGGACAGCCTGGCCGTGTACGCCGCCATGATGCGCGGGGTGACGGTGAACGCCCCGGCCATGGCACGCGCCGCCGCCGAGGGCTATTCCACGGCCACGGACCTGGCCGACTACCTGGTGCGCAAGGGCCTTCCCTTCCGCGAAGCCCACGAAGCCGTGGCGCGGGCGGTGCGCGCCGCCCAGGCCCAGGGGCGCGATCTGGCCGAACTGCCCCTCGAGGCGCTGCGCGCGTTTTCGCCGCTGGTGGAGGCGGACGTGTACGCCGTGCTCACTTTGGAGGGCTCGGTGGCGAGCCGCACGGTGGCCGGCGGCACCGCACCGGCGCAGGTGCGCGCCGCCGTGGCCGAGGCGCGCCGCCGTCTGCCGGGCGCCACGGGCGGATCGCCATGAGCTTGCCGCTGGCCGGGCTGTTTTCCCTGGAGGGCCGCGTGGCGGTGGTCACCGGCGGCAGCTCCGGGCTGGGCCGCACCATCGCCCTCACCCTGGCGGAGGCGGGCGCCCACGTCACCCTGGTGGCGCGCGACCGGGCGCGGCTCGACGAGGCCGCCGCCGCCGTCGAGGCCCTGGGCCGGCGCGCCGCCTGGCTCGAAGCGGACATGGCCGACACTGCCAGACTGCCGGAGGTGGCACGGCAGGCCGCCGCCGCCCTGGGCGCCCCCGACATCGTGGTGCACGCCGCCGGCATCAACCGCCGCCCGCCGCTGGACGCCCTCACGCCAGAGGACTGGGACGTCACCCTGGCGGTGAACCTCACGGCGCCCCACCGCCTGTCGCAAGCCTTCGCGCCCGCCATGGTGGCGCGCGGCTGGGGGCGGTTCATCCATCTCGCCTCGCTGCAATCGGTGCGCGCCCTGGGCAACAGCGGCGCCTACGGAGTGTCGAAGGCGGGCATCGCCCAGCTCGCCCGGGTGCAAGCCGAGGCCTGGTCGCGCCACGGCGTCAACAGCAACGCCATCGCGCCGGGCTTCTTTCCCACCCCCCTCACGCGCGCCGTGTTCGACGATCCGGCCCGCGCCGCCGCCCTGGCGGCGCGCACCATGATCGGCCGCAACGGCGCCCTGGAGGACATCCGCGGCGCGGCGCTGTTCCTGGCCTCCCGGGCGAGCGACTACGTCACCGGCCAGTTGCTGTTCGTGGACGGCGGCTTCAGCGCCGGCTGACCCGGCGGGCGACCGCTGTTCCTTGTCGGGGCGGCCGCGCCCCTGCTATCTTCGCCGCCCGCGCCTCGCAGCCGGCCGCCGGCCGGAAGCCAGCCGTGG
>JBIIUM010000203.1:0-5599 GCA_044339985.1 Burkholderiales bacterium | reverse complement strand
GGCGGCGACTACGGCTTCGCGTGGAACCCCATCGGCACCAATGCCCGTGACATCGAGCACTTCGTGAACCTGCTGGGCTTCTCGCCCATGGAGGCCATCGTCAGCGCCACTCGCCTGGGCGGGGAGATCATGATGATGGGCAACGAATTGGGCCAGGTAAAACCCGGCTATCTGGCGGACCTGCTGCTGGTGGATGGCAATCCGCTCGCCAATGTAGCCCTCCTTCAGGACGCTTCGCGGCTGCTGGCCATCATGAAGGACGGCGCTTTCCACAAGGCGCCCGCGGCCGCGCGGCCGGCCGCGCGCCAGTCTGCCTGAAGAGGCTTGGTTTCGTGCCCGCCGCCGCGGCGGCGGGCGGCCTCACATCCCCCAGCGCAGCGCCGCCGTGTGCACCGGCGCGTCCCACAGGGCCGCAAGCGCGGGGTCGAGCGCGGTCACGGTGATGGAGCAACCGGCCATCTCCAGCGAAGTGACCAGCGACCCGGTGAGGAAGCGCGCCACCTTCAGGCCGCGGGCTTCGAGGATGCGCCGCGCCGCGTTTACCATCACGTACAGTTCCATGGCCGGCGTGCCTCCGAAGCCGTTCACCAGAAGCAGTACCTCGGAGCCGGGCGGCGGCGACAGGTCGGCGAGAATCGCGTTCGTCATTTCGTCGGCAATGGCGTCGGCCGCGGCGAGCTTCACGCGCCGCCGGCCGGGTTCGCCATGGATGCCCACGCCCATTTCCATCTCGTCCTCGGCCAGAGTGAAGGTGGGCGTGCCCGCCGCGGGCACGGTGCAGGAGGTGAGCGCCACGCCCATGGAGCGGGTGCGCTCGTTGACCGTCTTTCCCAGAGACGCCAGCTGGGCAAGCCCGTCGCCACGCTCGGCGGCCGCGCCCACGATCTTCTCCACCACCAGAGTGCCAGCCACGCCGCGGCGGCCCGTTGACCAGGTGGACTTCTCCACGGCCACATCGTCGTCGGTAATGATCGTGGCGATCTCCCGGCCGGCCATGTCCGCGGCCATCTGGAAGTTCATCACGTCGCCTTCGTAGTTTTTGACGATGAACAGGCAGCCTGCGCCGGTGTCCACCGCCTCGGCGGCGGCCAGCATCTGGTCGGGCGTGGGTGATGTGAACACTTGTCCGGGACAGGCCGCGTCGAGCATGCCGTGACCCACGAAGCCGGCATGCAGCGGTTCGTGTCCGGAGCCCCCGCCGGAGATCAGCGCCACCTTGCCCGGCACGGGTGCGCGGCGGCGCACGAACTTGCGTTCCTCGCCGAGCACCAGGATGTCGGCATGGGCGGCGGCGAAGCCATCGAGGCTCTCGGCGAGGATGGTGTCAGGCGAGTTGATGAGTTTCTTCACGGGGGTTCTCCAGGGCAGGGCGCTACAGGGTCAGAGATCCTCGGCGAGCCGCGCCAGGCGGCGTGCCATTTCGAGGATCGCCTCGTCGAGCAGCCGGTTGCGGCGGGCATCGCCCAGGTCGGGCAGGATCACGGGGAGGGCGCGGGTACCGGCTGGCCGTCGCACCAGGTCGAGATGACGCGGGTGGGCCGCCAGATACGCAGCCAGAAACTCGCTGCGCTCGGCCGGTGTGAAGTGGCAGACGGCGAAGATCGCATCGAGGTGTTGCGCCGGGATGGGCACTGCATACACCGGGTTGGTGATCTGGGAGATGAAGGAGCGGTTCTTTCCCAGCGCCAGGGCGAGGCGGTGGCGGGTGCCCGAGGGGCGGTTGTCCACCACGCGCTTGAGCACGGTTTTATAGGCCGCCACGGCCGTGCCGTGCTCGCCCTCGGGCTTCATGGCCGCCATGGCGCGCCTTCCGGCTTCCGGCGAAGGTCACAGGCGGCGATGGCGAGCTTGGCGCGACCCACCAGGGCCGGGGCCATGGACAGGGTGCGCAGGCCCGCATCGAGCAGCCACGGGATGGCCGCCGGTTCGCCGCCGGCATCGCCGCACAGGCTCACTTCCACACCGCGCACCCGGGCCGCTTCAACCACGCCCGCGATCAGGCGAAGCATGGCTGGTTGCACCGGGTCGGCAAGATCGGCCAGGGCGGGCACGTCGCGTCCCGCGGCGGCCACGTACTGTGCGAGATCGTTCGAGCCAATGGAATAGAAGTCGGCGTCGAACAGGTCGGCCGCCACCGCGCAGGCGGGTACTTCCACCATGATGCCCAGGGCCGGCATGCGCGCGGGCACCGCGGCTGCGCGCAGCGATTCCACCGCCTCCCCGAGCAGCGCCCGCGCCTGAGCGAGTTCGCGCGGCAGCGTCACCATGGGCAGCATCACCTTCAGTTCGCCGTGCGAAGCGGCCCGTGCCAGCGCCCTCAACTGGGTCATGAACATGTCGGGCCGCTGGAAACACAGCCGCAGACCGCGCACGCCGAGAAAAGGGTTGGTTTCGGCGTCGAGCGTGAGCCCGGCGATGGGCTTGTCACCGCCGGCATCGAGGGTACGCACAGTCACTGGCCGGCCGTCGGCCCATTCGAGGATGCGTCGGTAGACACGGTACTGCGTGTCTTCGTCGGGAAGCCCGGGACCGGCGTGGAACAGCAGCTCGGTGCGTACCAGACCGATGCCGTCGCACAGCCCAGGATCGAGTGCATCCAGCTCCGCGGGATCGGCCACATTGAGCAACACCTTCACCGGCGTGCCGTCGGCGGTGGTGGCTGGCGCGCGGGCGGCGGTCGCTGCCCGTGCGTCGGCTGCGCGCTGGGCCTGAGACGCCTGCTCGAAGGCACGGCGCGTCTCGGCGCCGGGGTGAACCACCACCACCCCGCGGAAGGCATCCACCAGCGCTTCGCCGCTCGCCTCGGCAAGCATCGGCCCGAGCCCCACCACCGCGGGCACGCCGCGGGAGCGCGCCAGCATGGCTACGTGGCTGGTAGGGCTGCCACCCATGAGGGCAAGCGCGCCGCCACGCGACCAGTCGATGGACAGAAAGGCGGAGGGCGCAAGATCCTCGCCGGAGACGATGGCGCCAGCGGGCAAAGGCACGTCGGCGGCGGCGCCTGAGAGATGCGCGAGCACGCGATCGCGGATGTCGCGCAGGTCGGCAGCCCGGGCCCGGAAGTATTCGTCGTCTGCGCTCTCGTACCCGGCGGCCTCCGCGTCCAGCGCCTCGCGCCAAGCGTCGTGGGCGGACCTTCCGCCGGCGATGGCGCCCAGGGCGGGGGCAGCCAGCAGATCGTCTTCGAGCATGGCCACCTGAAACTCGAGGATGGCCCCGCCCTCGGCGTCTGCGCGCCCAAGCATCGCCGCCAAGTCCGCCAGCGCGGCGGCGATGGCGGCCTGCAGGGCATGGGCCTCGGTTGCGGGGTCGTCCGAGGCGATGCGCGCGACGGTTGTCCGGGTCAGCCGCACCAGCTCGCCCAGGGCCAGGCCCGGAGCGGCGCTGCGACCCTCAAGACGAAGCTCGGTCATGAACGGACGCACCCTCGGCATCCTGCTCGTCGAAGCGCCGTTCCACCAGCGACAGCATCGCCCCGAGCGCCTCGGCGGCGCCTTCGCCGCTGCAGCGGAAATGCAACGTCGTGCCGCGCGGGGCCTTGGCCCGCATCACCTGCACCGGGCTCTTGGCATCGAACCAGGGGCCTGCCGGGTCGAGCGCGAACTCCACCCGCGCCGCGAACTTCTTGGCGAGCTGGGTGAGCTTGACGGAGGGCCGCGCGTGCAGGCCCACTTCGTTGGTTAGCAGCGCCGTACCGGCGAGGGGCAGGTCGTTCATCGGGGATTCCATTTTCTGGCGGTCAGTCGCGTACGCCGAGCCGCGGGAGGCGACCCGGCCGCAGTCAAGCGGGGGAGAGCTCCTCGGCCACGCGGCGCACGTCGGCCAGCGGCGAACCTCCCGAGGCCTCGGTGGCGGCGATCACCGCGCCTTCCACTACGGGCGCTTCGCACACCACCACCCGTCCGCGCCGCGCGTCATCGAGCAGCTCGATGGCCATTTCGCTGTTGGTTTCGGCGCCGCCGAGATCAACCAGGATTGCCACGCCGGCCTCCGACCAAGCCTGGTCGATGGCCTCGAGTATGCGCGCCACGTCAGTGCCCAGGCCACCCTCGGGGTTGCCGCCGGTCCAAGCCAGCGGCACTGAATCGCCCACCATCTGCCGCACCATGTCGGCGGCACCCTCGGCCACCTTGGGCGAGTGGGACACGATGACGATGCCGACGTTGCTCATGGCGCACCCTCCGGCGCCAGCGCCGCGCACAGCGCCGCGATCATCAGGGTGGCGGAACGTGCACCGGGGTCCATGTGCCCGATGGAGCGTTCGCCAAGAAACGAGGCGCGACCGCGGATGGCTTTCATGGGAACCGTGGCCTCGGCGGCCTGCGCGGCGCGCGCCGGCAGACGGATGGCGAGGTCCTGGGTGCCGGCGGCGAGTTCGGCGTGCACTGGAATCAGCACATCCAGCAGCGTCTTCTGCCCGGCATCGGACTTGCCGAGCTTCTTGACCGCCTCGATGGCCGCGCCGAAGGCGCGCACCACGTCTGCATGCCGCGGTTCTTCGGGCAATTCCTTGCCCAGGGTCATGAACAGCGTGCCATACAGCGGCCCCGAGGCGCCCCCCACCTTCATCACCAGAAGGGTGCCTGCTGCCTTCAGGGCGGCAGGCAGGGAGTTCGCGGACAAGCGGTCCAGGTCCGCGAGTACGGCTTCGAAGCCGCGCTTCATGTTGATGCCGTGGTCACCATCGCCGATGGCCTGGTCGAGGGCGGTTAATGGCTCGGTGTTGGCGATGATGGTCGTGGCGACCGAGTGGATCATGTGGCGAAGGGCGGATTCTTCCATGGCGGGCGGGGAGATCAGTGGCGCAGCCGGTTGCCGTCGGCGCCGAAGAACAGAGGGTTTTCCAGTTGCAGCGTGACAGCGTCTCCCACCTCCAGCGGGACGTCCGGGTCGGCCAGCACCACCACCGTGGCATCGGCAAGGGTGACGTGAAGATGATTCTGGTCGCCGAGGTGCTCGATACGCGCCACGCGGCCGCTGCCGGCGGGATCGCGCCGGACGCGAAGGTGCTCGGTACGCACGCCGATGGTGACGGTGGCCGCTGGCGCTGCCACGCCCGGGAACAGGCTGCGCGGCACGAGGTTGATGCCGGGGCTGCCCAGGCGCGTGGCCACGTAGGTGTTCACGGGATCCTCGTAGATCTCCCGGGGCGCGCCCGTCTGGACCAGGCGGCCGCGGTCGAGCACGCCGATGCGCGTGGCCATGGTGAGGGCCTCGGCCTGGTCATGGGTGACGTAGAGCAGCGTGGCGCCGGTGTCACGCTGCACGCGTTTGAGCTCCACGCGCAGTTCGGCGCGCAGCCTTGCGTCCAGGGAGGACAGCGGTTCGTCCATGAGATAGACATTGGGCCGCCTGACCAAGGCACGCCCGATTGCCACGCGCTGCATCTGTCCCCCGGAGAGCTGCGTGGCGCGATTGGTCAGCTTGTCGCTGATGCGCAGCAGTTCGGCCACCTGCTCCACGCGGGCGCGGATCTGGGCTTCGGGCAGCCGGCGGGCGGGTGCACGCAGCGGGAAGGCGAGGTTGTCATACACGCTCAAGTGCGGATAGAGGGAGTACTGCTGGAACACAAAGGACACGTCGCGGGGCGCCGGGGCAG
>JBIIUM010000202.1:0-5605 GCA_044339985.1 Burkholderiales bacterium | reverse complement strand
CGGCCGTGCTCTTGTCCACCATGATCGAGACGGTGCCGAACATGCCGAGCAGCAGACCGACCTGCACGAGCACGAGCAGTCCGGCGAAGGTGACGGCCATGACCGCCGGCAGGAAGCGGCGCCACTCATGGAGCAGCGTCGCGCGGGCGAGCGAGATCATCAGAAGCGGTACGTCACGAAGAAGCCGAAAAGCGGCTGATTGCGGCGTTCCGTGATGGGGGAGTCCGCGGCGTCACCGATGAGACGCCCGACACCAGCGAACGCTGCGGCACGCCAGTGGCGGTCGTGGTTGTACACCACCGCGAGGGTCGCCGAAACGTTGTTGAGGCCGCCCTTCGCGTCGTACTGCTTGAACCGGGTACGCGCCGCCTGGGCGCTCGTCACGCCGAAATAGGCCTTCGCGTAGTTCTCGTCCACCCATTCGGCCCCCAACGACAATGCCGCTGTCAGCCTCGGCTCGATCTCCACCGGGAAATCGATCCCGACATTGCCGACGGCGCCGCCGTGCCCCTGGCCGTCGGGCGCCTTGCGCAGGCTGCCGTACACCGGGAGCCCCCAGATCGTGGTCGATGCCGCCAGGCCCAGCTCGGGCGTGCCTTCGATTGTGCCCAGCCCGCGGAGCCTGGCCGCACCCAGCGAGTACGACGCGGCGCGGTCGGAGTCCTGACGCCCGAAGTCGTAGGTCAGGAATACGGAAAGCGCGGCGTTCTCGGTGTTGACGGCAAACCAGCTCAGCTTGCTGAAATCCAAGCCGAAGCGATCCTTGTAGTAGATCTCGCCGAACGGATACGGAAACACACGGCGCGTGCTGCTGCCGGGGAAGTCCGGCGCATACACGGCGCCTGCGCCGATGGTCACGTCCCAGGTCTTGTCCATGGGCTTGGTGCGCAGCACCTGGGCGTGTGCAGGCCCGGCAAGCAGGCCGAGCACGATGGCGCTCTTCGCGAGATCAACGGGCCGCATCGGAGCGCTCCCAGCGTTCGGTCACGCCGAAGATCGCGAAGCGCTCGTAGATAGTCAGATCCATGCGCCCGCCCCGGTCGATCACCCGGACGAGGCACCGGAAGATGCGTCCCGAAACCGGGTCTAAGATGCTGCCGTCGACGAAGCGGTCGCCCTCGGGCCGCAGGTTCCAGATGACCTCCATGCCGACAATGGGCGCCCCCTTGCGCGCCCCCGTGCACTTGTCGCAGGTCTGGGCGACGGCGGACGGATCGGCGCCCGACAATACGGTCCGGACAAAGCCGCTCAAGGCGCCAGTCGGCGTCTTCAGGAACTCGACAATGGCGTAGGGCGTGCCGGACTCGCCATCGATGGCGCGCCATTGCCCGATCAGTTGCGCGGGTGCGGCGGACTCCTTCGCCGCCCTGGCGGGCAGCGCGAGGGCCGCGAGCGGCATGGTGGTCATCGCGGCAAGCGCGCGGCGTCGCCAGGCAAAGTGGTCGTTCGGTGACGCGGGTTGTGGCATGTTCATGCAGCCTCCTGGGTTGCCGGTTGTCCGAGGCTGCAGTGTTCGATGGCGCGCTTTAAGGCGTCCTTAACTCCGGGCGGAGAGCATTAAGACGGCGTTAACGAGTGTTGCGGCAAGCTTGCTGCTCCGCGGTCAGGGAGGTGCTTCATGGGGTTTCGGGTGTTGTTGCTGGAAGACGATCTCCCGCTCGGGCAGTCGTTGCACCAGGTGCTCTTGCAGCAGGGCCTCGAGGTCATCTGGGTGCGCACGATGGCCGACGGCCGGCGTCATGTCGGCGGTGGCGTGTTCGATGTCGCGGTGTTCGATCTGACGCTGCCGGACGGCGACGGGCTCGCCCTGCTGTCGGAGCTGCGGTCGGACGGTTCGCAACTGCCCGTCCTCATCCTGTCCGCCCGCGACGCCGTGGAAGATCGCATAGCGGGTCTGCGCACCGGCGCCGACGACTATCTGCCGAAGCCGTTTGCCACCGCGGAACTCCTGGCCCGCCTCGACGCGCTGGTGCGTCGCGCGGCGCGTCAGGCCACGGCCGAATGGCGCGTCGGCGAGCTGGTGATCGACGTCGAGCGCCAGCAGGTGTCGCGCAACGGGACTCCGGTGAACCTGTCGGCGCGTGAGTTCGATCTGCTGCTGATCCTTGCGCAGCGTGCCGGGAGGGTGGTGACGCGGGCGCGCATCGAAACCCGTCTGTACGGCGTCGAGGGCGGCGGCGGGAATGCGCTCGATGTTCACGTACATCACCTGCGTCGAAAGCTCGGCGAAGCGGCGGTCAAGACCGTGCGCGGCGTCGGCTTTCTGCTCGCCGAATGAGCGCCGGGGAGGCTCCCACGTGAAGCCCCGGGCGCTTGGTCGGTTGCTCGTCGAACCCTCGCTCCTGCGGCGCACGGTGCTCACCGTCGGCCTCGTGATGGTGGTGAGCTGGTCCGTCTTTCTGGGCTGGCTCTTCTGGGATATCGAGGGACGCGAGAAGGGGCAGTACGACGTACTCCTGATCAACCTGGCCCGCACGCTCGACGAGATGACGGCGATCACCGGCGGCGACGACGAGGTGGCCAGCCGGGTGGGCGAAGGCCTCGACAGCGTCTACAGGAAGTACTTCAACGAATTCGACGCGCCTGAGTACCGCAGCGCGTTCCAGATCTACAACCGAAGCGGCGCCCTGGTGTATGCCTCGGGCACTGCGCCAAAGGAGCGTCTAACCCATGTCGCGAACGGTTTCGCGGACGGCAGAGCAGACGGGTTCGAGTGGCGCGTGGCGGTGGTCACCAATGCGCGGACCGGCATGGTGTCGATGGCGGCCGATCGTATCGACATCAAGGGGAAGAAGCGGTTTTTCATCTCCCGTGTAGTGTTGAAGCAGCAGCTATGGATGATCCCGGTGGTGCTGGTGGTGGCGTTCCTCGCGCTGCGCATGGGTCTCAGGCCGCTTTCCGCGCTCACCGCCCAGGTGGCCGGGAAGCCGCTGGGCGATTTCAAGCCGCTCGAACCCGCGGTGCGCTACCGCGAGCTCAATCCGATGGTCGACGCCCTCAATGCCCAGTTGGGTCGGCTCGAAGCGGCCGTCCATCGCGAGAGGCAATTCCTGGTGGACGCCGCGCACGAGTTGCGCACCCCGCTCGCGGCAATCTCCGCCCAGGGCTATGCGTTGGCGCACGCGCGCGACGAGCGCGAACGCGAGGTCACCCTGAAGGCATTGGAAGACGGCGTCGCCCGCACCAGTGCGCTCACGCGGCAGTTGCTGGCGATCGGCCGTGTCGACAGCGGTTTCGCGGCGCCTGATCTACGGCCGATCAGGCTCGATACGCTCGTGCGCGAGCGCGTGGCGGCCACGTCCGTCATCGCGATGCGCAAGTCGATCGATCTTGCAGTGGATGCGCCGTCTCCGCTGATCGTGCGCGGCGACACGACCCTGGTGGCGTCGATCGTCGACAACCTCATCGACAACGCCGGCCGCTATGTACCCGCGGGAGGCCGCGTCGAAATCGACCTGCGCGAAGACGCCGACGACATCGTGCTCACGGTGCGCGACAACGGGCCCGGGGTCGATGCCGAGTTTCGGGACCGATTGTTCGAGCGCTTCTTCCGAGTGCCCGGAGGCGACTCGAGCGGCAGCGGCCTTGGGCTGGCCATCGTGCGGGCGGT
Source organism: Burkholderiales bacterium (assembly GCA_044339985.1). GTDB lineage: Bacteria > Pseudomonadota > Gammaproteobacteria > Burkholderiales. The sequence goes on along the minus strand of JBIIUM010000202.1, from coordinate 1,995 downwards.
CGCCGTCGCGCTTGGCGGATCGGTACGGCTGGTGGCCGGCCTGGAAGGGCGCGGCCTCGGCGTCGAAGTGCGATTTCCCCAGCACCGGGTGCCGGCGGGCTGACCAGCAGGGCGCGCTTCGATCGACCCTGCGATACGCTTCATCGGTCCCCGTAACCTTCAACCGATGGAGCCCCGGCCAGCCGTTCAATAAGACCAACGCGGCAACACACCGGGGAAGTGCATGAGCAGTTTCCGGGACCTTCTGACCCTCAGCTTCTCGACGTTCCTGTTCGTCGCCTATCTGTTCGTGCTGTTCCAGATCGTCACGGACCTGTTCCGCGACCACGAGAGGGGCGGCGTGGCCAGGGCGATCTGGATGATTGCCCTCGTCTTCCTGCCGATGCTGACCGCGATCGTCTATATCATCACGCGCGGGCGCGGCATGGCCGCGCGGCAGCAGGCGGCCATCGTCCGCATGCGCAGCGAGGCGGAGAGCTACCTCCGCCACGTTGCCGGCCGCTCGCCAGCCGCCGACATCGCCGAGGCCAAGGCGCCGCTCGACGCCGGCACGATCAACCAGGCCGAGTTCGAGCGCCTGAAGGCCAAGGCGCTCGGCTGAGCCAAGTGGGCATGGAAAACCGCATGAGCTCCGATCAGCACGCATCGACCAGGCCTGCCGCCGGCACGACGAGCACGGGCCGCTTGCAGACCATTGCCTTCGTGGCCTTCACGCTCGCCTGCGTCGCTGCGGTGCTGTTCCTGCCCGCCGTGCCGTAGCCGCTCGACGACCACGGCTTCGTGGACGAGCGCAGGCTGCTCGGCGTGCCGAACTTCCGCAACGTGGTGTCCAACCTGCCCTTCGTGCTGGCGGGCATGGCGGGCTTCGAGGTGATGAACCGCGCGCGCGGCGCCTTTGCCCACGCCGCCGAACGGTGGGCGTATTACGTCTTCTTCCTCGGCCTGGTGCTCACGGGCATTGGCTCGGCCTACTACCACCTGGCGCCTGCCCACGAGACGCTGTTCTGGGACCGCCTGCCGATGACGAGCGCCTTCGCGGGCCTGGTCTCCGCGCAGCTGTCCGATCGCATCTCGCTGCGCGCCGGCATTGCATCGCTCCTGCCCATGCTGGTGCTGGGTGCGGCGAGCGTCAGCTACTGGCGCCTGACCGAACGCGCGGGCCAGGGCAACGTGCTCCCCTACGCGATCCTGCAGGGCTACACGGTGCTCGGCGTGCTACTGCTGGCCCTCACGCATCCCGCGCGCTACACGCGCGCCACCGACATCTACTGGGTGTTCGGTGCTTACCTCATGGCGAAGATCTCCGAGACCCTGGACGTGCCTATCTTCGGGTGGACCGCGGGCCTGGTGAGCGGCCACACGCTGAAGCATCTGTTTGCCGCCGCGGCGGGCGTGACCCTCTGCGTGCACCTGCTGCACAGGCGGCAGATCGCTACCCGCTAGCGCTGGCCCGGCGGCGGCGTCCCGAACTCGCTGGCCGCCTCGCCCGCCTTGGCGTGCGCAAACCGGCACGCGATGCGCTGATCGAAGTCCTGCGGAACTGTCCAGAAGGGGCTGCCCTGCGCGCCGAGCGCGGTTCGAGCCCGCGCTCGGCGGGGCCCTGGCCCAGCGGCATCAGCGCAATGACGTCGCGGGAATCGGAATAGGCCGAGCTCGGACACGAACAGTCCGGGGGGCTATTCGTGCCTGGCGAGGAGTCGGGCCTCTGGCCCGGCGCGTCCGGCAAGACTGACAGAGCTTTCACAGCCAAGCGCGGACGCACCTCCCGCCAGCCCCGGGCTGCAGGCCGGGTTACGGCAAGCCTCAAACGTCGAGATTACGCACGCCCAGTGCATTGCTTTCGATGAACTGGCGGCGGGGCTCCACCACGTCGCCCATCAGCGTGCTGAAGATCTCGTCGGCGGCAATGGAATCCTCGACCCGCGCCCGCAGCAGGCGCCGCGATACCGGGTCCATGGTGGTTTCCCAGAGTTGCTCCGGATTCATCTCTCCCAG
>JBIIUM010000201.1:0-5606 GCA_044339985.1 Burkholderiales bacterium | reverse complement strand
GGCACCGCCATCATGCTGCGCGCCGAGAAGGAGGGCATCACGCCCCAGGCGCTGGTGGCGAGGGTGTGGCAGGAACACAAGCGCGACTTCGACGGCTTCCTGGTGGACTTCGACCACTACGGCTCCACCGACGACGACGCCACCCGCGCCATCGCCTACGACATCTACGGCAGGCTTCGCGACGGGGCGGGGCTCGTGGCCACGCGCTCCGTGGAGCAGTTCTACGATCCAGTCAAGGAACTGTTCCTTCCCGACCGCTTCATCAAGGGCGAGTGCCCCAAGTGCGGCGCGAAAGACCAGTACGGCGATTCCTGCGAGTCGTGCGGCTCCACCTACGCTCCCACAGACCTGAGGAACCCCTACTCCACGGTGTCTGGCGCCGCGCCCGTGCGCAAGGCCTCGGAACACTACTTCTTCGCACTCTCCGACCCGCGTTGCCGGGATTTCCTGCTGGACTGGACCCAGCACGGCGATCGCCTGCAACCCGAGGCGCGCAACAAGATCCGCGAGTGGTTCGACCAGGGCCTCAACGACTGGGATATCTCCCGTGACGCGCCCTACTTCGGTTTCGAGATCCCCGGGGCACCGGGCAAGTACTTCTACGTCTGGCTGGACGCGCCCATCGGGTACCTGGGCAGCTTCCGCAACCTCGCCCAAGTCCGAGGCCTGGATTTCGCCGCCTTCGCCGATGCCTCCAGGGCGCAGGCGGAGGGCACGGAGATGGTCCACTTCATCGGCAAGGACATCCTCTACTTCCATGCGCTGTTCTGGCCTGCCATGCTGCAGTTCGCCGGCTACCGCACGCCGAGCAAGGTGTACGCCCACGGCTTCCTGACCGTGAACGGCGAGAAGATGTCCAAGAGCCGCGGAACATTCATCACGGCGGAGAGCTACCTGAAGCTCGGGCTCAACCCCGAATGGCTGCGCTACTACTACGCCGCCAAGCTCGGCGCGGGCATGGAGGACATCGACCTGAACCTCGACGACTTCATCGGCCGCGTGAACAGCGACCTGGTGGGCAAGTACGTGAACATCGCCAGCCGCTCGGCCGGTTTCATTGCCAAGCGCTTCGAGGGCAGGCTCGCCGCCGCCCCTCGCAGCCAGACGCTGCAAGCCCTGCGCGAGGCGGCGCCCGCCATCGCCGCGCTGTACGAGAACCGCGAGTATTCCAAGGCCCTGCGCGAGGTGATGCTGCTGGCGGACCGCGCCAATCAGTTCGTGGACGCGGAAAAGCCCTGGGAACTCGCGAAGCAGCCCGGCGCCGAGGCGCGCCTGCACGCCGTGTGCACCGAGGCCATCGCGCTCTTCCGCCTGCTCACGATCTACCTGAAACCGGTCCTGCCCGCCGTGGCGGCGCGCGTGGAGTCCTTCCTCGCCATCGCGCCCCTCGCCTGGAGCGATGCCGGCACCGACCTTCCCGAGGGTCACCGCATCGAGGCCTACCAGCACCTCATGGCCCGCATCGACCCGAAGCAGGTGGAGGCGCTGGTGGAGGCCAACCGCGAGAGCCTCAAGCCCGCGCCCGAATCCCATTCCCCGCAGCGCCACGCGCAGCACCAGGAGAACGCCGTGACCGTGAACCAGAGCACCAACCCGCCCGCTGCCGCGCCAGCCGCCGAGGCCGCCCCCGCGACCCCCACCATCTCCATCGACGATTTCATGAAGGTGGACCTGCGCGTGGCGCGGGTGGCCGACGCGCAGCACGTGGAGGGCGCCGAAAAGCTCGTGAAGCTGATCCTCGACCTCGGCACCGAGCAGCGCCAGGTGTTCGCCGGCATCAAGGCCCACTACGACCCTGAAGCCCTCAAGGGCCGGCTGGTGGTGATGGTGGCCAACCTCGCGCCGCGCAAGATGCGCTTCGGCGAGTCCCAGGGCATGGTGCTGGCCGCCAGCACCGAGGGCAGCGGCGTGTTCCTGCTGGACGCGGACAGCGGCGCCCAGCCCGGCATGCGGGTGAAGTAGGGCCGGTGCCCGCGCGCCGCCTGTCCATCCGCGGCCGCGTGCAGGGGGTGGGGTTCCGCGACGCCATGGTGGCGCAGGCCCGCCACCTGGGCATCACCGGCTGGGTGCGAAACCGCCGCGACGGCTCGGTGGAGGCTGCGGTCAGCGGCACCGACGCGCAGCTCGCGGCCATCATCGCGTGGTCGCAACAGGGTCCGCCGGCGGCGCGGGTGCTGCGCGTGGAGGTGACCGAGGACGAGGGCGAATTCCCGAGCTTCTCGCGCTTCCCCACGGCCTGATCCACAGGGGCAAGGAATTCTTGCCCTGCAACGCAGAATAAGTTGCTTGCCTGCGCCCGGTCCGGCCCCTAGCCTGCGGCATCGTCAACGTCATCGAGAGGACGCAAGCCATGGATCTGGGCATCGCAGGAAAAAGCGCGCTGGTGTGCGCGGGCAGCAAGGGCCTGGGGCGGGCATGCGCCCTGTCGCTGGCCCGGGAAGGCGTGAACGTGGTCATCGTGGCGCGCGGCCTGGAGGCCCTGGAAGCCGCCGCGCGGGACATCAACGCACTGGGCCGCGGCAGCGTCCGCGCCGTGGCGGCCGACATCACCACCCCCGAGGGCCGCGCCGCGGCGCTCGCGGCCTGCCCCTCGCCCGACATCCTGGTCAACAACGCCGGCGGCCCGCCGTCGGGTGATTTCCGCCAGTTCGACGAGGCCGTCTGGCTGGCCGCCCTGCGGGCCAACATGCTCACGCCCATCGAGCTCATCAAGGCCACCGTGGACGGCATGCTCGATCGCGGCTTCGGGCGCATCGTCAACATCACCTCGGCGGCCGTGAAGTCTCCCATCGACATCCTGGCGCTCTCCAATGGCGCCCGCACCGGGCTCACGGGCTTCGTGGCCGGCCTGTCGCGCAAGACCGTGGGCCGCAACGTCACCATCAACAACCTGCTGCCCGGCCTGTTCGACACCGAAACGCTGTACTCGCGCTCGGTCTCCATGGCCCAGGCCTCGGGCAAGCCCGTGGAGGAAGTCCACCGCCAGCGCATGCAGCCCATCCCCGCCGGGCGCTTCGGCGACCCGGCCGAGTTCGGCGACGCCTGCGCCTACCTGTGCAGCGCCCAGGCGGGCTTCGTCACGGGGATGAACTTCCTCATCGACGGCGGCGCCTACCCCGGCACCTTCTGACGGGCGTTCCGCGCCCGGCCATGCCGTGACCGAAATGCCACTACCACCGCCCGCAGGCGACCCGCTCGCCGCCGTGGAGGCGCGCTTCGACCGCGCCCGCCGGCGGCTGGGCCTGTGGCTCGGGCCACTGCTCATGGCGCTGGTCCTGGCGCTGCCCCTGCCGCTGCCGTCGGCCGAAGCCGCCAGGCTCGCGGGCGTGCTGGCGCTGGTGCTGGTGTGGTGGATCACCGAGGCCGTGCCGCTGCCGGTGACGGCCCTGCTGGGGCCCGCGCTGGCCGTTCTCCTGGGCGTGGGCAGCGCCTCCGAGATGTTCGCGCCCTTCGGCGACCCCATCGTGATGCTGTTCCTCGGCGGGTTCCTGCTGGCCGAGGCCATGGCCGAGACGGGGCTCGACCGGCGGGTGGCGGGGTGGGTGCTGGCGCGGCCGGCCCTGGCCCGCTCGCCGGGGCGCGTGCTGCTGGCGTTCTGCGCGCTCACCACGGGCGTTTCCGCGTGGATGAACAACACGTCCACGGCAGCCATGCTCTACCCCATCGCCGTCTCGGTGCTGGCGGCCATCGCCGCCGACGCCGGACGGGACGCGCGCCGCCTGCGCTTCGGCACGGCGCTGATGCTCGTCCTGGCGTGGTCGGCGTCCATCGGCGGCGTGATCACGCCCGTGGGAAGCGCGCCGAACCTGATCAGCATCGGCCAGTTGCACAAGCTCACGGCCGAGCGGATCCCCTTCCTGCACTGGATGGCCATCGCCACGCCCATCGCGCTCTTCCTGAGCGTGTTCATGCTGGCCTACTTCCGCTTCGTTCTACCCCCGGAGCCGGGCCTGCGGGCGCGGCCCGCCGGGGGCATGGGCGCCCCGCGCCAGCCGCTGTCGGTGCGGGAGCGAAACGTGGTCATCGCCTTCGGGCTCACCGTCACGTTCTGGGTGCTGCCCGGCCTGCTCGCCATCGCCCTCGGCCCCACCGACCCGCGCGTGGCGCAGGTGCAGCGCCTGTTGCCCGAACCGGTGGTGGCACTGCTGGGCGCGTCGCTGCTTTTCCTGCTGCCCGCCGACCCCGCCACCGGACGCCGGGCGCTCGCGTGGGAATCCGCGGCGCGCATCGACTGGGGCACGCTGCTGCTGTTCGGCGGAGGGCTCGCCCTGGGTGGCGCCATGTTCCGCACCGGACTGGCCGCGTCGCTGGGCAACGGACTGGTCACCCTCACCGGCAGCACCTCGCTCGTGGCGCTCACATGCCTGTTCTGCTGGATCGCCATCGTGCTCACCGAGACCACCTCCAACACCGCCACCGCCACCATGCTCGCGCCGCTGGGCATCGCCGCCGCCACCGCCGCCGGCGTGAGCGCGGCGCCCGTGGCCATGGCCATCGCCCTGGGCGCCAGCATGGCCTTCATGCTGCCCGTGTCCACCCCTCCCAACGCCATCGTGTACGGCTCGGGCAGCGTGCGCATCACCCAGATGGCGCGCCACGGGGCAGTGCTCGACCTGGCGGCCGCGGCCGTCATCCCGCCCGGGGTGCTGCTGGGCTGCCGGCTGGCGGGTCTGGCGTGAGGCCCGGGTGAGCCCTGGCGCACACCCGGTCATTCCCGGCTTCACCCTGCGGCAGGTGAGCACCGGCGAGGTGGACATCGCCACCGCCGTGGGTGGCGAGGGTCCGCCGCTGCTGCTGCTGCACGGCTTTCCCCAGAGCCACCTCATCTGGCGCAAGGTGGCCCCTGCGCTGGCGCAGCGCTTCACGGTGGTGGCCACCGACCTGCGCGGCTACGGGGCCTCGTCGAAACCACCGGGCGATCCCGAGCACCTGAACTACAGCAAACGCCGCATGGCCGCCGACCAGCTCGCCGTGATGGCGGCGCTTGGGTTCGAGCGCTTTGCGGTGTGCGGCCACGATCGCGGCGCGCGCGTGGCGCACCGCATGGCGCTCGACGCACCCCGGGCCGTGCAGCGCATGGCGGTGCTCGACGTGGCGCCCACGCTCGCCATGTACGAGGGAACCACCATGGCCTTCGCGCGGGCCTACTACCACTGGTTCTTCCTCATCCAGCCCGAGCCCTTCCCGGAGACGCTGATCGGCGCCTCGCCCGAGGCCTTCCTGCGCCATCACATGGGTGGCCGCCACGCGGGCCTCGCGCCCTTCCTGCCCGACGCCTGGCCGCACTACGTGCGCGATTTCAGCGATCCCGCAGCCATCCACGCCAGCTGCGAGGACTACCGCGCCAGCGCCGGCATCGACCTGCGGCACGACGAAGCCGACCGCGCCGCCGGCAACCGCCTGGGCTGCCCGGTGCTGGCGCTGTGGGGGCGCCACGGCGTGATCGAGCGCCAGTTCGACGCCCTGGCCGCCTGGCGAGCGGTCGCCGCGGACGTGCGCGGCCAGAGCCTCGACTGTGGACACTATCTCCCGGAAGAGGCGCCCGACGCGCTGCTGGAGGCGCTGTTACCCTTCCTGGAGGCGGGACGCCCCTGAAGGCGCGGGAG
>JBIIUM010000200.1:0-5607 GCA_044339985.1 Burkholderiales bacterium | reverse complement strand
AAAAGGTGCCGGGGCTGTTCGTGTTCCTGGGCGGCACGCCCGTGGGGCAGGATGCGGCCCGGGCACCGTCGAACCACTCGCCGCGCTTCTCCATCGACGAATCGGCACTCAAGCTGGGTGTGCGCACACTGCTGCACATGACGGCGGACTACATGAGCGCCCGATAAGGGGGAGGCAGGGCCCGACACACCTTGGCCGTACCGCAGTCGCGCCCGCCGCGCACTTGGGTGGGTTCGAGGCGGTGTCCATGTGGCGCCGGCGAGAGGGAGGCGCTGCTGTGTCTGCACCCGGATGGAGCGAGCCATGCCCGCCCTATACTTGACCGGTCTTTCATCAACCTGCGCCTTTCCACCGGCCCCCGGCCGCACGCTCTGGCAAGGGTTGAAACAGCACAGCCCCACGATGAAGCGCTTTTTGTTCCTCATCGGCCCACTGCCGTTCATGGCGCTGGCCATCGCCACCGCCGGGCTTGCCGCGGGCTGTGCGCTGTTCGTCCATGAAAGGGTTTTCAGCCCTTGGCTTGCGGAGGTTACCGCCCCCTGGCGCTACCCGCTGGCCGGCATCGCGCTGGCTGCCTGCTATTACGTCTATGGCCTGTCGCTGCTGCTGATCGCGCCGCTGGTCAATTTCGTGCTCGGAGGCCGCTTGAAGCCCTATCGCGGCTCCACCGTTTCTCTCACGGCGCTGCGCTGGTACGTGCACTGCACCATGACGCTGGTGGTGCGCTACAGCTTCCTGGAATTCGTCACCCCTTCGCCGTTCGCACACCTGTACTACCGGCTGATGGGCATGAAGATCGGCCGCAATGTCACCATCAACTCCACCGCCATCGCCGACCCGTCGCTCATCGAGCTCGAAGACGGGGCCACCATCGGTGGCTCGGCGAGCCTGCTGGCCCACTACGCCCAGGGCGGCTACCTGGTGGTGGCTCCGGTGAAAATCGGTGCGGGCGCCACCATCGGGCTGCGCGCCATCGTCATGGGTGGCGCCGAGGTGGGCGCCAAGGCCAAGGTTCTAGCAGGCTCGTTCGTGCTGCCCAACGCCCGCATCGCCGCGGGCGAGACCTGGGCCGGCATCCCCGCGTCGCGCATCGACCTCACCCGCGACCGCGGCGGACCGAAGGACGAAGCGGCGCTCGGCTAGCGCGCATGGATCGCAATCCACTGCCGCGGGCGAGGGTCGCTGCGTTCGTTGGCCTCATCCCTGCCCCCAGGGGCAGCGCAGCAGGGATTCGCGTGCTGCAGCAGCCCATCGCGCGTTCATGACTGCGCTTCTCTCCCTCGACAGCATCTGGCTGCGTCTGGTGGCCGTCTGCGCCGCGCTCGGGCTGTGGTTCTTCACCCAACGCCTCATCGGTCAGCGCACGCTCCCGCAGGGCGAACCCTACGACCACCTGCACGTACTCACCGCCAGCACCAACGCCTGGCTCAACGCCCACCCGAAAGCCGCCAATGGGCTGTTGATCGTCACCTCGCTGCTGATCGACGCCATGACCCTGTTCGTGCTGGCGCGGGCGCTCTTCGGCGATTCGTTTTTGCCGTTCTGGGGGCTGTTCGGGCTGTTCGCGTTGCGCCAGCTCAGCCAGGCCACGGTGGCGCTGCCGCCGCCGCCCGGCATCATCTGGCGCCACCCGGGCTTCCCCTCGCTGTTCGTCACCTACGAAGTGGGGAACGACTTGTTCTTCTCCGGCCACACGGCGCTCGCCATCTACGGGGCAGTGCAGCTGGCCGCCCTTGGAATCCCCGCGCTCACGGTTGCGGCGATCATCGTCGCCGTGCTGGAGATGGCCGCCGTCATCGCCCTGGGCGCCCACTGGACCATGGACGTCCTCACCGGCCTGTTGGCGGCATTGCTGGCGGGCGTGCTGGTCTCGAAAGGGTAGGTGCGGCAATCGCCAACGGGCTGCCGCGCTGGGATAGACTCGGATTCTGTGCGGCGTTTCACGCGACGCGGCAATCGCCAACGGGCTGCCGCGCTGGGATGGGCCCCGTGGTGGCGCGCGCCGGGCACGGCAGGAGGCTCGCGTGCCCCGGGGCGATGAAAGACGGGCCGCACCACGGCGTTTTCGGAAAACAATTCCGCAGCCGGCGCACCGGTTGCAATGCTGGTGCAGCACCCCGCGACCGGCATCCTCGTGGAGGGAATCGCGATGAATGGCACCACAGTGACCACCAGCGACGGATTTCCGCTGCACGCCACCACCTTTGGCCATGGGGCGGGCTGTCGCAGCGCGGTGCTGATCGCCCCGGCCATGGGCGTGGAACAGCACTACTACGCTGCCTTCGCGCAGTGGCTCGCCGAGCGGGGGTTCTTCGTGGTCACCTTCGACTACCGCGGCATCGGCCATTCGCGCCCGGCGCAGTACCGGCGCTCGCTGCGCGGCCTCGACGCCGACGTGATGACCTGGGCAAAGCGCGACTGCGCGGCGATGGTGGAGTTCGTGGCCGCGCGGGCGGCCGGACGGCCGGTGCTGTGGATCGGCCACAGCCTGGGCGGACAAATCCTGCCGCTGGTGCCCAATCGCGAGCGCGTCTGCGCCATGCTGACGGTGGCCTCGGGCAGCGGCTATTGGCTGCAGAACGCACTGAAGCTGCGGATGATCGTATGGTGGCTGTGGTTTGTCTTGGTACCCGTATCGCTGAGGCTATACGGCTACTTCCCGGGCCGGCGCTTTCGCAAGGTGGGCGATCTTCCCGCAGGCGTCATCCGGCAGTGGCGCCGCTGGTGCCTGCACCGCGACTACGTGGTGGGCTTCGAGGGCGAGGCCACCCGGCGCCGCTACGCCCAGGTAACCACGCCCATTTTGTCCTTGAGCTTCACCGACGATGAATTCATGTCCCGCGCCAACATCGAAGCGCTGCACGGCTACTACAGCAGCGCGCCGCGCGAAATGCAGCGCATCAGCCCGCGGGATATCGGGGTGCGGGGGATCGGGCACTTCGGATTTTTTCGCAAGCGTTTTGCCGGCACGCTATGGCCGCGGGCTGGCGCGTGGCTGGCGGCATGGACGCGCTAGACACCCCGCTGTTGCCAGTCCAAAGGCATGGCGGGAGACATCGGGCGCCTGCCGGGCAACACGGGCGGGAAGCTGGTGGTGACACGGCTCCCGGACGGGACCGACTTCGTCGCGGTGGGCGTGCAGGCCGACCCGGAGCCCGCCATCTACGGCCGCGATCGGTGGCTCAGCTATCACTGGATCGAGGACGCAATGCAGTGGGCCGGGTACTTCAGGCGCAACCTGGTGCACTTCATCGCGCTGTTCGAGGACCGGATCCTCAGCGAACAGCGCCAGGTTCGATGCGTGCGCGTCCCGCGTGCAGGTGTGCCGGGACGCGGGGGAGAGCGCCCGGATGCTCGAGCCGTACGCGCGCGCGGAAACCGACCCGCATTTCGCGTCGGGAGCGCTTCAGTGGCTGGGATACCTGCCCGAGCAGGCAGGCGCGGTGCCTGGTCCGAGGGATCCCCCCAGCCCGGACCTGACCGCCTCCCGCCATGACCCATTCACGCGCCATCCTCCTTGCCCTCCTCTGCCTCGCGATGCTTGGGCTGCCTGCCCGGGCGCAACTGATCGAACGCCGCGTGGACATCTTCAGCGAGGGCGTGCGCATGAGCGGCTACGTGCTGCACCCCGCCGCGAAGGTCGGCGAGCGGCTGCCCGCCGTGGTGCTCTCCCATGGCTGGGGTGGTACGGCAGCCCTGCTGCGGCCGGAGGCCGAGCGCTTCGCCCGCGCGGGCTATTTCGTGCTGGCCTTCGACTACCGTGGCTGGGGCGAGAGCGACGGGCGGCCGGTGCGCGACGGCGGCACCCCGCCGGGCGCGCCGCGCGACCTGCGCGAGGCAGTCCACCCGCTGGACCAGGCCACCGATGTATTCAATGCCGTGCACTGGATCGCCGGCGAGCCGCTCGTGGACGCCGGGCGCCTGGGCCTGTGGGGCACCAGTTTTTCGGGCGGCCTCGTGGCCCACGTAGCCGCGCGCGAGCCGCGCATACGGGCTGTGGTGAGCCAGGTGGCCTACTTCGGACAGCCGGTTTCGGCCATGGGCGAGGCCGCGCTGGCGCGCTCACGCTCGGAGGCCACGCGCCGCGCCCGCGGCGAGCTGGCTTTCCCCGACCCCGGCGCGCGGGTGGTGGGCAACCTGCGCGGCGCGCCCGTGAGCGAGGCCTTCCTGCGCTACGCGCCCATCGACGATGTGGCGGCCCTGCGTGGCTGCGCCCTGCTGATCGTCGACGCGCAGAACGAGGAACTGTTCGATCTGCGGGAGCACGGCGCGCTTGCCTTCGAACGCGCCCCGGAGCCCAAGGGGCGCGTGGTGATTCCCGGCATCAGCCACTACGGCATCTACACCTCGGCGCGCGCCCGCGCGCAGGACCTGGCAGTGGAGTGGTTCGACCGGCACCTGAAGGCCGGGCAGTGAGGCCGAGGGCGAGGCCGGGCGCTGACGCATGCCATCGGCTCCCAGAATCATCACCCGGTCTGCCTTTGCCGCCGCCTCGGGCGAGTGCGTCACGCGTATGCCGGCGGCGCCCGCTTCGCGCACGCTGTGGCGTAGCAGCTCCAGCACCGCCCGCACCGTGTGCGGATCGAGGTTTCCCGTGGGCTCGCCGGCCAGCAGCAGCCGCGCGCGGTTGCCCGTTCGAGGCACGGGGAATGCAGCGCCGGCTTGCGGGAAAGGGCGTTTGAGATTCCTATTCGCCCGGTTCGAGCTTGCCGCCGTGGCGTTCGGCCGCCGCTCGGGCATCCGACAAACGGAAGCCCTTCGGAATGACGGCGGTGAAGTAACACACGCAATGCGCTCCGTTCAGATTACGGGCCGGGGAAGGCTGGGCGCTGGCGCATGCCGTCGGCCCCCAGAATCATCACCCTGTCCGCCGTTGCCGCCGCCTCGGGCGAATGGGTCACGAGTATGCCGGCGGCACCCGCCTCGCGCACGCTGTGGCGCAGCAGCTCCAGCACCGCCCGCGCCGTCTCCGGATCGAGGTTTCCCGTGGGCTCGTCGGCCAGCAGCAGCTTTGGGCGGTGCACCAGCGCCCGCGCGATGGCCACGCGCTGCAGTTCCCCGCCGGAGAGCTCCCGAGGCAGGCTGGCGCGGCGATCGCCCAGCCCCACCTTCTCCAGCATCTCCCCCACCCGCGCGCGCAGCTGGCGCTCGGCCACGCCCAGCAGCGACAGCGGCAGCGCCACATTGTCGTGCACGCTCAGGTAGGGCAGCACGTGGAAGGCCTGAAACACGAAGCCCAGCTTCTCCCGCCGCAGCACCGTGAGGGCGTCGTCGTCCAGTCCGGCCAGGTCCTGGCCGTCGATGGCGATGGAACCCGAGTCGGGCATGTCCAGCCCGGCGATGAGGTTGAGCAGCGTTGACTTGCCCACGCCCGACTCGCCCATGATGGCCACGTAGTCGCCCGCAGCCAGCTCCAGCCATACGCCGGCGAGCACCTCGCGCCGACCGGAGGCGCCCTCGAAGCGCCTGTGCAGGTCCCGAACCGAGAGCATGTCAGCCACCGTGCGGACAGCCCGGCGCACGCCGCCCGGCCACGTACTCGTCAATGAGCTGGCGGTAGCGTTCGCCCCCGAAGCTGGGGAAGTGCCCGCCGTGAACCACGCTCAC
>JBIIUM010000199.1:0-5646 GCA_044339985.1 Burkholderiales bacterium | reverse complement strand
CGTGATCGCGTGAGGGCGCCAAGGCGAGGCGGGTGAACGGTGATCCGGCCCGAAGCCGCGTTCGTATCGTCAGTGCAACGGGGGATTGATCGCCTGGGAGCGCGCGGTTGACCGCTCAAAGTACGGGCAATACAGTGCCAACTCGCGGGATATGTCGTTTGAAATTCCTATTCGCTCGCCTCAGCCTGTTCCGCAAGGCGAAACTGGGCAATACCTTCCGCTGGCAGCTGCAGGAACTGGGCTACACGGAGGGTTTCGCCGAGAACGTCACCAAGGGCCTCGTGGTCCGGCTGGCTCGCAAGAAGTAGGTCGGGCGCACGCACCCGCCCGCCGGGTCGCAGCCGGCGCGGATGCCGGTGGGCAGGCCGCCACGGCGTCAGGGCCGCTCCAGCACCGCCACGAGTCCGTCCACCGGCTGGCCGTTGTGCCGGCGTACCACCGTGTCCCGCCATGCGAGGGTCGCGAAGCCGATTGCTCGTGCCAGGTCGCGCACGGCGCCGGGCCGGTGGGCGAAGCGCCCCGAGGCCTGCAACGCCGCCTGACCCTCGAACGTTGCCGGGGCGGTCTCGAGGGAAAAGGCCAGCCGGCCGCCCGGCGCGAGCGCCCGCCATGCCGCCGAAAAGCTGGCTTCGAGCCGGCCCACGTAGATGAACACGTCGGCGCAGACCACCAGGTCGTAGCGGCCTTCCGGGCCCTCGTTCAGGAAGCGCACCAGATCGATGCACTCGAGTCGCGCGTAGAGATTGCGCTCCGACGCGGCGGCCAGCATGCGAGGTGACAGGTCCGCGCCCTCCAGTCGACCGGCCAGCCCACCGAGGGCAGCGCCGACCAGACCCGTGCCGCACCCCAGGTCTGCCACGCGCAGTCCGCAAGTGCCCGGGAGCAGCGTGGCGCGCAACAGCGCCGCGAGTTCCTCGGGGATGCGATAGTCCAGGTCGCGGGTGAGCTCCAGGTCGAAGCGCGGCGCGAAGTCATCGAACAGGCGGGCCACGTATTGCGCAGGCGCGCTGTCCACCGGCCTGCCCTCGGCGGCAGCCAGGAGGTGAGCCACCTCCGCATCCTCCGGCAGCAGGGCGGCGGCGCGGCGATAGTGCCCGGCCGCCTCGTCCCTTGCGCCGGTGGAGAGCGCCAGCAGCCCGAGCGCCTTGTGCACCCTGCCGTCTTGCGGGCGCAGGCGGGTGACGGCGGCCAGCACTTCTCGGGCCTCGCCGGGCCGGCCGAGCACGCGCAGGCTGTCGGCGAGGTTGATGCCGGCCTCGGGCTGGGGCTCGGCGCGCGACCACGCAGCGCGAAACTGCTCCGCCGCCGCTGCGACGCGTCCCTCTCCGTGCAGGGCCAGGCCCAGCTCGTTGCGAAGCACGGCATTGTCCGGCGCCAGGGCGACCGCGTGTTCCAGCGCGCCGGTCGCCTCGGCAAAACGGCCTGCGGCGCGCAGCGCGCTGCCGGCGTTGACCCACGCCGGGAGGCAGGCGCAATCGGCCTCCACAGCCGCGTGCCATGCCGCGATGGCAGCATCGGCGAGCCCCAGTTCGCTGCGCACGTTTCCCAGCAACAGCCAGTCGTCGGCATCGCCGCCGGATTCCAGCGCCCCCGACATGAGGGCCTCGGCAGCCTCGCGCGCGCCGCGCTGGAGCGCCACCAGCCCCAGGTTGAAGCGCGCGCGCGCGAATCCGGCATCCGAAGCCAGCGCCGCCTCGAACCGGGCCTGTGCCTCGTCCAGCGATCCATCGACAAAGGCAATGCCGCCCAGCACATTGAGGGCGGCGGGCTCGCTGGCATCCAGGGCCAGCGCCGCCAGGGCGAGGCGGCGAGCCCGGCCGGAGTCGCCGGCGCTCCAGGCGGTCCGGGCATCGGCGGCGAGCGCAGCCGCCCGCGGGTCGACGGGCCTCACGAAGCCCCGGCCGGCGGGCCGTCGCGCCGCGCTCGGCCCGCCCCTTCAGCGCCGGTACACGTTGGCCTGCAGCGCAAGGCCGTTCGAGAGCGCGGCATGGAAGTACTCGAGGTCGTTGAAGGCCTCGCTGCCCATGGGGGGAAGGGCTCGGCGCGCACCTGCTCCATGCAGCGCGTGAAGCGCATGTGGGCGGTGTAGAGCCGCTCGGCCCCGCGCCAGATGGGAATGTGCACTGCCTGGCCGACGGCCGGAGAGATGGCCTCCATGCGCATCACGCCCCCCGCGTTGTGCAGGTGGCAGGTGGCGCAGGCGAAGTTCATCTGGCCGATGCGGCGGAAGAACAGCCGCCGGCCGTTCTCGTAGCGACGCAGGGCCCCTGGCCCCTCCACGCGGATGTCCATGGGCATGCCGTCCGACAGGCTGCGTGCCCAGGCGCTGAGCAGACCCATGGTCTGCCGATCGTCGTGGCGATACTCCGGCTCGCCATTGGCGCGGCGGCAGCGGTTGAGGGCCATCTCGAAGGTGATGACCCGGTCCTCCGCCTCGTCGTACAGGGGATAGCGGCCGGCGATCATGCGCCCCCCCTGGGGAAGGCAGTCGGCGTAGGTGCGGCCGTTGCGAAACGGCGTTTCCCACAGGACCCGGCCGCGCTCCACTTCAGGCAGGAAGGGCGGAAAGGACATGATGTCCTCGTAGTGTCGGCGCGCGTCGGCGTTCAAGGCGAACGGCCCGTGCACGTAGTCCGCCACGGGGATTCCGGGGAGGCGGCGCGCGTGGAGCTCCAGGAAGCGCGCCCGGTCGCGCTCGGGAGATGCCTGGGCGAGCGCGTCGTGACACACGGCCAGCGCGAGCAGCGCGAGCGCCGCGGCGGTGCGCGCGATCACTTGATCACCGTCTCGAGGCTGTTGCTGTCGCCGCGGTTGTCCTCCCAGCGCACGCCCACCCGGTCGCCGCTGCGTGCTCCGGTGATGCGCAGTTCGAGGAAGGGATTGCGCGACACGGACCGGCTGGTCCTGGCGTCGAGGACGGGGCGCCCGTTGTGGTTCACCACCACGTGGCTGATGTAGTGCATGGGTACCAGCTCGCCCGAGACCGCGTCCTTGCGAAGCCCGGTTTCCATGGGGTGCGGCATGAGCACCTTTACCACCGCAACCTCGCCCTCCAGGGCGATGCGCATCCGGATCGGGTCGGCCACGGCTGCTCCTATCCCGCGCAGCCGCCCAGCGTGACCTTGGTCTCGCGGCGCGTCATGTGGAGGCCGTCGCCGGCCCTGACCACCACGCGCAGGAACGCGGACTCGGCCATCTTGATGCGCACGGCCAGGCTGGGCTCGAGCCCCGGGAGCAGGTCGAACCGGGCGACAAGAGGCTGGGGGTTCTTCTCGGCGAACAGCCAGATGGTGCGGGTGTCGGGGAGCCGCGAGCGGATCTCCACGTGCACGATGGCGCTGTTCTCGGCGATGTCGGGCGCGCTGAGATCGATGGCGTCGGTCTCCACGGCATCGGCCGTGCCGGAGGCGGCGAGCGCATCCTCGAGGGTCTTGGCGTCGGAGCCGCGGTCTTCCTCGCCCGCCAGCGCACGCAGCGGCGCGGTCGGGGCTGCCGCGGCGGCCACGAGCAAGCCCACGGCGCGCAGCGCTACGCGGCGGCGGGGCGATTGCGCGCGCAGGGGGGTGCTCAAAGCGAGAGGAGGTAGTCCACCACGAGGTCGATCTCGCGGTCGGTGAGGATGCGGTGGCGGCCGTAGAGCGGCATCAGCGTCCGGGCGTTGCGCGCCGATGCATCGGCCACCTGGGCGCGAAGCGCCGCGCGGTCGGGAAAGGAAGGTCTGATCAAGACACGTTTGGTCTTTATGAACGGGGGTCGATTTCACAATGCGCGAGGATTTCGCGTCAATGCGCCCGCAGGCGGCGCGTAAGCCGAAAGAACGCAGGCTCTTCTTGCCGTTTCGCTCTACTGCGCACGCACCTCTCCCGTCATCGCCAGCAGCCGCTTTCGCACCATCCAAAGACTGGACAGGGCGAACAGCGTGATCACGTGTGCCGTGTTCTTCGCCAGTCCCTTGAAGCGAACTTTGGCCAAGCCGAACTGGCACTTGATCACCCGAAACGGGTGCTCCACCTTCGCGCGAACGCTCGCCTTGCGTCGCTCATGCGCAACCAGCGCGGTCTCGCCAAGGGCCTTGAGCTTGTGCACCGTGCCCGGCCGACGCGAGATCTCCCAACGCACCTTCTTCTTGCGGCCCGAGACGTGCGCCTGAGCCCCGAGATAACCCGAGTCACCGAGGACGACTTCCTCCTTGCCGTGCAGCAGCTCGCCCGTCTGCACCACGTCGGATTCGTTGGCAGGCGTAGTGAACACCGAATGCACCAGACCCGATTCGGCGTCCACGCCGATGTGGGCCTTCATACCGAAGTGCCACTGCTCACCCTTGCAGCCAGAGTCCATCTCCGGATCGCGCTTACCTGCCGCGTTCTTCGTCGAGCTCGGTGCGTCAATGAAGGTCGCATCCACGATCGTGCCGCGCTTGAGCATCAGCCCTTTGCGACTCAGGTACGCGTTGACCCGCCGCAGGACCTCCACGGCAAGCTCGTTAGCCTCGAGCAGGTGGCGGAAGTTCAGGATCGTGGTCTCGTCGGGGATCGGACCATTCAGAGACAGTCGCGCGAAGCTTCGCATCGGCGTGTTCTCGTAGAGCTCCTCCTCCATCCCGGGGTCGCTCAGCGAGTACCAGTTCTGCAGCAGATGAACCCGAAGCATCGTCTCCAGGGGGTAGGGCTGGCGCCCCCGCCCAGCCACCGGGTAGTACGGCTCGATCAGACCGAGCAGCGACTTCCAAGGCACAACCTGTTCCATCTCGGCGAGGAACTGCTCGCGGCGGGTGCGCTTGCGCTTACCCGCGTACTCCGCATCGCTGAAACTCATCTGACTCATCGGAAGCCTCGTCTTTCTATGCATGCATCATGAGACCAACATTGCCGAGCCTTGTTCAGACATTCCGAAAGCGCCGGGCCAGGTCCTTCAGCACCGGACCGAGGGTGGCTTCGGTGATTGCAGAGGGGTCGGCCGGGGCGCGGTGGCAGGCGAGACAGTTGCCGCGCAGCTGGTCGTGGGCGATGGCGCGACCCTCCTCCACCCCGGCAAGCAGGGGGCTGGCCGCCATCGACACCAGCACCGCCGTCAGGATGCGCAGAGAGGACATCTGCCTGGATTCCAAGGGGGCGGCGGGGCTTCCGGGCGGAGGGGTGTCAGGCCGGGGCCTGCCAATGACCCGACTTGCCGCCGCGCTTCTCGAGCAGGCGCACCGACTCGACGGCCATGCCGCGGTCGATGGCCTTGCACATGTCGTAGATGGTGAGCAGGCCCACCGCGGCAGCCGTGAGCGCCTCCATCTCCACGCCCGTGCGCCCGAAGCACTCGGCCGTGGCCGTGCAATCCACCGCCGAGGCGGCTTCGTCGAGGGAGAATTCCACGGCCACGCGGGTGAGCGGCACCGGATGGCGCAGTGGAATCAGCTCCGCAGTGCGCTTGGCGCCCTGGATGGCGGCGATCCGCGCCACGCCGAGGACGCCCCCCTTGGCAGCCGTGCCGTCGCGGATGCGCGCCAGGGTCGCGGGAAGCATGCGGATCCGCCCGGCGGCCACGGCCACGCGCGCGGTCTCGGCCTTGGCGCCCACGTCCACCATGTGGGCGCGTCCCTGGGAATCGAAGTGGGTGAGGTCGCTCACGGGAAACCGGTAGTGCCGGATCGCGCCC
>JBIIUM010000198.1:0-5707 GCA_044339985.1 Burkholderiales bacterium | reverse complement strand
TCGCAGTGACCGCCCGTATGGGGCGACTTGTCGTCGATGGCCTCCGCGATGAGGTTGATGAACGACTCGAAGAGATCCTCTAGCTGGGAAATGAGCAACTGATTGGTGAGTGCAACTGCCGCTTGCGAAGCAAGCGAACTGGCGAGCCGTTCGTCAGCCGGGCTGAACGCCCTCACATCGCCGGTGACGCGATCCTTGGCGTTGATGAGCTGCAATACGCTGATGATCTCTCCCTCATGGTTCTTCATTGGCACCGTGAGAAAGGACCGAGAGCGGTATCCGGTCTGCGCGTCGAAGGCCCGGGTGCCCGAGAAGTCGAACCCGGCCTCGGTGTACGCGTCGGCGATGTTCACTGTGGTGTCACGAAGCACGGCATAGGCCACCACCATGGAGGTGTTCTCACCTCCGGAGGCATCATGCAACCGCACCGGCTCGAAAGGGATCGGCGCTCCGGTGGTGCCCCCCATCGCTATTCCGAGGGAGTCGGTGCGTATGATCTCGAAGGCGAGCCGGTCTTGGTCGCCCGCATGACGGCGGTAGAGGGTGCCTCCGTCGGCATTCGTGATCCTTTTGGCCGCCACGAGAATTGCTTCGAGCAGGCGTTCAATGTCACGCTCCCTGGAAAGCGCGATTCCCACCGCGTTCAGCTCGTCAAGGCGCGCGAGCAGATCTAGGGCTTCCTGTGCGCCACCGCTCATGGTGATCGTCATCTTCGTCCAACCAGACCCGTGCCTGCCCTTACTTCACGCAGACAGCGCGAACCTGCTTCATGTCGGTGATGCCCTGCAAGACCTTTTCGATGCCGTCCTGCTTCAGGGTACGCATACCCTCTGCGAGCGAAGTGGCCACGATCTCGGCCACCCGGGCACGCTCCTGGATGAGTTTCTTCACGGGATCAGTGCCGATCAGCAATTCGTGAAGACCCACCCGGCCCTTGTAGCCTGTGCCGCTGCAGGCGTCACAGCCAACGGGCGAGTTGATGATGATCTGCTGCTTGTCGTTTCCGAAATTCTGGATCCACTCGCGGTACAAAGCCTCGTAGCAGCCTTTGGCGTCCTTCTTCCAAGCCTCGGTATTCCTCAGCTCCACGGAATACTCCTCAAGCATGCCCTTGATTTCCTCGGGGCTGGCAGGGTGGGGCACCTTGCACTTGCCACACAATCGCTTGGCCAGGCGCTGGGCAAGAACACCCAATAGGGCATCGGCAAAATTGAACGGGTCCATGCCCATGTCCAGCAGGCGGATGATGGACTCGGGCGCGCTGTTGGTGTGCAAGGTGGCAAACACGAGGTGGCCAGTGAGCGAAGCCTCGATGCCAATGGAAGTGGTTTCCTTGTCGCGCATCTCGCCCACCATGATGATGTCAGGGTCGGCTCGAAGAAAGGCGCGCATGGCCGTGGCGAAGGTCAACCCGGCCTTGGGGTTCATCTGCACCTGACGCAATCCCTTCTGGGTGATTTCAACCGGGTCCTCGGCCGTCCAGATCTTGGTCTCTGGTGTATTGAGATAGCCGAGCACCGAGTGCAGGGTGGTGGTCTTGCCCGAGCCAGTGGGGCCACAGACAAAAAACAAACCGTAGGGCTTGGAGACGCAGTCCTTGAGGTTCTTGTTGTTCAGCGTCGACAGGCCAAGCTTGTCGAGCGGAATAGGTTCGCCCGCGGCCAGGATGCGCATCACGATGTCTTCAACGCCGCCCTGGGAAGGCACGGTCGCCACGCGCAGCTCGATATCGAGGGGGCCGAATTTCTTGAACTTGATCTTGCCGTCCTGCGGCTTGCGGCGCTCCGAGATGTCAAGGTCGCACATGATCTTCAGCCGTGCTGCCAACGCATTCCGGTAAGAGGCCGGTACCGAAATGTACGGAACCAGGCTGCCGTCCTTGCGAAATCGAATTTCCGTCTTTCCCTTCCCTGGGGTGGGTTCGACGTGGATGTCAGAAGCGCCCTGGTGATAGGCGTCTACGATGATCTTGTTCACGAGCTTGACCAGCTCGTTGTCCTGCGCCATGGAGATGTCTTCGGACGACTCCCCCGGGGAGCCTTCCTCGGCGTACTCATCCGTGAGCTTGCCGAGCAAGTCGCCAACATCGCCGAGATCCAGGCCTTCCGAGGGTGCCCCGCCGCCGAAAAAATTATCGAGCGTGGATCGGAACTCGCGCAAAGTGGTGACGCGGTACACCACCTTTGCTTTCGGGAAGACAGTCGACACGATTCGCGACACACGCAGGCGCTCTGGATCGGGCGTCAGAGTGATGAGGCCTTCCGTGGAGTCCTCCAGCGGAATCCAGCCGCTGGATTCGGCAAAGTCGCGCTTGAGATTCCTGAGCAGATCCTGGGGCTTGATTCGGTCAGGGCGCGCCGGTTCATAGGCAACGCCAAAAAAAGCCGCCAAAGCCTCGCCAATGGCTTGTTGCTTGACCTTGAACTCATCAATCAGGACCTCTTCGATATCGAGGCCCTTTCGCCGGGCGGAGCGCTGAGCGAGTTCCAGTTCCTCCGCCGAGAGGACCCCGTTCGCCACGAGGCCATTATATTTACCCCGAAGCGCCGCAGGCGCGCGCTGGCGCAAGCGCATTGCCACCGCAAGCGTCTCGCACAGACTCGTCAGGCCCTCCTCCGCCAGAGGGCTGAAATTCTCGCCGGCCTTGTTGTTGATGACCTGAACCACGCCAATCAGGTCACCGCTGCCCGCCTCCATGACAGGAGCAGCCATCATCTGTTTTGTACGATAGCCGGTGCGCTTGTCCACTTCCTTGAGGAATCGAAGTTGCGGAGACAACCCTCGCAATTCGTTGTCGTCGTAGACATCACGAATGTTCACGAGCTTCCGGGCGGTCGCCACATACCCTGCGACCGAGAGGTCGTTGAGAGGCAGCTTGAGGTCCTTGAACGACGCGAGCCCGGTCTTGACCTTGGAAACGATGGCCGTGCGGTCTTCCGTCACGGTGTAGATGGTCAGGCGATCCGCGTTGAACAACGTGCAGATGTCCGTGGACAGCTCAAGGATGATTTCGTCAACGTGAGCCGTGCCGTGGATGCGGTTCGTTACTGCCTGCAGCCTGCGCTGGAATTCCAGCTTGCGGCTGATCTCTGCAACGTTCTGGCCAGCATTGGGCTTCGACTCGAGTACCGAACTCATGGATGGATTCCCGATTAGCCGTTCATGGAGGCAAAAGGCGACGTACCGCCTCGTAGGAGACTGCTTTAACTTTCTGGGTTCGCTCTAAAACCTGCACCACGGATTGGACGAGATCAGAACTCAAAGACATGGCCGTTGGAGAGCATTCGGGGTTCGTGTACCCCCGCACGGTCTTCCACCTCCGCCATGGTGAGCGCGCCCTCGCCGGGCTTGAGGTGTGTGACAAAAATACGCGCGGGTCGCTGCAGCTTTGCCAGTTCGACGGCCAGAGCATCGGGCCAAAGGTGGCGCGAAGCCATCGCGAGCTCCTCTTCCGCATTGCTGAATGCCGTCTCGATGATGACGTAGCGCAGGTTGTCGATGACGTTGATGGATTCCCACAGCGCATCGCAACTGGTGGTGTCGCCGGTGAAGACGAGGCTGGCGCGACCGCTGTCCAGACGATAGCCCACGGCGGGAACAGTGTGGGCGGCTGGCAGCGGCGTGATCCTCCTGCCGTGGAGGTCCACGGGCTGGCCCACGCACACAGGGGAAAACCGCATGACCGGTTTTTGCGTGTTCGGGATGGCGGAGAAGTCGGGCCAGATTCGCCAGTTGAATATGTGGTCCCGCAGGATCTCGCGGGTTTCGTCCGTGACATGCACGGTGATGGGCGCGTCACGCATGGCGGACACGGTGTCCACCAGGAATGGCAGCATCACCACGTGGTCAAGGTGGGCGTGGGTAAGAAACACGTGGTCGATTCGCTGTAGTTCCGCCAGAGTGAGGTCGCCCACTCCCGTGCCGGCATCAATCAGCACGTCATGATCCAGGAGGAATGATGTGGTTCGCAGATTACCGCCGATGCCACCGCTGCAGCCCAGTACTCTCAGTTGCATCGCGGCCCCCTATTTCAGGTCCAGACGGTGAACGCCGTCCCAGTCCGGGGCAGGACGCTGGGCGCGAAGTTGCCCGATGCGAGTGACGAACACTTGGCACAGACGCGTCTCGGTTTCCGTCTTGGACAGGTTGAGAAACTGCAACTCTGCCTTATCCCAATCCTGGGCTCGATAGAACTTGAGAGCCTGTTGGAAAAGCTTCATACGGCTGAGGACTTCCTGCGGAACCTCTCCTTGACGCCCCAAAGGCTCGAAAATGGTCACTGGCTCTTCCCTGCCCACCACGCGCACACGATCGATTTCCCGGTAGACAAACTCTGGAGCGGCGGCGCGAGTCGCCTCACCCACCAGCATCGAAACACCGTAGTGCTTCGTGAGGCTCTCGAGTCGTGAGGCGAGGTTAACCGCATCCCCCATGACAGTGTACGCGACTCGCACTTCAGAGCCCATGTTTCCGACCCTGACGCGCCCGGTATTGAGGCCGATGCCCACCGCCAGGCGCGGCCAACCCCGGGCGGAAAAATCTTCGTTCATTTCGGAAAGGCGCCTTTGCATATCAAGGCCCGCCTGAACGGCATGGGAAGCGTGGGAGGCGTCTTCCAACGGCGCACCCCAGAAAGCCACGATGGCGTCGCCGATGTACTTGTCGATCGTCCCTCGCGTGACGTGGACTGCACGCGTCATGGGCGTGAGGTATTCGTTCATCAAAGCCGACAGGTTGCGAGCGTCAAGACTCTCGCTGATCTTGGTGAAGCCCCGTACATCAGAGAACAGGATGGTGAGGTTTCGCTCGATGCTCTCCATCGAGGAAGACAACCCCGGATTGCGGGCCAATTCGTCCACGATCTCCGGGGGCACGTACTCGCCGAATCGGGCCGCGATTTGGCGCTTGGCGCGGGCTTCAACGAAGTATCCGTAAACCATGTTGAGCGCCCAGATGCCGAAGACTGCAAGCAAGCCGGATGCCAAAGGCAACACCAAGTTGGCCTGAGTCCAGACCAGAAGATTGAGTCCAGCCACGACGAGCAGGGTCAAGGCGCTGACCACCGTCGCCCAAAGGGGGGTCAGCAGAGGCAATGCCACAGCCATGGCAATTCCGGCAGTTCCCAGAAGCAGCACCTCCGCCCCCAGGACGTAGGGAGGTTTTTGCTTGATGGTGCCGTCCAGCATGCCGGTGATCAGGTTGGCGTGAATTTCGACCCCGGGGTATACGGGGTTCACTGGTGTGGAGCGGAGATCCTGCAGGCCCGGCGCAGTGGTGCCCACCAGGACGATCCGACCGCGTAGCGTTTCTGCGGATGCGGTTCCGTTCAAGACGTCCGTGGCCGAGACATAAGGAAAACTCTTCGACGGGCCCCGGTAAGGCACCAGGGCGTTTGCCCGTTGATCCACGGGAATTCGCACAGGACCAGCTTCCACCCATTCGAGGCCAGGATAGCCGCGGGTGAACACAGACTCGGGGGGGAACCCCGGCTTTACCGGCGGCGATCCCGCGATGAGTCGCACCACCGCCAGCGACAAAGCCTCGTAGTAAGCGCCCCGGTACTCGACCAGCACTGGAACGGAACGATGTACCCCATCTCTGTCGGTCGAGGGGTTGAAATGCCCACCACCCGCAGCCGCCGATTGCAGCAACTCGAGGTTACCGCCGTACCCCGGAAACGTGTCGAAGACAAGGTTCTTGCCGGCGA